>JAABRA010000393.1 GCA_011391155.1 Burkholderiales bacterium
GACCCAGCGCGTTTTGCCCGCATCAATGCCGACCAGCCTCGCGAGGCCGTCTGGGCCGACGTCCAGGCCGCCGTGCTCAAGGCGGGGCAAGCCCGATGAGCGACGCGCCGTCCATCGCGCCCTGGATTGCCGCGCAGACCCGGCAGTTGCTGGCCCAACGCGGCCATGCGTGGCTGTTGCAGGGCCCATCGGGTCTGGGGCAGTACGACCTGGCGATGGCGCTGGTCAGCGCCTGGCTGTGTGAACACCCGACGGGGCAGGGCGCCTGCGGCGTCTGTACCAGCTGCCATGCGATTGCCGTGCGCACCCATGCCGACCTGGCCGTGCTGATGCCCGAGACCGTGATGATCGAGCGCGGCTGGCCGCTGAGCGAGAAGGCCCAGGGCGAGATCGACGACAAGAAGCGCAAGCCGAGCAAGGAAATTCGCGTCGAGGCGATGCGCGACACGGTCGAGTTTGCCCAGCGAACCAGCGCCCGTGGCCGCGGCAAGGCCGTGCTGGTGTATCCGGCCGAGCGTATGAATCCCGTCACCGCCAACGCGCTGCTCAAGACCCTGGAGGAGCCGCCTGGCGATGTGAAGTTCGTGTTGGCCAGTGAGGCAGCGCACCAGTTGCTCCCCACGATCCGCAGCCGCTGCCTGGGGCATGCCATGGTCTGGCCCGGCACACCGCCCGCGCTGGCGTGGCTGGCGGCGCAGGGGGTCGAGGGCGAGCAAGCCCACGTCTGGTTGCGTGCGGCCGGCGGCCGCCCGGACGACGCCTTGCGCCTTGCCCGCTCGGGCCGGGCCGCCGGGGCCTGGGCCCAATTACCTCGCGATCTGGCCCGTGGTGAGGCGATGGCCCTGGCGGACTACACGCCGCCCCAGGCGATCGACGCCTTGCAAAAGCTTTGCCACGACCTGCTGGCCCGGTTGTCCGGGGCTGCCCCGCGTTTCTTCGACAGTGCGGATCTGCCGCCCGCACCCGTCGCTTCCATGGCGGCCTTGGGCGCGTGGTCAAAGTCCCTGAGCCAGGCGGCGCGCACGGCCGAGCACCCCTTCAATCCCGGCCTGATGCTGGAAACACTGTCGATGCAGGCCCACGAAATCCTGCGTTTGCCCTAAACTTCAACCTCAACCCAACCGTCATGGCCTCCGTCAACCCGTCGACCCCCCGCCCCAGCGTCATCCAATTGGCGATCAAGGAGAAGGCCGCCCTGTATGCGGCCTACATCCCGCTGTTTGCCGACGGTGGCATCTTCATCCCCACCACCCGGGACTACCGGCTGGGCGACGATGTCTATGTGCTGCTGTCGTTGCCGGATGATCCGCAGCGCTACCCGGTGGCCGGCAAGGTCGGCTGGGTCTCGCCCGCGGGCGTTGCGGGCAGCCGGACGCAGGGTGTGGGAATCCGCTTTCCGTCTGACGAGAAATCGCGCTTGCTCAAGCTGAAGATCGAGGAAGTGCTGGGCGCACACCTCGCGTCTGAGCGTCCCACGCAGACCGTTTGAGCCGGCTCCCGTGCAGCCGGGTTCTGCCGATTCGGGGGGGTGAAAATTCCTCAACCCATAGCAAACAATGACCATTTGACGCTGGGTTGAAGGTCTTTTTACTGATATTTTATGTTTACCGATTCCCATTGCCATCTGGCTTTCCCGGAACTCGCCGCCCAACTTCCGGCGATACGCGGGGCAATGGCACAGGCGCAGGTCAGCCGTGCCTTGTGTATCTGCACCACGGTGGAGGAGTTCCCCCGGGTGCATGACCTGGCGACCGGGTACGACAACTTCTGGGCCACGGTGGGTGTGCATCCTGACAATGAGGGTGTCACCGAGCCTGGCGTGGCGGACCTGGTGCAGCGTGCCGCCTTGCCCAGGGTGGTGGCCATCGGCGAGACCGGCCTGGACTACTACCAGATGAACGAGCGCAAGGGCGGACGCACGGTGGCCGACATGGAATGGCAGCGTGAGCGCTTTCGCACCCACATCCGCGCGGCGCGGCAAGTGGGCCTGCCGCTGGTCATCCACACCCGCGACGCCTCCGCCGACACGCTGGCCATCCTTCGGGGAGAGGGGGAAGACGGTGCGCCCGGTGCCGCGGGGGGCGTTTTCCACTGCTTTACCGAGACCCTGCAGGTGGCGCGGGCGGCGCTGGATCTGGGTTACTACATTTCCTTTTCCGGCATCCTGACCTTCAAGAGCGCCAAAGACCTGCGCGAAGTGGCCGCCTTTGTGCCCCTGGACCGCCTGCTGATCGAGACCGACAGCCCGTATCTAGCCCCCGTGCCGCACCGCGGAAAGGTCAACAATCCATCGTTTGTCCCCTTTGTAGCCCAGCAAATCGCCGCGCTGCGCCAGCTTCCCGTCGAAGCCGTCGCTGAGCTGACCAGTCGCAATTTCGACCGGCTCTTTCCACGGATCCTGTCATGACATTCAACCTTAGAAAAGTACTGTATCTCATTGTTTTAGTTGGATGTTCTTCCGCATTTTCCGGTTCGTATGAAGATTTCTTCGGCGCCATCAAGCAAGATGATGATCGCACCGTCAAGGCGCTTCTGAGCCGGGGTTTTGACCCGAACACCCGGGATCCCAGAGGTTTTCATGGCCTGTTTCTCGCGCTGCGGGAGCCTGCGCCCAAAGTGGCCCTCGCGCTGATCGAATGGCCCAAGACCGATGTCGAGCCGCGCACGGCGCAGGATGAGAGTCCGCTGATGATTGCCGCGCTCAAAGGGGAAACAGATTTCGCGACCCGTTTGATCGAACGGGGAGCCGATGTCAACAAGCCGGGCTGGACACCTTTGCATTACGCCGCAACCAACGGGCATCTCGCCATCATGCGGTTGCTGCTGGAAAAGCACGCCTACATTGACGCAGAGGCGCCAAACGGCAGCACGCCGCTCATGATGGCGGCGCAGTTCGGCACGCCCGACGCGGTGAAGTTGCTGCTTGATGAGGGGGCCGATCCCTTGCTGAAGAACCCCAGGGGACAATCCGCCATCGACTTTGCGAATCTCGCGGGGCGCAAGGATGCTGCGGAACTGATTGCCGCATTCGTGCGCAGCCGCCAGCCGCGTGGCAGGTGGTGATTGCGTTGGGCTGTCCTGGGGCGGCGCCTTGTGCAGATGCTCCAGACCTTGACACTCGGTCGTGTCGCCTTCCTTCTTGGTTTTGTACTTCATACGATGTATATTATGTTAAGTTAAAGTATAGCCGGGCTCAGCGATACAGCCTTGTGCAGCGCGCGACCTGCAAAAATCTGGCCAACCTATCGCACCGGCGGCACCCGCCTCGATGGATCGAGGCTTCAGTCAACGCTGAACCGTCGCGGACTCGACGACCAGATCCAGAACGTAGACCGTCGACGAAGCGCCCGGCGGCGCCGAAGCGCGGTGGAATCTTTTCAGGCGCACGACGTTGCTCACCCCGGGAGTGTGTTTGTAGCCCTCGATGGTCTCGTACAGGGGGCGCCAAGCGCCGGGCACCCCAACCCTGAGTCCTTTTTCGTCAAAGTTCCGTTCACGAACTTGCAGACAAAGGTCTTCACCGTTCAGGGGGTTCTTGCAGGCAACCCGTTGGGCTGCGACTTCCAGGAAGATCCGGGTTGCAGGCCCATAGAGCGCCTCTGGCGTTGCCAACCCGGTCAGGGTCAGGCTGGCTTTTGACGGATCCAGCAAACGCAAGGTCGGCGGCGTGCCATGGGTCAACTCGACCCTCATGCCCTTGGCCAGCATATCGGACAGTGCCCGATCCGCCTGCATCAGCGGCGCCTCGCAGGCCATCATGCTCGACGCCATCCGGCCCACGGTCAACACCCCGTCGGGACTGAGCTGGTAAGACCCGGTCAACGGGTTGCATCCACCCTGTACGTGCAACCTGGATCCCGAAAAGCTGAAGACAAACGGGCGAGCCGCGATCGGCACGATGGCGCCGATTCGCTGGCCCTGGGCGTCCGTAGCCGATGCAAGCGTCCAGCGATGGTCCTCAAGGGTCTGAAGCAAGGCAGCCGCTGTTGCCGGCCGGGGCGCCGTGGTTGAGACTCGCTTCAGCACCTGATTTTGCGCGCGGGACCAGTCCGGAACCTCATCACGACCGAGCGATAACAAGCGCCCTTCCCCCACGGCGTAGCGCTTGCCGCTGCCTTCCAGTGTGATCACGTTGCCGCCAGCATCCCAGAAGAACTTCCCGGTGACGACGGTCGGGGCTGGCTGGCGATCGAGATACTGGGTTGAAAGCTCGTAGCGAGCGTCAGGTTTGAGGGTCAGGCGCGTCTTGATTCCAGGACAGTCGGCGCAAGGCAAAACCCCTTCGTAGGAACCCGCCCAGTTGATCGAATTCTGGCTACCATGCATGTCCGCCGGTATCTTCACCGCATGTGAACCCGCCGGACCGCCCCCATCGTTCCTCCCGGCGCAGCCAGCCAGAACGGCTGCAACCAGACCCCAAACCAGTACAGACTTCACAGGATTCTCCTATCAGGACGGCCGCTTGAAATACGGCGCTGTCACGAACACTGAAACCGGGCCACCCGGACATGAACGAAGATCAGGTCCACGCGGTGATCCCAAGAAAAATGCCACCTCCTGGTGGCATTTCCGGATGGCTGGGGTCAGCGGATCAGTTCAGTGCGACCTTCTTGCCGTCCTTGTAGACGTACAGGGTGATGGCGGGGTTCTTCAGCTCGCCGTTCGGCTCAAAGCCGATCGTCGTCGTGACACCTTTGTAGGCGGTGTCGGCCAGTTTCGCGGTGTAGACCTTCGGGTCCGTCGAATTGGCACGCTTCATGGCATCGACCAGAACGCCAGTGGCGTCGTAGGTGTATGGGCTGTAGACCTGGAACTGGCCCGGGTACTTGGCGTCATACTTGGCTTTCCAGGCATTGCCGCCGGGCATCTTGGCCAGTGAAGCACCGCCTTCAGCGCAAACCACGCCGCCCAGGCTCTTGGCACCCGATGCAATCTTGATGATTTCAGCGGTGCAAATGCCATCGCCGCCAAACATCTTCACGTTGGACATACCCAACTGGTCCATCTGGCGCAGCATGGCGCCAGCTTGCGCGTCCATGCCACCGTAGAAGATCGCATCGGCGCCCTTGGACTTGATGGCCGTGAGAATGGCCATGAAATCGGTGGCTTTGTCCGTGGTGAACTGCTCGTCAACAATCTGGATACCCTTGGTCACCGCGGTCTTCTTGAAGACGTCGGCGACGCCTTGTCCATAAGCCGTACGGTCGTCGATCACGGCGACTTTCTTGAGCTTCAGCGCGTCAGCCGCATAGAAAGCCAGACCCGCGCCCAAGGCATTGTCGTTGGCGATGATGCGGTAGGTCGTCTTGTAACCCGGCTTGGTCAGGTTGGGGTTGGTGGCGGCGCCCGTGACGTGGGGAATACCGCAATCGTTGTAGATCTTCGAGGCGGGAATGGTGGTTCCGGAGTTCAGGTGGCCCACCACGCCAGAGACCTTGGCGTCGCACAGCTTCTGGGCGACGGCCGTTCCCTGCTTGGGATCAGCGGCGTCGTCTTCTGCGGCGATCTCAAACTTGATCTTCTTGCCACCGATCACGATGTTCTGCGTGTTCAACTCCTCAATGGCCATGCGAACGCCATTCTCGTTGTCCTTGCCGTAGTGGGCCTGGCCACCCGACATCGGCGCGACGTGACCAATCTTGACCACTTGCGTGTCCTGCGCCGATGCCAGGCTGGCCACGGTAGCAAGGGCGGCAACAACGGTCAGTTTCAACTTCAATTGCATAAAGATCTCCAGGTAGTAAAAGGTTGAGAGTTGGATTTATGACTCAACGGGCGAGAACATATCGCAATTTTCAGGCCCGAACCATAGGGAACACGCTAGGTTGGCGCAAATTTATCGGGCGACCACTCCGGTGCCGGGCCGATCCTCGCCAATTTCCCCGCTTTTTCGCATTCCGCGGCCGTCGGGCAGCAGTTCGGCGAGCGTTTCAGTGACAGCCTGTCGCACGGTGGCGCTGATTTCGCGGCGCATCCGCTCACTGAGGGCCAGCGCCTGTTCATGCAATAGCGCGGCGAGCACTTCAGGCAATTTCTGGGTCAGCGAAGCTTCTGCACGGCGCAGGGCAGCATCGGTGATGGTTTCCAACTGCTCCGGCGTGATGGGGTCTGCTGCCGGTGCTGCCATTGCCGGATGCGAGAGCACCACTTCTGTGAGCGTCGGAACAAACCGGTGCGCTGCCCGGGGCGGCGGACGCACAGGCTCACTCATGGGCACGCCCGGCCTGCGCGACGTCATGGTGCGCCATTTGATGCCCGAGCGCCGCGTACTGTTTCCAGCGCAGCCGGGCGTCCAGCCGGTCCGACTCACCCTGCCCCACGATCTCGATGATCTTCTCGAAGTCGCCGGTCGCCACGGGAGCCTCCCCCCCGAGGTGGACCAGTACCGGTGCCTGCGGCAAGGGCTGGTCGACCCCCGCCAAAACTACGGGAGAGGCCTGGAGCATCCCGGGGGCAGCATCGCTGCGGCAATGCGGCAGGAATTCCAGCGCGGTAAAAGTCCACAGGGCGAGATCCAGGCGGTCCAGTGTTTCGGGCTGCCCGGTAACCACGACCTTGGCGCCTTGCCCGGCGGCCTTTCTCAACAGGCGGCAGGCATACGCCATCGGGTCTGGCGCATTGACATGAAAAGTCACCTGGGTCATTGGACCTTGCCGCGCGCCTGGCGGCTGGCCGCCACGGTCTTGCGCCCGGCACCCGCGATCGATCGGTTTGCCGGCGGCGACGGCTCTGGCTGAGTCGACAAAAGATAGTCAACCAGCAGGCCCACCGGGCGACCGGTCGCCCCCTTGGCGGTGCCGCCCTTCCAGGCCGTTCCCGCGATGTCGAGATGGGCCCAGTCAAAGCGCGCTGCAAAACGCTGCAGGAACTTGGCCGCGGTCACCGCACCGCCGGCCCGGCCAGCCACGTTGGCCACGTCGGCGAAATGGGTCTTGAGACCCTCGGCATAGTCGTCGTCCAGGGGCATGCGCCAGCACAGGTCGAGCGATGTGTCGCCCGCCGCGAGCAGGGCCTTTGCCAGATCGTCGGAAGACGCAAAAAGACCGCTGCGCACGGCGCCCAGCGCAATCACGCAGGCGCCCGTCAGGGTCGCGATGTCCACCACGGCGCGGGGCTTTAAGCGCTCGGCGTAGGTCAGTGCGTCACACAGCACCAGCCGCCCTTCGGCGTCGGTGTTGAGGATCTCGATGGTCTGGCCGCTCATGCTCGTGACCACGTCACCCGGCTTGACCGCGCGTCCGTCCGGCATGTTCTCGCAGGCCGGAATCAGTCCGATGACGTTGATGCCAGGCTTCAGCTCCGACAGGGCGCGGAAAACACCCAGCACGCTGGCGGCGCCACTCATGTCAAACTTCATTTCATCCATTTCGGGGGCCGGCTTGATCGAAATGCCCCCCGTGTCAAAGGTAATGCCCTTGCCCACGAGCACTACCGGCGGCGTGGTCTTGGCCGCCCCGTTGTAGCGCAGGATGATGAAGCGCAGGGGCTCCTGCGAGCCCTGCGCCACCGCCAGAAATGCCCCCATGCCCAGCCGGGCCACTTCCTTGGGACCCAGCACCTCGCACTGCAGCTTCGTGTTTTTGACGAGCGCGCGCGCAGCCCCGGCCAGCAGGCTCGGCGTGGCGTGGTTGGCCGGCCGGTTGGCCCATTCCTTGGCCACCTCGATCCCGGCCACCACGGCTGCGCCCCGGGCGAACGCCGCCGTCAAGCCAGCCGTTTCAGGAACCCCCATCTGTACCCGCAGAAGCCTGCGGCCTTCGGGTTTGGAGTGGGTGGTGGTGTAGACGTAGCTGGCGTCGGCGACGGCCAGCATGGCTGCCCGCAAGACCTCGGCCGTGCAGGACCACGGGAAACACACGGTCAGATGCTTGACAGAAGCGGCCTTGGCCGAGGCCATTGCCGCCGTCACGGCGCTGTGCACCTGCTTCGCAGAGGCGTCACCGGCGCCCACCATGAGCAGCCGCGGCGCCGCCACGCCAGCGACCCGCCAGGCCGCAAGCAATTTGCCGGACGCGGTGGCAAGCTCGCCAGACTTGATCGCGCCGGCCATCATTTGCGACAGCGCATCACGCTCAGGCTTGAAAGCCTCGGGCACCAGCACCAGAAGCATATCGGTCTTGTTGGCGGCCGCCTGGGCCAGATTCAGGGTGATGAGTTCAAAGTTCATAATTCGGCTTTTCGTTGCAACTGATGTTATTCCATTCTTCCATTCGCAAGGAACTGGCCCGAACCTTCGGCGCCACCCTGGTGGTCCTGATCACGATCGTGATGACGATCATATTGATCCGGACCCTCGGCCAGGCCTCGCGCGGCAACGTGAATCCGTCAGAAGTCCTGATGGTCATGGGCCTGTCGATGCTGGGCTACATGCCCATTCTCCTGGCCCTGAGCCTGTTCATTTCCATCGTTGGCACCCTCGCGAGGATGTATGCCGACAGCGAAATGGTGATCTGGTTTACCAGCGGACGGGGCCTGGTGGGTTTCCTGGCGCCGTTGTTTCGGTTTGCCTGGCCGATCCTGCTCGCGGTCGCAGCGCTTTCACTGCTGGCCTGGCCCTGGGCCAATCAGCAGATCCTGGAACTGAAAGCCCGCTACGAGAAGCGGGCCACCGTTGAACGTGTGGCCCCGGGCCGTTTTCAGGAGTCGGCTGACGGCAGCCGGGTGTTTTTCATCGACAAGGATGCTTCCGACAACAAATCGGGCAGCAACGTGTTCATTTCCACCCAGGCGAATGGCAAGGCCTCGGTGACGTCGGCGCGCAGTGGACGCATCGAGATCCTGAATGGTGACCGGTTCCTGCTGCTCGACAATGGACAGCGGCTCGACAGCCCCAAGCAGGGAACCCTGGAACTCAAACTGAGCCAGTTTGAGGCGTATGGCATCCGGGTGACCGAAGACGTCCTGGCGAGCCAGTCCGTGCTGCCGGCCAAGGCGGTCTCGACGCTCGAACTGGCACGCAACCCTTCTCGCCTGTACCAGGGGGAAATGGGGTGGCGCCTGGGCCTGGCCCTGGCCTGCTTCAACCTGGTCCTGATCGCATTGACTGTCTCCGGCGTCAATCCCCGGGCGGGCCGCAGTGGCAACCTGATATTTGCACTGCTCACTTTCATCGTCTATTACAACCTGATCAGTCTGGGGCAGACCTGGGTCGCGAACGGGCGGTTCAGCCTGCCGGTTTACATGGCATCGCTCCACGGCGGTGTCTTGGCGCTGGTGGTGCTCTGGACAGCCGGTCGGCATTACAACCTGTCCTGGCGCAGTCTGTTCCGGTCGCGCGGACCGAAGGGCACGGGGAAGCGCGCATGAGAACCGTGCGCCGGTTGATCTACACCGAGATCGTCTATGCGGTGCTGTTCGTGTCGCTGGGGTTCCTGTCGCTGTTCTTCTTCTTTGACCTGGTCGATGAATTGCCGGCGGTCGGCCGGGACGGCCCGCTCGGCTACCAGATCAGCCAGGCCCTGTTGTACGTGACGCTGCTGGTGCCGAGCCACTTGTATGAGCTGTTGCCTATCGCGGTGCTGATCGGGTGCGTGTTTGTCATGGCGAGGCTCGCCCAAAGCTCCGAATACACCATTCTGCGCACCAGTGGCCTGGGCCCGTGGCGGGCCCTCAAGACGCTGCTGCAACTGGGTCTGGTCTTCGTCGCCCTGACCTTCATCATCGGTGACTACGTCGCGCCGCCCGCGGACCGCTTTGCACAGCTTCTCAAGGCGCGCTATCAGGGCCGGCTCACGGTCGGGCAAACCGGCGCGTGGCTGAAGGAACGGCAGCCCGCCTCGACCGCTTCCGTCAACGTCCGCGCGATTCTGCCGGATGGCAGCATGAGTGGCGTGCGCATCTTCGAGTTCGGCCCCACCGGCTTTTTCAAGGCCCTGATCCAGGCGGAAAAAGGCGCGTTTGGTCCGGGGGCTTGGACCCTGATCAACGCGCAGCGTACCGAGTTCGGCAAGACCGCCGCCGACACCGAGGCCGTCGTCCGCACCACCGTCCCCGAATACCGCTGGGCCACCGGCCTGAGTTCCGAAATGGTGGCAGCTGCCGTGCTCAACCCCACCCGGATGCGAACGATCGACCTGTTTGTCTATATGCGGCACCTTGAGGCCAACAAGCAGAGCGCCCAGCGCTACGAGATCGAGTTCTGGCGCAAGGTGTTCTATCCGCTGAGCTGCCTGGTCATGGTGGTGCTGGCCCTGCCTTTCGCCTACCTGCATTTTCGCTCCGGCAGTCTGGCGGGCTATGTTTTTGGCGGCGTGATGGCGGGCATCAGTTTTTTCCTGCTCAACAACGTCTTCGGCTTCATCGGCAACCTGCAGAACTGGCTGCCCTGGTTGACCGCGGCCGCGCCCAGCATGGTGTATTCCGTGATTTCACTGGCGGCATTTGGCTGGCTGGTGCTGCGACGATGATTCCCAACCTGAACCCATCATGACCCAATCTACCCCTGCCGGCATCGTGTTGTTTGCCCATGGTTCGCGCGATCCGCTTTGGCGCCAGCCCATGGACTCCGTGGCCCACCGTATTCGCCAGATCGATCCCGGTGCCCGGGTCGCCTGCGCCTTTCTGGAATTGACGACGCCGGATCTTCCCACCGCCGTCCTCGATCTGGTCACGCAGGGCGCGCGGCGGATCACCATCGTGCCCATGTTCCTCGGTGTGGGCCGCCATGCCCGCGAGGATCTTCCGGTCCTGATGGCGGAACTGCGGGCCAGGCATGCCGACATTGATTTCGTGCTTCAGCGCTCGGTGGGCGAGGATGAGCGCCTGACGGACCTGCTGGCCCAGATTTCGCTGGCCTGACCCTTCGGGATTCAGCCGGATATCGCATAATAAATCGCACTGTTATTTCTGATTTGTTATGAACCTGCACCAGTTTCGCTTTGTTCAGGAGGCCGTCCGGCGCAACCTGAACCTGACGGAGGCCGCCAAGGCCCTGCACACCTCCCAGCCCGGAGTCTCCAAGGCGATCATTGAACTGGAAGACGAGCTCGGCGTTGACATCTTTGCGCGCCACGGCAAGCGACTCAAACGTGTGACGGAACCCGGCCAGCATGTGCTGGCCAGCATCGAGATCATCATGCGCGAGCTGGGCAATCTCAAGCGCATCGGCGAACAATTCAGCGCCCAGGACAGCGGCATGCTCAGCATCGCCACCACGCATACCCAGGCCCGTTATGTGCTTCCGGTGCCGGTGTCCCGGCTCCGGCTGGCCTACCCGAAGGTCAACATCAGCCTGCACCAGGGCTCGCCGGAGCAGGTCGCGCGCATGCTGATCGACGAGGTGGCGGAAATCGGCATCGCCACCGAATCCCTGTCGGACTACACCGAACTCGTCACCCTGCCCTGCTACGAATGGCAACACATGCTGGTGCTGCCCGCCGACCACCCGCTGGCCCGCAAGGAACGCGTCACGCTGGAAGACCTCGCGCACGAGTCGCTCATCACCTACCATCCCTCGTACACGGGTCGCACCAAGATTGATCACGCGTTTGCCCAGCGCCGGCTGACCCCACGCATCGCGCTCGAAGCCATCGACTCCGATGTCATCACCACCTACGTGCGCCTGGGGCTGGGCATCGGCATCGTGGCCGAGGTGGCGGTGCGTGACCTCAAGCCGGCCGATGCCGGCACCGAGCTGGTGAGCCGATCCCTGGGCCACCTGTTTGGGCAGAACGTGACACGCGTAGCCTTCAAACGCGGCGCGTATCTGCGCAACTTCGTCTACAAGTTCGCGGAACTCCTGAGCGACCGCCTGGACCGCAACCTCGTGGCGCGGGCCATGACCGGCCATGTGAATGACTACGAGCTTTGAAACCTTGCCCGCATGATTGAATACACCCCACCGCTCCAGACCAAATTGCCCAAGGTCGGCACCACGATTTTCACCGTCATGTCGGCACTCGCCGCCGAAAAAGGCGCGGTCAACCTGGGCCAGGGCTTTCCGGACTTCGACTGCGACCCCAGGCTGATTCATGCCGTCACCGACGCCATGACCCAGGGCCTGAACCAGTACCCGCCGATGCCCGGCATTCCGGTGCTGCGCGAGGCCGTCGCCGCCAAGGTCCAGGCGCTGCACGCCCGGGCGTACCACCCGGCGACGGAAATCACCATCACCGCCGGCGCCACGCAGGCCATCCTCACGGCCATTCTGGCTGTCGTGCGCGCCGGCGATGAAGTCATCGTGCTGGAGCCGTGCTACGACAGCTACGTGCCCAACATCGAGCTGGCCGGGGGCATTGCGGTGGCCGTGCCGCTCACGCCGGGCACGTTCCGCCCTGATTTCGACAAGATCGCCGCCGCCATCACGCCGCGCACCCGCGCCATCCTCATCAACAGCCCGCACAACCCCAGCGCGACGATCTGGAGCGATGCGGACATGCTGAGACTGCAGGAACTGCTGGCCCCCACCGACGTGCTGCTGATCAGCGACGAGGTGTACGAGCACATGGTCTATGCGCCCAACACCCACCTGAGCGCCGCGCGCTACCCCGGCCTGGCGGCGCGGGCCTTCATCATCAGCAGCTTCGGCAAGACCTACCACGTCACCGGCTGGAAAGTCGGCACCGTCTGCGCGCCGGTAACGCTGACCGCCGAGTTCCGCAAGGTGCACCAGTTCAATGTGTTCACCGTGAACACCCCCATGCAGCACGGCCTGGCCGCCTACATGGCCGACCCCGCGCCCTACCTGCACCTGCCCGCGTTCTACGCGGCCAAGCGC
Source organism: Burkholderiales bacterium (assembly GCA_011391155.1). Classification (GTDB taxonomy): domain Bacteria; phylum Pseudomonadota; class Gammaproteobacteria; order Burkholderiales; family Burkholderiaceae_C; genus JAABQG01. The sequence continues at coordinate 12,716 of JAABRA010000393.1, forward strand.
GACCTGTTCCGCGCCGGCCTGGCGAACACCCGCTTCGGGGTGCTGCCCAGCGAGGGCAGCTATTTCCAGTGCGTCGACATCTCCGGCCTGGCGGTGCCCGAGCGCGACCTGCCCGAGGCTGATTTCTGCCAGTGGCTCACCTCGGAAATCGGTGTCGCTGCCATCCCGCTGTCGGCCTTTTACGGCAACAGCTTCGACCAGAAAGTCATCCGCTTCTGCTACGCCAAGAAGGACGAAACCCTGAACGCGGCGCTGCAACGGCTCTCGCGCCTGTGAGTTTGCTTTCATAGTGATAGCTGACTATGACCTATTGATGCTGGGTAGAGCCTTTTTTTATCCATTTTTATGGAGAATCCGGAATTTCTCCCGATAAACCGCGGCGGTATCGGGCACCCAGGACGCTGCGGGCAAGTGGCCCCTGGGCTGGATTGTGGTACCTACCCTAGTATGTTTTGACCTGCGTCAAAGCGCCTCCTGGGGGGAAGCCCAGAATCCTTCATTGATTAGTTCCGCATATTGGGAACTAGGCAATGAAAGGCTGAACATGCTCTCGAAGTCCCGGCGAATCGCCCTGCTGGCCTGCGTTGCGGGGTGGATGACGCTCGTCGCACCGGGCCTGGCCCAGGCCCAGGACGCCAAACCCGTAAAGCTGACCACCACGGCAGACCACACCAAATTCAAGGAACTGCAGCGTGAATTCAGCTCCGGGCCGGAACTCACCAAG
>JAABRA010000394.1 GCA_011391155.1 Burkholderiales bacterium
AGGACAGGTGCACGAAGGCAGCGTTGTTGGGGCCGAGCTTCAGGCTCATCTGGCGCGCGGCCTCCAGGAAAGGCAGGGACTCGATGTCGCCCACGGTACCGCCGATTTCCACGATGGCCACATCGACATCCGATGCGCCGCGCTTGACGAACTCCTGGATCTCGTTGGTGATGTGCGGAATGACTTGCACGGTCTTGCCCAGGTAGTCGCCGCGGCGTTCCTTCTCGAGCACGCTTTTGTAGATCTGGCCGGTGGTGAAGTTGTTGGCGCGCCGCATGCGCGTGTTGATGAAGCGCTCGTAATGGCCCAGGTCGAGGTCGGTCTCGGCGCCGTCGTCGGTCACGAAGACCTCACCGTGCTGGAAGGGCGACATGGTGCCGGGATCGACGTTGATGTAGGGGTCCAGCTTGATCAGGGTGACTTTGAGACCCCGCGATTCGAGGATCGCAGCTAAGGAGGCTGAGGCGATTCCCTTGCCCAGGGAAGACACCACACCGCCTGTGACGAAGACAAATTTGGTCATGTCAGGGTCGGGCGCTGGGTCCCGAGGGAGGTGGTAAACGGAGATTATAGGTGTCGCCCCTGCCTCGCGCGCCCCCGTCCGGCAGGGCAGGCAGGGTATATTGCGCGCCATGAATGATCTGGCAGGCAAACATATCGTGCTCGGCCTCACCGGCGGCATCGCGTGCTTCAAGGCCGCTGAACTGTGCCGCGCGCTGGTCAAGGCCGGTGCCACGGTGCAGGTGGTGATGACTGCGGCAGCAGAGCATTTCATCACCCCGGTGACGATGCAGGCGCTGAGCAACCGGCCGGTGTACGGCTCCCAGTGGGATGCGCGCGAGCCGAACAACATGCCGCACATCAACCTGAGCCGCGCGGCCGACGCCATTCTGATCGCGCCGGCCAGCGCCGATTTCATGGCCAAGCTGCTGCACGGCCGCGCGGACGAGCTGCTGAGCCTGATGTGCCTGGCCCGCCCCATGGACACGGTGCCGCTGATCGTCGCGCCGGCCATGAACCGCGAGATGTGGGCCAACCCGGCCACGCAGCGCAATGTGGCGCTGCTCAAGGCGGACGGTATCCTTGTGCTGGATGTGGGGCAGGGCGACCAGGCCTGCGGCGAGACCGGCGACGGCCGCATGCTGGAGGCGGACGAGATCCTGGACGACCTGATTGCCTTTTTCACGCCGAAGCTGCTGGCCGGCCAGCGCCTGCTGGTGACGGCTGGCCCGACCTATGAGGCGATCGACCCGGTGCGCGGCATCACCAACCTGTCCAGCGGCAAGATGGGCTTTGCCATCGCACGCGCCGCCCGGGAGGCCGGTGCCGAGGTGACGCTGGTGGCCGGGCCGGTGAGCCTGCCGACGCCGCGCGGGGTGACCCGGATCAACGTGAAGTCGGCGCGCGACATGCTGGGCGCCGTGTTGTCCTGCGTGGACCAGGCCACCGTGTTCGTGGCTACCGCGGCCGTTGCCGACTGGCGGCCCGCCATCGCTGCCGACCAGAAGATCAAGAAGGACGGTTCGGGCGACACGCCGACGCTGCACTTCATCGAAAACCCCGACATCCTGGCCACGGTCGCGCAGTCGCCGCGTGGACAGCGTGGCGCCAGCGGCGAGCCGGGTGGCCTGTATTGCGTCGGCTTTGCCGCGGAAAGCCACGACCTGCTGGCGCACGCGACCGCCAAGCGTCTGCGCAAGGGCGTGCCGCTGCTGGTGGGCAACATCGGCCCGGCCACCTTCGGCCAGGACGACAACGCGCTGCTGCTGGTGGACGCCCACGGCGCCACCGAGGTGCCGCGCGCGCCCAAGCTCGAACTGGCCCGAAGATTGATAGCAAACATCGCCCAACGGACACTGGGGTCAGGCCAAAAATCATGAAAATCGACGTCAAGATTCTCGATCCGCGCATGGCGGACCAGCTCCCCGCCTATGCCACCCCTGGCAGCGCCGGGCTGGACCTGCGCGCCTGCCTGGACGCGCCGCTGACGCTGGCGGCCAACGCCTGGCAACTGGTGCCCACGGGCATTGCGATCTGGCTGAAAGACCCGGGTTTTGCCGCGATGATCCTGCCGCGCTCCGGCCTGGGGCACAAGCAAGGCATCGTGCTGGGCAATCTGGTCGGCCTGATCGACAGCGACTACCAGGGCCAACTCATGGTCAGTGCCTGGAACCGCAGTGACGTGGCCTTCACCATCGCACCGATGGAGCGCCTGGCCCAGCTGATCATCGTGCCGGTGGTTCAGGCGCAATTCAACATCGTGACGGAATTTCCGCCGAGCGAGCGCGGGGAGGGCGGCTACGGCTCCACCGGCAAGGCCTGAAGCGCGCTACGGTCGACTATGTGCTTTATTATCAATAGCACACTATGACCATCCGATGCTGGGATAGTGCCAAAAAAGCTTGAAATTCAGTGCAAAGTGGCGTCCGGTGGCAGTCCGTCGGTGTCCACGTCGATCTTGAAGAAGCCGGTGCCGCAGGTACCGCGCCCGATCTCTTCCTCGGTGGCTTCGCGCACCGCTTCCACCTTCAGGCTCAGGCGGATGGCAATGCCCGCCAGCGGATGGTTGCCGTCGAGCACGATGTGCTCGGGGTAGATCTCGGTCACCGTGTAGAGCGCATTTCTCGGTGCATCGGGATTCGTGCCCTCGGGCAGGGCCGACCCTTCGAAGGTCATGCCTTCCTCGATTTCCGCGGGGAACAGGCTGCGCGGCTCCAGGAACAGCAACTGATCATTGAAGTCGCCAAAGGCCTCCTCGGGCTCGATGTGCAGGTCGAGCCTGGCGCCGGGGCCATGGCCTTGCAGCGCCTCCTGGATCCGGGGCAGCAGATCGTCGCCGCCCACCAGAAATTCCACCGGATCGTCGAGCACGTCCAGTACTTCGCCCAAGGTGTCCTTGAGCGTCCAGGTCAGTGCGACCACGCATTGTTCGGTGATGTCCATAGTGCAGAATTGTCCCATGGACACACAACACCCCCTGCAGCTGCTCGGCGGCCTGTCGCCGCGGCAATTCATGAAGCGCCACTGGCAGAAGAAGCCCCTGCTCATCCGGCAGGCGATTCCCGGCTTCAAGCCGCTGCTGGACCGCGCGGCGCTGTTTGCGCTGGCCGCCCGCGAGGAAGTCGAGTCCCGGCTGCTCAGCCAGGGTCCCAAAGGCTGGCAGTTCAGGCAGGGGCCTTTTGAGCGGCGGGCCTTTCCCAGCCTAAAGACGCCCGACTGGACGATGCTGGTGCAGGGCGTGGACCTGCACGACGACGCCGTGCACGCGCTGATGCAGCAGTTCCGTTTCGTGCCCGACGCCCGGCTCGACGACGTGATGATCAGCTACGCCACCGACGGCGGCGGCGTCGGCCCGCACTTCGACAGCTACGACGTGTTCCTGCTGCAGGCGCACGGCCGGCGCCGCTGGCGCATCGGTCGCCAGAAGGACCTGAGCCTGGTCGAAGGCCTGCCGCTGAAGATCCTCGCCAACTTCCAGCCCGAGGAAGAATACGTGCTGGACCCGGGCGACATGCTGTACCTGCCTCCGCGCTGGGCGCACGACGGCGTGGCGGTGGGCGAGTGCATGACGTATTCCATTGGTTTTCGCCAGCCCGGGCGCGGCGAACTGGCGCGCGAACTGCTCCAGCGCCTGGCCGAGGATGCCGAGGACGCCGCCGGCACGGCGGTTTACCGCGACCCCGGGCAGCCGGCCGTCGATTCCCCGGGTGGCATTCCCCCTGGAATGATGGCCTTCGCGCGGGACGCGCTGCAGGCCGTGCTCGACGACCCGGTCGAATTGCAATGCCTGCTCGGTGAATACCTGTCCGAGCCCAAGGCCAATGTCTGGTTTGAGGCGGTCGCGCAAGGGGCGATGCCCACCCAGATGGGCGGCGTGACGCTGGACCGCCGCAGCCGCATGATGTTCGACGATCAACACATCTTCATCAACGGGGAGAGCTACCGGGCGTCCGGTCGGGACGCGCTGCTGATGCGGCGCCTTGCCGATGAACGCCGTCTGTCAGCGGCCGAGGTGGCGCGCGCCAGTCAGGGTGCACGCAGCCTGATTACCAACTGGCTGGAAGCGGGGTGGATTCATGACGACCAATGACGCCAATGTTCCGGTTCCTGCGGCGCCGGTGTTGCCCGAGGGCCGGTTTGAAGGCCGCGAAGCCTTTCGCCAGCACGTGCGTGACGCGCTGGCTTGCGCGGGGCGTGAAGGATGGCGTGAAATCATCCTCAGCGACGCCGATTTTCACGACTGGCCCCTGGGCGAGCGCGCCGTGGTCGAATCACTGAACGGCTGGGCCAAAACCGGTCGCAGACTGGTGATGCTTGCCAAAAGTTATGACGAGGTCACGCGCACGCACCCGCGCTTTGTGACTTGGCGGAAAACCTGGGCGCACATCATCGAGTGTCGCCGCTGCGCAACAGTGGATCCCCTCATCCTTCCGAGTGCCTTGTGGACTTCCGGCTGGATCCTGCAACGCCTGGACACTGAGCGAAGTACCGGGGTCTGCACGGTGATTCCCGCGCGGCGACTGGCCTTGCGGGAGTCCATCGAGGAATGGATGCGCCAGAGTTCGGCTGGTTTTCCGACCACGACCCTCGGTTTGTGAGGCTTTCCAATCCCCGGCCATCGGGGCAGGGTTTGTAAGTATTGCGAAATTTAAGGTTATAATTAGTGGCTGAGCGGAAAGAGCTCGAGTGCTTTCTCTCAGTCATGGCGGTTCCCGCAGTCGCCCTGACAATTTCCGGAAATTGTTTGTGTCCAATCCCCTTAGGAATATCGAAATGAAAAACTCCCTCATTCTGGCGACCGTGATTGCTGCTGCTGCCCTGGCCGCCTGTGGCAAAAAAGAAGAAGCCGCTCCTGCGCCCGCGCCGGCTCCCGCTGCTGCCCCGGCTCCGGCCGCTGCCCCGGCCCCGGCTGCTGATGCCGCTGCTGTCGCCGCTTCTGGCGCTGCTGTCGCCGCTTCTGGCGCTGCTGCTGCCGCCACGGGCGCCGCTACCGTCGCCACGGACGCTGCCTCCGCCGCCGCCGGTGTTGCCAAGGACGCTGGTGCTGCCGCGACGGCCGCCAAGGATGCCGGCGCTGCTGCCGGTGCTGCTGCCGACGCCGCCAAGAAGGCTGCCGATTCCGCCAAGGACGCCATGAAGAAGTAATCGCTCCCGCGATTGCCTGAAAAAAGCCACCGCGAGGTGGCTTTTTTTTGGCCGATCCGCCTGTCCGGCCTGGGGTCCACCCCGTCTGGAGACGGTCGCGTCAGACGCTGATCCAACCGGTGCCCAGTGCCGCATCGGCCACGAGGATGTCGTCGTCGGCGCAGCCCAGAACGGCCGCCAGCGCGGCGCGGGCGAGTGCCGGTCGGTTGTTTTTCGCACTCAGGTGAGCGGCCACCACATGGTTCAGGCCCTCATGGTGCACGGCCTGCAGAAGGGCGGCGGCCTCGGCGTTGGCCAGATGACCGTGGGAGCCGCCGACGCGGCGTTTGAGAAACGGGGGGTAGCTCGACTGCGCGAGCAGGTCCGGGTCATGATTGCATTCCAGCAGCAGCGCCTGGCACCCGGCCAGCTGCTCCAGCACATTCGCGGTGGCATGACCGAGGTCGGTCAGGATGCCCAGTCGCTTCGCGCCATCGGTGCAGGTGAGTTGCAGCGGCTCGCGCGCATCATGCGGCACGGCAAAGGGATGCAGGCGCAGATCGCCCACGTCAAACGCTTGACCGTGCGCCGCGGTGTTGAGCAGCCCGTCGTAGTCGGCGGCGCCCCGGGCCGACCAGGTGCCGTGGCTCATCCAGACCGGGATGCGCTCGCGCAGGGCCAGCGCCCGGGCGCAGCCAACGTGGTCGCCATGCTCATGGGTGATGAAAATGGCGTCAATATCCGCGGCGGCAAGGCCGGCGCGGGCCAGGCGGTGTTCCAGGGCCCGCACGCCAAAGCCGCAATCCACCAGCAGCCGCGTGACACGGGGGCCACACGTCGCTTCGACCACCGTGGCGTTGCCCGAGCTGCCGCTGCCCAGGCATCGCAAGCGCATCATGCGGGCGTCGCGCTTATTTCAGATCGTCAGCGATGACCTGCAGGATGCGTCGGGCGGTGTTCGAGCCCTCCGGTGTACCGGTGGCGCTGAGGACCGACACGGAGGTCGTGTCACCGGCTCCGCGCACGGCAATACGGTATTTGACGGGCGGCGATTCCTTGGGCTTCGCACCGAACAGCTTGCCGATGAAACCGGGTTCCTTTTCGGTGCTCGGTTCGACATAACGGACAAAGTAGATGCCTTGGGCACGGTCCCGGTCCTCGACCGTGAAACCGGTGCGGTCGAGCGCCAGGCCGACGCGGCGCCAGGCGCGGTCAAAGTTGTCGTCGATCTGGACTACCGGCAGATTGTTGACCGTGGCCAGGGTCGAGGTCGGCTTGGGCGCCGCGCCTGCGAGCAGGGCCTTGGACTGCTCCGGTGAGACCCCGAGTTTGATCATGAGGCGGCGCAGAAACTCGGCTTCGAGTTCCGGGTCCACCGGCCGGGGCTGCCAGACCGTGCGCTCCTGGGTTGCCGAGTCGTAGACCTCGATCATGCCCCGGTGGCTGATGAAGATCTCGGTGGCGCCCGCGGGCTGGCGCTCCATGCGGGTGCGGAACTTGTCCCGTTCCGCCGTTGAAAACGCGCCATCCATGACCTTGCCGAGCGTGCTGCGGATGATGTCTTGCGGGATCTTGGCGCGGTTTTCGGCCCAGTCCGTTTCCATGATGCCGATGTTGGGCTGATCGAGGGTCAGCAGGAAGCCGCTTTCCTGCCAGAAATCGCGCACCGGACCCCATAGCTGGTCCGGCGTGCGGTTGACGACCAGCCAGCGCTGGTTGCCCAGGCGTTCGATGCGCACATCGCCGACGGCAGCGAGGGCCACGGAGGTGTTCGGGGCGGACTGCGCGCCCCGGTAGCCGCTGGCCGATACGGCGCCGCCGGGCACGTTGTAGCGGGATTCGGTCGACAGCTTGGTCAGGTCCGGTGGAATCTCCAGCGAAGGGGCGCTGCCTGCGCTCTTGTAGTCGACCTTGTCGGGCTCCAGCATGGAGCAGGCCGACAGCGCTGCCATCACACCGATCCATCCGAGCCGGCGGCCCAGTCTTGCAGATTGCTTCACGGAATTAGTCCTTTGGGTTCTCATGGGGGTCAAAGCAGGCCGCTGGCGCGCAGCGCCGCCTCGACCACGGGCTCGTACTGGGTGGAGAGCGGCGTCATCGGCAGGCGCAGCGTACCCCCGCACAGGCCCAGGCGCGCCATGGCCCACTTCACGGGGATGGGGTTGGCCTCGACGAACAGGTGCTTGTGCACCGGCATCAGCCGGAACTGAAGCTCCATGGCGCGGCGCACGTCGCCGGCCATCGCGGCCACGCACAGCTCGTGCATCAGGCGTGGCGCCACGTTGGCGGTCACGCTGATGTTGCCCTGGCCGCCGCACAGCATCAGCGCCACGGCGGTCGGGTCATCGCCCGAATACACCGAAAAGCCCTTGGGCACGTCGCGGATCAGCCACTGCGCACGCTCGATGTTGCCGGTGGCTTCCTTGATGCCGACGATGCCAGGCACCTGCGCCAGGCGCAGCACGGTGTCGTGTGCCATATCGGCGACCGAGCGGCCAGGCACGTTGTACAGAATGATCGGCAGGTCGCCGGTGGCCTCGGCAATGGCCTTGAAGTGCTGGTACTGGCCCTCTTGCGTGGGCTTGTTGTAGTAGGGCACGACCTGCAGCTGGCAGTCGGCGCCGACCTTCTTGGCGAACCGGGCCAGCTCGATGGCTTCGGCCGTGGAATTTGCGCCGCAGCCGGCCATGATCGGCACGCGGCCACGGGCCTGCTCGACCGACACGCGGATGATCTCGCAATGCTCCTCGACGTTGACGGTGGGGGATTCACCGGTGGTGCCCACCACGCCGATGGCATCCGTGCCCTCGGCGATGTGCCAGTCGATCAGCTTGCGCAGGCTCGGGTAGTCCACGCTGCCGTCTTCGAGCATCGGCGTGACCAGGGCTGGCGTGCTTCCGGTGATGGGGCGATAGGAGGATGTCATGTCCGCGGGTGGTAACGGTAAACGAGCATTCTAACGAGTGCCGGCCGTCGGGCGCGGTCAGAGCGGGTAGCGGCGCAGGCCTTCAGGCGCGTCGGGCCGCACGGCGGCGATGCGTTGCACGAAGCGTGGCGGGTGGTCGAGAAAGCCATCCTCGTAGGCGACCACCCGCAGGCTGGCGCAAGCGGCCAGCAGTTCGCCCGGCCGCAGCAGGAACTCAGGGCGCGACGGCTTGCCGACGGACGCATTGCCTGCCGCGAAGGTCTCGTAAATCAGTACGCCGCCCGGGGCCAGGCTGGCGACGAGCGTCGGCAGCAGGCGACGCCACAGGTAATTCGTCACCACCACAGCGTCGAAGGTGCGCCCGTCAAAAGGCCATGGACCGTTCTCGATGTCGGCCAGGACGGCTTCGAAGGGCGTCCGACTGCTAAAGCCCGATACTAAATTTATAGCGTCTTCTGACCGATCCACGCTGGCAACCGGGTGATTTCGTTCCGAAAACCAGCGCGTATGCCGCCCCATGCCGCAGGCGACATCCAGCACCGTGCCGCCTGCAGGGACCAGATGGCTCCAGCGCACCACCCAGGCCGAAGGCGGCTCGTTGCCGTGGCTGGCGGGCAGGGGGCCGGGCGGGGTTTGCACGCTGCGTTTCGGCTGCGCGCTTTCTGACAAGGGTGAAGCAGGTCGAGCCGGACCCGCTGGCGCTGATCCGTGGCTCACTTGGGCTTGACCTCGTCCTTGAGCGCCGCCAGCGCCATGGCTTCCACCACACCGGGCGCCACCAGCTTGATGAAGCGCCCGAGCTTGCCCTTGCCGGTCATCACCACTTCGCGCTGGCGCCGCTCCGTGCCGTCACGGATCAGCCGTGCGCATTCCTCGACGCTCATCGCATCGTCTTCCTTCAGGCCGCTGGCCCCGGCTGCCTGGCCCGCAGCATTAAAGCCGCGGTAGCGGATCTGCGTGGCCACCACGCCGGGGTAGGCCGTGGTCACACTTACGCCAGCGCCCTTCAGCTCGGCGCGCAGCGCCTCGAAAAACCCGGTCATGGCGAACTTGGTCGCGCTGTAGGCGGTGCGCCCCGGTACGCCGATGAGCCCGGCCAGCGAAGACACCGCGACGATGCGGCCCTTCGAGGCCAACAGGTGCGGCAAGGCGGCATGGGTGCACCAGACGCTGCCCCACAGGTTCACGCGCATCAGGTCTTCGTACCAGCCCAGGTCGCGCACGTCCTCGAACAGCGCGTGCGCCGACAGGCCGGCGTTGTTGACCAGCGCGTCGATGCCGCCGAAGCGTTGCACCGCGGATTCGATCAGCGCGGTGCATTGCGCCTGCACGCCGACGTCGGTGGGCGCCACCAGCGTCTGCGCGCCGAAAGCCTGGCACTGCGCAGCCACGGCATCCAGTGCGTCCCGGTTGCGCGCGGCCAGCACCAGCGCGCATTGCGCGCCGTCGCGCCGGGCCAGCTGGCGCGCCAGCTCGGCGCCAATACCGTCGGAGGCACCCGTGATAATGATTGTTTTCATAGCTTACTATGGCCATTCCACGCTGGGAAGATGCCAAAAAGATTGGAAAAATGACTCAGAAACAGCTCCAGAGCTGGTCGGCGAGGTTTAGCAGGAACTCGGGCCGGGTGTACAGCACGAACACGCCGAGCAGCACGGCCAGCGCCGCTGCGTAGATCACGATCTTGTAACGTGGTGCCATGCTCAGGCGGCGCTGGCCGCCCCGTGGTGGCCGCGCGGCGGGCGCACGATGGCGGTTTCTTTTACCGGCAGGTTGATCAGCGCGGCAAAAATGCCCAGGGCGATGGCGATGACCCAGACGATGTCGTAGCTGCCGGTCCTGTCATAGAGCACGCCGCCCAGCCACACGCCCATGAAACTGCCGATCTGGTGGCTGAAGAACACAAAACCACCGAGCATCGAAAAATGGGCCACGCCAAAGATTTGCGCCACCGCCGCGTTGGTCGGCGGCACGGTGGACAACCACAGCAGCCCCATGACGCTGGAGAAGATATACACGCTCGTGGGGGTGAGCGGCACCAGCAGAAAGATGGAGATCGCCGCCGCGCGGGAGAGGTAGATAAACGCCAGGATCTTGCGTTTGGCCAGCTTCTGCCCCAGGACCCCGGCGGCGTAGGTGCCGAACACGTTGAACAGGCCGATCAGTGCCAGCGCGTAACTGGCCACCTGGGGCGACAGGCCCTTGTCCTTCAGGTAACTGGGCATGTGCACGCCGATGAACACCACTTGGAAGCCGCAGACGAAGTAGCCGGCCATCAACAACTGGAAGCTCGGGTACTTGAAGGCCTCGCGCAGTGCCTGGAGGATGGACTGGTCGCGGTGGACCACGCCGCCATCGGCGAACGCCGGTTCGCGCAGGCCCCAGGCCAGCGGCACGATCATCAGTGCGCCAAAACCCAGGATCACCAGCGCCTGCTGCCAGCCGAAGCTGCTGATCAGGAAACCTTCAGTCGGCACCATCAGGAACTGGCCAAAGGAGCCGGCCGCCGCCGTGATGCCCATGGCCCAGGAGCGCCGCTCGGCCGACACGTTGCGGCCGATCACCCCGTAGACCACGGCGTAGGTCGTGCCGGCCTGCGCGATGCCGATCAGCACGCCGGCGGTCAGCGCAAACGTCAGGGGCGTCGATGCATGCGCCATGCCGAACAGGCCGAATGCATAGAAGAGGGCGCCGACGATGATCACCCGGAAGGCGCCAAAGCGGTCGGCCACCATGCCGGCGAAGATCCCGGCCACACCCCAGGCAATGTTCTGGATCGCGATGGCAAACGCAAAGGTCTCGCGCGTCCAGCCCTGCGCCTGCGTGATGGGCTGCAGCCACAGCCCAAAGCCATGGCGGATGCCCATGGACAGGGTGACGATGGCAGCGCCGCAGGCCAGAACCTGGGCGATCGAGAGACTTTTCGAAGCGGAAGACATCCGGGAAATGTAGCCAATCCGCGTGTTTCCCGCTGTCGCCTGCGGCGAGCGCTCGGTCTGAAACTGTGATTGCATACAGCTTTTTCGCGGCGGGCGAACTACAATCCGCCTCCATGGCCACGAATCCCGCCCCCAAATCCCCCGCCGAATACTCCGAAGCGTCCATCCGTGTGCTCAAGGGCCTGGAGCCCGTCAAGCAGCGCCCGGGCATGTACACCCGCACCGACAACCCGCTGCATGTGATCCAGGAGGTGCTGGACAACGCCGCCGATGAATCGCTGGCCGGTCACGGCAAGAAGATCAAGGTGACACTGCACGCCGACGGGTCCGTCACTGTCGAAGACGACGGCCGTGGCATTCCGTTCGGACTGCATCCCGAAGAGAAGGCGCCGGTCATCGAGCTGGTCTTCACCCGCCTGCACGCCGGCGGCAAGTTCGACAAAGGCAAGGGCGGCGCCTACAGCTTTTCCGGCGGCCTGCACGGCGTGGGCGTCTCCGTGACCAATGCCCTCAGCCATCGCCTGGAAGCCACCAGCTACCGCGAAGGCAAGGTGGCGCGCCTGGTGTTCTCGGGGGGTGACGTGATCGAGCCGCTGATGATCAGCGAAGCCGGTCCCGGCGAGCGGCGCAGCGGTACCGTGGTGCGCGTCTGGCCCGACGCCAAATACTTCGAATCGGCGGTTTTGCCTCTGAATGAGCTCACCCACCTGCTGCGCAGCAAGGCGGTGCTGATGCCGGGCGTCAGTGTGACGCTGACCCTGGAGAAGACCAAAGAAGTCCAGACCTGGCTCTACAAGGGCGGCCTGCGCGACTACCTGATGCAGACCCTCAATGGCGAACCTGTGATTCCGCTGCTCGAGGGCGAGGGTTTCGCCGACGGCCAGCACGACAGTTTTGCCGAAGGCGAGGGCGCAGCCTGGTGCCTGGCCTTCACCGAAGACGGCGGTGCCGTGCGCGAGAGCTACGTCAACCTGATTCCCACCAACGCCGGCGGTACGCATGAACTGGGCCTGCGCGACGGCGTGTTCAACGCGGTCAAGAGCTTCATCGAGCTGCATTCGCTGCTGCCCAAGGGCGTGAAGCTGATGCCGGAAGACGTCTTTGCCCGGGCGTCCTATGTGCTGAGTGCCAAGGTGCTCGACCCCCAGTTCCAGGGGCAGATCAAGGAGCGCCTGAACTCGCGCGATGCGGTGCGCCTGGTCAGCAGCTTCGTGCGACCGGCGCTCGAACTCTGGCTCAACGAGCACGTCGAGCACGGCAAGAAGCTCGCCGAACTGGCCATCAAGGCCGCGCAAACTCGGCAGAAGGCCGGCCAGAAGGTGGAGAAGCGCAAGGGCTCGGGCGTGGCCGTGCTGCCGGGCAAGCTGACCGATTGCGAAAGCAAGGACATTGCGCACAACGAGGTGTTTCTGGTGGAGGGTGATTCCGCCGGCGGCAGCGCCAAGATGGGCCGCGACAAGGAGAGCCAGGCCATCCTTCCGCTGCGCGGCAAGGTGCTCAACACCTGGGAGGTCGATCGTGACTTGCTGTTCAAGAACAACGAGATTCATGACATCGCGGTGGCCATCGGCGTCGACCCGCATGGGCCCGGGCCCTACACCGAGGGCAACACGCCCGACCTCTCCGGCCTGCGCTATGGCAAGGTCTGCATCCTGAGCGACGCCGATGTCGACGGCTCGCACATCCAGGTGCTGCTGCTGACGCTCTTTTTCCGGCATTTTCCCAAGCTCATCGAGACCGGGCACGTGTTCGTTGCGCGCCCACCGCTGTTCCGCGTGGACGCACCGGCACGCGGAAAAAAACCCGCATCCAAGGCCTACGCCCTTGACGAAGGCGAATTGACCGCCATATTGGACAAGCTGCGCAAGGAAAATGTGCGCGAAGGCGCGTGGAGCATCAGCCGGTTCAAGGGACTGGGCGAGATGAACGCGGAACAACTTTGGGACACCACGCTCAATCCGGATACGCGCCGCCTGTTGCCGGTGCAACTGGGCACGATGGATTTTATGCAAACACAAGATCTGATCACCAAACTCATGGGCAAGGGCGAGGCTGCGGCCCGTCGCGAACTCATGGAACTGCACGGCGACAGCGTGGAAATCGATGTCTGAGCGAGCCGGCATGCCGCGTTTGGCCTTTTTCACCCGATTTTTACGCTTTTTTGGCACTATCCCAGCGTGGATGGGTCTTATGTTGCTATCAAGTTTGAGTCTTCCGGTGCAGGCGGACGTCTGGGGCTACATCGACGAAACAGGGGTGTCCCACTTCGCTGCCGGGCAACTGGATGCCCGCTACGAGCTGTTTTTCCGGGGCAACACCACGCTGGAGGCTTCGGGCGGCGCGCCTGTTGCCGCCACGCCGGCGCCGAATACCCTGCGCCCGGTG
>JAABRA010000395.1 GCA_011391155.1 Burkholderiales bacterium
AACCCCGCTTCAATGTGCTGTGGCTGCAATCCGGCGGCTGCGGTGGTTGCAGCATGTCCCTGCTGTGCGCGGACACGGCGGATTTTCGCGGCCTGCTGCGCCAGATCGGGGTGAACCTGCTGTGGCACCCGGCACTCTCATTGGAGTCGGGGCACGAGTCGCTGGCCATCCTGCAGGACTGCCTGAGTGGCAAGGTACCCCTGCACGCGCTGTGCCTGGAAGGCGCCGTGCTACGCGGCCCAGAAGGCAGGGGACGCTTCCACATGTTGGCCGGCACGCAAGAGCCGATGCTGCAATGGATGGAGCGCCTGAGCGCCGTGGCCCACCACGTGGTGGCCGTGGGCAGCTGCGCCGCCTTTGGCGGCATCACCGCCGGCGGCATCAACCCGACCGACGCCTGCGGGCTGCAGTACGAGGGCGACCACGCCGGTGGTGTGCTGGGCGCGCAGTGGCGTGATCCGTCGGGCCTGCCCGTGGTCAATGTCGCGGGCTGCCCAACCCATCCAGGCTGGGTGCTGGAGACTTTGGCCGCGCTGGCGCAGCGCGGTCTGGACGCCGATGCGCTGGATACCCTGGCGCGGCCACGCTTCTACAGCGATCAGTTGGTGCACCACGCCTGCATCCGCAACGAGTATTACGAATACAAGGCCAGTGCACACAAACCCTCGGACCTGGGCTGCCTGATGGAAAATATGGGCTGCAAAGGCACGCAGGCGCATGCCGATTGCAACATCCGCTTGTGGAACGGCGAGGGCTCGTGCATTCGCGGCGGCTATGCCTGCATCAGCTGCACCGAACCGGGCTTTGAGGAGCCGGGCCACGCCTTCCACCAGACGCCCAAGGTGGCGGGCATTCCCATCGGCCTGCCCACCGACATGCACAAGGCCTGGTTCGTGGCGCTGGCCTCGCTGTCCAAATCGGCTACACCCAAACGGGTCAAAGTCAACTCGACGTCTGACCATCTGGTAGTGGCGCCCCAGATCAAAAAGACCCGACTCAAATGACACGATTGCTGGTAGGCCCATTCAACCGCGTCGAAGGCGATCTGGAGGTCCGTCTGGAAGTAGCCGACGGGCAGGTCAAGGAGGCCTGGGTCAACGCGCCCATGTACCGCGGGTTTGAGCAGATCCTGCAAGGCAAGCACCCGTTTGATGCCATTGTCTATGTGCCGCGCATCTGCGGCATTTGCTCGGTCACGCAATCGGTTGCGGCGGCGCGCGCGCTGGGCGCGGCCTGTGGCGTGGAGGCGCCGCCCAACGGCGTGTGGCTGACCAACCTGATGCTGGCCTGCGAAAACGCGGCCGACCATCTGACGCATTTCTACCTGTTCTTCATGCCCGACTTCACGCGCGAGGTCTACGCCGGCCGGTCCTGGCATGCACAGGCTCTGCGGCGTTTCTCCACGCAATCCGGTGAGCATTCCCGCGAGGCGGTGGCGGCGCGCCAGCGCTGGATGCACATCATGGGCACGCTGGGCGGCAAATGGCCGCACACACAGTCCATCGTTCCCGGCGGCTCCACGCGCAACCTCAGTGGCTCCGAGCGCTACCGGCTGGGCTCGCGCGTGGCGGAGATGCGCGGTTTTCTGGAGCGGGTGCTGTATACCGCCCCGCTGGAAGAAGTGGTCGCGCTAGACAGTGAGCAGGCCCTGGAGCAGTGGCTGCAGCGCGACCCGCTGCAAGGCGACCTGCGGCTGTTCTTGTCCATCGCCCGCGACCTACAGCTTGACGCGCTGGGCCGTGGACCGGGTCTGACCATGAGCTACGGCGGTTTTGCCGACCCCAGCGGCGGCTATGCGATGGCACCTGGCGTGTGGGACGGCAACACGCTGCAGCCGGTCAACACGGCGCAGATTGCCGAGGATGCGCGCCACGCCTGGCTGGCCGATGCGGGGGCCGCACTGCACCCCTCGGTGGGCCTGACCCTTCCACAAATGGACAAACCCGACGCCTACACCTGGAACAAGGCGCCCCGGCTGGATGGTCGGGTGCTGGAAACCGGCGCCATGGCCCGCCAGCTGGCGCACAGTCAGCCCCTGATTCGCGCTCTGTGGGCACGCACTGGCGGCAACGTGGTGACACGCGTGCTGTCGCGCGCCATCGAACTGGCGCAGCTGGTGCTACTGGCCGAGCAGTGCCTGCGCGCTGTTGTACCCGATGCGCCCTGCAGCAATGATGCGCAACTGCCAGACGAGGCAGACACGTTTGGCCTGTGCGAAGCCGCGCGCGGCAGCCTGGGCCACTGGCTGTCCATCCGCGGCGGGCGCATTGCCAATTACCAGATCATCGCCCCGACCAGCTGGAACTTCTCCCCGCGCGACCGCCACGGCACGCCGGGCGCGCTGGAGGCCGCGCTGGTGGGCGCACCGGTGCAGCCGGGCGAAAAAACCCCGGTGGCGGTGCAGCACATCGTGCGCTCCTTTGACCCCTGCATGGTCTGCACGGTGCATTGATGGAACACCCCAAAGGCGTGGACGACGACACCTGGCTGGACGTGATCCAGAAGATGGACGACGTGTATTCGCAATTGCTGCGCGACGAAGTGGCGCTGGAGGAAAAGAACGCGCAACTGGAGGTCTCGCAGCAGCTGATCTACAGCCTGTTGTCCTCGATGTCAGACGTGCTGGTCGCCGCCGACGCGCAGGGGCTGATCGAGCAGACCAACCAGGCCCTGTGCGAGCTGGTGGGCTGCAGCGAAGAGGCCTTGCTGGGCGCCCCCATGCACACGCTGCTGCACAGCATCGCGGGCACTGGCGTGCTGCAGGACATGATGCGCCGAACCGTCACGCTGCGCCAGGGCGAGACCGTGGAGCTGATGCTGCACGACGCGGCCGGCCAGCCGGTGCCCGTGGATTTCACCGCCACGCCGCGCTATGACGGGCGCCGGCGTTGCGTGGGCTATGTGTTTGTGGGGCGGCCCATGGCCGAGATCAAGCGCGCCTACCGCCAACTGCATGAGGCGCATGAAGCGCTGAAGCTCACGCAGCAGCAACTGTTGCACGCCGAAAAAATGTCGTCGCTGGGGCGCCTGGTAGCCGGCGTGGCGCACGAGCTCAACAACCCCATCAGCTTCGTGCTGGGCAATGTGCATGCGCTGAACCGCTACACCACGCGGCTGCGCCAGTACCTGGACGCCGTGCACGCCGAAGCGGCTTTGGGCAATAACCCGGCATTGATGGCCCTGGCGCAGAAACTGCGCATCGAGCACATCCTGCGCGACCTGCCCTCGCTGATGGACGGCACCATCGAAGGAGCGCAGCGCACGGCCAGCATCGTGGACGGGCTCAAGCGCTTCTCGGCGCTGGACGGCGAAGAGCGCGAAATGGTGGATGTGGACGTCGTCATCGAGCGCGCCATCCACTGGGTGCGCACCGGCATGAAGCTGGACTTTGACGTGGAGCTGCAAGCCTGCCCGGGCTGCGTGGTGCCCGGCAATGCAGGGCAACTGCTGCAGGTGCTGATGAACCTGATCCAGAACGCCTACGACGCGGCCTGCGCCCAACCCGGCGTGTCACCCGTGCTCAATATCTGCGCCAAACGCGAGGCGAACTTCCTGGTGATCACGCTGCACGACAATGGCCCTGGCATTGCGCCCGAGGCACTGTCAAGTATTTTCGAGCCATTTTTCACCACCAAGCCCGTGGGCAAGGGAACCGGCCTGGGCCTGTCCATCAGCTATGGCATTGTGGAACGCCATGGCGGCAGCCTGACCGCGCGCAACCATCCGCAGGGTGGGGCCGAGTTCGTTTTGCGGCTACCTGGTGCCAAGCCAGCGGAATAAGACCGGCCGTCGCGCTGATGTTCAACGAGCGCGACAACGTGAGCCAGCACTTTGAGGGCCATCGGGGGGCTGTTCCGACAGCACCCACATCACTTACCGCAACAGGGCCCCCTGCTGTCGGCGCGGCTGGATGTGTGCAGCGAGTCACCGATCGGTCTGGTGCTTCGGAACGGCAAAACAGCCCGGCCCCGTCATGGTCAACGCAGTTCACCGCCGGACCACCTCAAACTTGAACCCGCCCGGGGGCGGGCGGGCATCGACCTCAGGCCTTCGCGCTTTGCAGCGCGGCGATGCGCTCTTCAATCGGCGGGTGGGTGCTGAACAGCTTGCCAATGCCGCCAGCAATGCCCATCGCAGCCATGCTCTTCGGCAATTCCGCCGTGTGCACCCCCCCCAGACGGGCCAGCGCGTTGATCATCGGCTGCTTGCGGCCCATCAGGCTTGCGGCGCCGGCATCCGCACGGAATTCGCGCTGGCGGCTGAACCAGGCCACGATGATGGCGGCCACGAAGCCGAGCACGATGTCCATCACGATCGTCGTGATCATGTAGCCGATGCCGGGGCCGGAATTCTGCGAGTCGCCGCGGCGCAGGAAACTGTCGACCGCATAGCCGATAACGCGGCTCAGGAACACCACGAAAGTGTTCATCACGCCCTGGATCAGGGTCATCGTTACCATATCGCCGTTGGCGATATGCGCCACCTCATGGCCGATTACCGCCTCGACCTCCTCACGCGTCATACCTCGCAGCAGACCGGTGGACACCGCCACCAGCGCCGAGTTCTTGAACGCGCCCGTGGCAAAGGCGTTGGGGTCGCCCTCGAAGATGCCCACTTCCGGCATACCGATGCCCGCCTTGTCCGCAAACTTGCGCACCGTATCCACGATCCAGGCTTCATCGACGTTCTGGGGCTGCTCGATGATGCGCACCCCGGCGCTCATTTTCGCGATGGTCTTGCTCATCAGCAGCGAGATGAACGCGCCACCGAAACCGATGATCAACGAGAAGCCGGCCAGCGCCGTCAAGTTAAGGCCGTTGGCGGTCAGGAAACGGTCCACGCCCAGAAGGCGCGTGGTGATCAGCAGCACCGCCATGACGGCGAAGTTGGTCAGGACAAGGAGAAGAATGCGTTTCATGGTGGCTTCCGAAAAAATTCCCACAACCGGGAATAAGTGACTATGGATGTTAGGGGCGCATTGGCGAAAATCAAGTTCCAGCAACCCAATTCCGACGACGGTTGCGGTTATTGCGCGTTCTGCGGCACGCGGCGCGCCGGCCGGAACACCCCGGCATCGGCGTAAAACGCCGGGTCTTCGTTGCCCTGCGACCACCCGGGAACACCGAGCACCGGCAGCGGCACAAAGGGTTTGGCCGCCAGCTTTGCAGCGGTCAGGTCCTGCGCCAGCCACGCATCGAGTTGCGCCATGGAATTCCAGTTCTCGGCCACGCGCCAGACATGCGCGGTGATCGATTTGTAGGGCTCCACCAGCTTTTCCAGGGCCGCATGGCCAAAAATCAGTAGTTGCGCCTGGGCCCACAACGGACGCAACTCGCCAAACAGCCGCGCCCATTGCCGCGCGGCCAGGGCCTCCCAAACGGCATCGGGCGCAAACAGAAGCGCTGCGTTCTCGTCGAAAACCGTGACCGCATCGCGCACCGGCCCGCGCACAGACTGGATGCCCGCCGTCGCGATTTCCGTCGCCTGCAACTGGTTCAGCTTCTTCTTGGACTGCGGAAAGGTCATCCAGCACAAAGCGTTGAAGAAGTCGTGCAGCCCCTCGCGGGTCGGAACGCCACCGCACTCGAAAATGAAACGCTCGTAAGCCATGCCCTCAGGAAGTGCGCTCTGGGCGACGAAACGCACCGGCGCATAAGGTGCCTGGTTCAGCACGTCGGGCTGGGCGGCACCCGCCAGCACCTGCTTTGCAAGCGGCTCGCCCAGAGCCCGCCACGGCGCAAGCCACGGCGCACGCCAGTCAATTTCCGCTAGACCAGCCGCCACGGCAGTGTTTCGCCCGAACGCAGGGGTTTCAGTTCGGCCTCGCCAAAAACATAGCTTTCGGGTGGCGTCCAGCTCTCCTTGCAAAGGGTGATGGTGCCCGTGTTGCGCGGCAGGCCGTAGAAATCGGCCCCGTTGAAACTGGCAAAGGCTTCGAGTTGGTCGAGCGCGCCGGCCGCGTCGAAAGCCTCGGCATACATCTCCATGGCCGCGTGGGCGGTGTAGCAGCCCGCGCAACCCGAGGCGTGCTCCTTCAGGTGCGCGGGGTGCGGTGCGCTGTCGGTGCCCAGGAAGAATTTCGGATTGCCGCTGGTGGCCGCGGCGACCAGCGCCTGGCGGTGGGTTTCGCGCTTGAGCACCGGCAGGCAGTAATAGTGCGGCCGGATGCCCCCGGTGAAGATGGCGTTGCGGTTGTACAGCAAGTGGTGCGCGGTGACGGTGGCACCGGTGAAGCGGTCCGCCTGCGTGACGTAGTGGGCGGCTTCCTTCGTCGTGATGTGCTCGAAGACGATCTTCAGCTCGGGGAAATCGCGGCGCAGCGGGATCAGCTGGGTGTCGATGAACACCGCCTCGCGGTCGAACAGGTCGATGTCAGGCGAGGTCACCTCGCCATGCACCAACAGCAGCAGGCCGGCGCGCTGCATCGCCTCCAGTGTCGGGTAGGTCTTGCGCAGGTCGGTCACGCCGGCGTCGCTGTTGGTGGTGGCACCGGCCGGATAGAGCTTGACGGCGACCACACCGGCGTCCCGCGCGCGCCGGATCTCGTCGGGCGGCAGGTTGTCGGTCAGGTACAGCGTCATCAGGGGCTCGAAATTCAACCCCGCGGGAACGGCGGCGCGGATGCGGTCACGGTAAGCCAGGGCCTGCGCCGCCGTGGTCACCGGTGGCTTGAGGTTGGGCATGATGATGGCGCGCCCGAACTGGGCGGCGGTGTGCGGCACCACCGTGTTCAGCGCCTCGCCGTCGCGCACATGCAGGTGCCAGTCATCCGGGCGGGTCAGGGTGATTTCTTGGGTCATGCCGCCATTGTCCCAAAAGCGCCGGCGGACCCTTGAAAAAGGCACCCGCAGGTGCCTTGGTCATGCAGGCGCAAGCGCGCTCAATGCTGAAGAATTTTGTCCAGAAAATCCTTGGTGCGGGCCTGGCGGTTCTCGGGATGGTTGAAGAACTCGTCCTTGGAGCAATCCTCCAGGATGCGCCCGCCCACGTCGATGAAAATGACGCGGTTGGCCACCTTGCGGGCAAAGCCCATCTCGTGAGTGACCACCATCATGGTCATGCCTTCCTTGGCCAGGTTCACCATCACGTCGAGCACCTCGCCGACCATTTCGGGGTCGAGCGCGGAGGTGGGCTCATCGAACAGCATCACGATCGGGTCCATCGACAGCGCGCGGGCAATCGCCACGCGCTGCTGCTGGCCACCCGAGAGCTGACCGGGGAACTTGTCCTTGTGCGCCATCAGGCCCACGCGGTCGAGCATCTTGAGGCCGCGGGTCTTGGCCTCGTCGGCGCTCCGGCCCAAGACCTTGATCTGCGCGATCGTGAGGTTCTCGGTCACCGACAGGTGCGGGAACAGCTCGAAACTCTGGAACACCATGCCCACATGCGAGCGCAGCTTGGGCAGATCGGTCTTGGCGTCGTAAAGACTGACGCCGTTGACCGTGATTTCGCCCTTCTGGATAGGTTCCAGGCCGTTCACCGTCTTGATCAGGGTCGATTTGCCCGAGCCCGAAGGCCCGCAGACCACCACCACGTCACCCTTGGCGATGTTGACCGAACAGTTGTTGAGCACCTGCACCGGGCCATACCATTTGGAGACTTCTTTGATTTGTATCATGTTGATTTCCGATGCTTAACGAACGATGGCGATCCTGGCCTGCAGACGCTTGACGGTCCAGGACAGGCCAAAGCAGATCACGAAATACACCACAGCGGCCAGCAGATAGGCCTCTTCGGGCCGGCCGTAGATCTTGCCGGCGTTGGTGAAGCCCTTGAGCATGTCGTAGGCGCCAATGGCATAGACCAGCGAGGTGTCCTGGAACAGGATGATGGTCTGCGTCAGCAGCACCGGCAGCATGTTGCGAAACGCCTGCGGCAGCACCACCAGGCGCATGTTCTGCCCGTAGGTCATGCCCAGCGCCTGCCCGGCAAACACCTGCCCGCGCGGTATCGACTGGATACCGGCGCGCATGATTTCGCTGAAGTAGGCGGCCTCGAAGGCAATGAAGGTGATGTAGGCCGAATATTCGGCCCGGTTCGCCTCGCCGTTGGGCAGGTAGCTGTACACCCAGCCCGGCACCAGCAGGAAGAACCACAGGATCACCATCACCAGCGGCACCGAACGCATGCCGTTGACGTAGATGGTGGCCGGCACCATCAGCACTTTGTTGCCCGACAGGCGCATGAGGGCGAGCAAGGTGCCGAGCAGGATGCCCCCCAGCGTGGCGACCACGGTCAGCTTGATGCTGAACATGAAGCCGCCCAGGACGAACTTGCTGATGATGTCCCAGTTGAGGAAAGTGAGGTCGAGTCCCATCATTTCAGTGCCCTCCACCGGTGCCACCGGCGACGATGAAGCCGGGGATGCGGACCTTGGTCTCGATGAAGCCGAACACACGGTTCACGGCAAAGGCCGAAATCGCATACAGCACCGTCACCGCCAGGTACACCTCGATGCCGCGCGAGGTTTCTTCCTGCGCCTGCATCGCGAACATGGTGAGTTCGGCAATCGACACCGCAAACGCCACCGACGAATTCTTCAGCAAATTCATGGATTCACTGGTCAGCGGCGGCAGGATGATGCGAAACGCCATCGGCAGGATCACGTAGCGGTAGGTCTGCGCGGTGGTGAAGCCCAGCGCCATGCCAGCGTAGCGCTGGCCCTTGGGCAACGCCTGCACGCCGGCGCGCACCTGCTCGGCAATCCGCGCCGAGGTGAAGAAACCCAGCGCAAACACCACCAGCAGGAAACCGGGCACCTGCTGGAAAGCCGGAAACATCTTGGGCACGACGAAGTACCACAGGAAAATCTGCACCAGCAGCGGAATGTTGCGAAACAGCTCCACCCACGCGTTGGCGAATCGGGTCAGCCAGGGGCTGTTCGGCAGCGTGCGCAAGGTGCCCATCAAGGCCCCCAGTGTCACTGCCACCACCCAGGAGCTGCCGGCGACGGCCAGCGTCCAACCCCAGGCATCGATCATCCACTGAAGGTAAGTGCGGCCGCTGCCGTCGTCGTTCAGAAATACCTGCCAGTCCCAATTCATGTGATTCTCCGCAAGGCCTGTCGTGCCGGGGGGTTGGTTTGCCCGGGCACCTGTGGTGCGTGGGCTCCGTGAAACAACAACCCCGCCGCAGGCATCGCCCAAGGCGGGGTGGGGTCTCCGTCACATGACGGGCTTACTTCTTGGCGTAGGCTTCCATCGGGTTGTCATTGGGGTTAGCCCAGGCCGCCTTGATGCTCTCGCTGGCCGCCAGCCCGACCTTGACGTTCTTCGGCGGGATCGGCTGCATGAACCACTTGTCGTAAATCTTGACGATTTCGCCGGACTTCATCAGGTCTCTCAAAGTGTCGTCCGCCAGCTTCTTGAACGCCGGATCGTCCTTGCGCATCATGATGGCGATGGGTTCGACCGACAGCACCTCGCCGGCGAGCTTGAAGTCGGCCGGGTTCTTGGCGTTGGCAATGTTGCCGGCCAGGATGGAGCCGTCCATCACGAACGCATCGGCGCGGCCGGACTCCAGCAGCAGGAAGCTGTCGGCGTGATCCTTGCCGAAGATCTCCTTGAAGTCGACACCGGTGGCGCGCTCGTTTTTGCGCAGGGTCTGCACCGACGTGGTGCCCGTGGTGGTGGCCACATTCTTGCCGTTCAACTGGGCAATCGAGGTGATGCCCGAATTGGCCTTGACGGCCATGCGCACTTCCTCGACGAAGGTGGTCACGGCAAACGCCACGTCTTTCTGGCGCGTGGCGTTATTGGTGGTGGAGCCGCACTCGATGTCGACCGTGCCGTTCTGCACCAGTGGAATGCGGTTCTGCGAGGTGACCGACTGGTATTTCACGTCCAGCTTCTTGCCCGCAGCCTTCTCCAGGTTGGCGATGATGCGCTGGCACAGCTCGACGTGGTAGCCCGTGAACTTGCCGTCACCCAACGTGTACGACAAGGCGCCCGAGGAGTCGCGCACCCCCATGGTGACGCTTCCGGAGGCCTTGACTTTGGAAATCGTGTCGGTGGCCTGGGCCAGGGCGGAGCCGGCTGCCACGGCCATGACGGCGAAAGCGATGAGGTGCTTCTTCATGTGATGTTTCCTTGCGTTGATGGTTTGAGTAAAAAAAGGTGAATCAATTCTAGGCATTCAATTTCCCGGGTAAACGCGGAAAACCCTTGGGGGGGTCTGCAAACCCGTCCACCCGCTCTGTTTTTAACAACAAGCAGGCTTCGTGCCCATCCGGTAGCGCAATAGCCGGCCGGCCGTTGAGGGCGTTCGGGTCGACTGCTTTTTGCGATGGCGCGAACTGTAAATGTCCGGCGCATGAAAGACCAATGCGGATAACGCCATGCGTTATGCAAAAAATCTATAGATTAGGCTTTTCGCTCATTCGGGGGCGTTTTCCGCCTCCAGAAAGGTCCAAAGCGCCTGCGCGGAGCCCTTGGCGACCTCCCTGCCCAAGGGTTTCCCCCGATAAGCGCGGATGTCCATTACCAACTCCAGACCTGGCATTCCGGGGGGTGTGGCGTTCACCAGCTTGCGCTCGCGCAGTTCCTTCTTCACCGCGCTGTAGGGCAGGAAAGCCACGCCATGCCCTTCCAGGGCCATGACCTTCAGGCCTTCGGCCATGTCGGTCTCGTACACGCGATCCAGATGAATGGCCGTGCCGGACTGCTTGAGGATCAGGTCCGTGACCCGACCCAGGTACGCCCCCGACGCATAGCCCAGGTAGGGCAGCGGCTGGCCCGCGCGCCCGGGCAGCCGGAACAGCGGCGCGCCCTCGGCATCGGCCTTGACGTACGGCGCCAGCACTTCCCGGCCCAGCGACACCATCTCATAGCGCTCGGGATCGAGCTGCAGCGGCTGGGATGCGTGGTGGTAGGCGATCAGCACATCGCAGCCGCCCTCGACCAGGCGCATCACCGCGTCGTGCACATTCAGGGCGATCAACCGGCTCTTGATCGGGCCGAACGATTCGCGGAGGCTTGACATCCAGACCGGGAAAAAGGTGAACGCCAGCGTGTGCGGCACGGCAAACTCGATCACGTCCTGCCCGGCCGAGGCGTGGCCGCGCAGCATGGCGCGGGTGCTTTGCAGCGCCTGCAACACCTCCAGCGACTGGTCGTACAGCGTCTGGCCGGCCGGCGTGAGCCGCGTGGGGTAGGAACTGCGGTCCACCAGGTCAGTGCCCGCCCAGGCCTCCAGCGACTGGATGCGCCTTGAGAAAGCCGGCTGGGTGATATGGCGCAGCTGGGCCGAGCGGCTGAAGCTGCGGGTCTCAGCCAAACTGACGAAGTCTTCGAGCCACTTGGTTTCCATGGGCGAAATGATAAGCGCCCCTCCAGGAAAAAACCGATTACTATTATATTTATAGCAAACAATGACCTTTTGACGCTGGGATCATGCCAAACAGACGTGAATTCCCCGTCGCAAGCGCCGGCCGGGGCTTGCGCGCTACAGTGAAGCCCATGAAAAATATCCTGGTCCTGGGTGGCACCGGCTTTGTCGGCCGCCAGATCTGCGCCAAGCTCGCGCACGCCGGCTGGCGCCTCACGGTGCCGTCGCGCCAACCCGGGAAAGGCAGCTCCCTTGCGGTACTGCCGCAGCTCGAAGTGGTTGAGGCGGACGTGCATGACGAGGCCACCTTGATCCGGCTCATGGCCGGCCGTGACGCGGTGGTCAATCTGGTGGCCATCCTGCATGGGAGCCAGGCCGCTTTCGACAAGGCGCATGTCGAACTGCCGCAGAAGATCGCCCGCGCCTGCGCCGCAGCGGGCGTACGCCGGCTGGTGCACATCAGCGCACTCGGCGCGGCGCTGGACGCCCCGTCGATGTACCAGCGCAGCAAAGCGCGCGGCGAGGCGGCGCTGCAGGCATCGGCAAGTGCAGGAACGCTGGACCTCACCCTGCTGCGGCCCAGCGTGATCTTCGGCACGCAAGACAAATTCCTGAATGTGTTCGCCCAGTTGCAGCGCCTGGCGCCTTTCGTTCCACTGGCCGGCGCTGAGACCCGCTTCCAGCCGGTGTGGGTGGAAGACGTTGCCGAGGCGGTGCAACGTTGCCTGCAGGACCCCGCCACGATCGGCCAGACGTTTGACGCGTGCGGGCCGGGCGTGTTTACGCTGCGTGAACTGGTAAAGCTTTCGGGCCAATGGGCCGGCGTGAATGGCGGGCGCGGCCGCCCGGTGTTCGGCCTGCCGATGGCGCTGGCGCGACTGCAAGCCTGGGTGATGGAGCGCCTGCCCGGCGAGCCACTGATGACCCGCGACAACCTGGATTCGATGGCGGTCGACAACGTGGCCAGCGGCGGGGTGCCGGGCCTGGCGGCACTCGGCATCACCACGGCCGCACTCGATACCATCGCGCCGGACTACCTGCGCACGCGCTGACCAAAGACCGGCCAGCCGAAGCTGCGCATCAATCCGGGTGCCATTTCGCATCAATCCGCCTCGCCACCCGCGCTAGCATGGAGCCCTTAAAGAAGGAGAACTCTGTGCGCAAACTGTACATCGGCAACAAGAACTATTCGTCCTGGTCCATGCGCCCGTGGGTGCTGCTCACGCAGGCCGGCATCCCTTACGAGGAGGTCATGGTGCGCTTTGACTCGTTCGATGCCGGCTCAGCCTTCAAGCAGGCCGTGGGCGCGCAAAACCCGGTGGGCAAGGTGCCGGTGCTGGTGGACGACGGCTTTGCCGTGTGGGACACGCTGGCGATTGCTGAAACCCTGGCCGAGCAGTTCCCTGACAAGCAGCTCTGGCCCGCTGACCCGCAGGCGCGCGCCCGCGCCCGCAGCATCTGCGCCGAAATGCACAGCGGCTTCGGTGCCCTGCGCAGCGCCTGCCCGATGAACATCGAGGCATCGCTGCCCGACATTGGTGCACTCGCCCTGCGTGACCAGCCCGCGGTGCGCGCCGACCTGGCCCGCCTGA
>JAABRA010000396.1 GCA_011391155.1 Burkholderiales bacterium
CCACCGCAAGGTGGACGAACAGCGCGGCTATCCTGAAGCCTTTGTCGACGCGCTGACCAAGGCCGGCTGGATGGCCGCGCTGATTCCGCCGGAGTACGGCGGTTCGGGCCTGAGCATGGCCGAGGCGTCGGTCATCATGGAGGAGATCAACCGCGGCGGCGGCAACTCCGGGGCCTGCCACGGCCAGATGTACGTGATGAACGCGATCGTGCGCAGCGGCACCACCGAGCAGAAGGAGAAGTACCTGCCGCGCATAGCAACCGGCGAGTTGCGCATCCAGTCCATGGGCGTTACCGAGCCCACCACCGGCAGCGACACCACCAAGCTCAAGACGATGGCCGTGAAGAAGGACGGCCGCTGGGTCATCAACGGGCAGAAAGTGTGGATCTCGCGCATCCAGCACAGCGACATGATGATCTTGCTGGCGCGCACCACACCGCTGGCGGATGTGCAGAAGCGCTCCGATGGCCTCAGCTGCTTCCTGGTCGACCTCAAGACCGCGGTGGGCAACGGCATGACGGTGCGCCCCATCCTCAACATGGTCAACCACGAAACCAACGAGCTTTTTTTCGACAATCTGGAGATTCCCGAGGAAAACCTGCTCGGCCCGGTGGGCAAGGGTTTCAAGACCATCCTCGACGGCCTGAACGCCGAGCGCACCCTGATCGCGGCCGAGTGCATTGGCGACGGCTACTGGTTCATTGATCGGGCGCGCAAATACGCCAGCGAACGCATGGTGTTCGGCCGTCCCATCGGCCAGAACCAGGGCGTGCAGTTCCCGATTGCCGACGCCTACATCGAGATCGAGGCGGCCAACCTGATGCGATGGAAGGCCTGCGAACTGATCGACGCGCACAAGCCCTGTGGTGCCGAGGCCAACATGGCCAAGTACCTGGCGGCCAAGGCGAGCTGGGAAGCGGCGAACGTGTGCCTGCAGACGCACGGCGGCTTCGGCTTTGCCTGCGAATACGACATCGAGCGCAAGTTCCGTGAAACCCGCCTGTACCAGGTGGCGCCGATTTCGACGAACATGATCTTCAGCTATGTGGCGGAGCATGTGCTTGGGTTGCCGCGCTCGTTCTGATGCCTGATTTGGGTGCTGTTCCTGCGACGGCTGGCCGGGTTTCGCCCCGGCGGGCGACTCACTTTTCTTTGCTTCGCCAAAGCAAAGTAAGCAAAAGAAAGGCGAGCCGGGCGTCTGGGCCCCTGCGCTGCGCTACGGGGTGCCTTGCGCTGCTCGCGGCAGGTGGGGTCTGGCGAAACTCGCTTCGCTCAGACAACGCCAGCCCTGATCCACCTGCCGCTGCGCTGCTCAGCCCTGCCGCACGGCTTGGGGGAGGAGCAGCCAGACAGCCGGACAGCCGGATGCGGGCCAGCGCTGATGTGGCAACTTCAAAGACCCTCACCCCAACCCTCTCCCCAAGGGGCGAGGGAGCAACAGCCGGATACCGGCGCGATGCGGACCCCGGTGTTTCCCCCCTGCCGTATGTGTCGGCGAGTAGCGCAGGGACGGGCGGATCAAGGGGCGCGCATGTCTGAGCCCGCAGGGCGAGTTTGCGCGCACCCCGCCCGGCGCGAGCAACGCAGTGTGCCCGTAGCGCAGCGCAGGGACGACGCATCCGGCTCGCCTTCTCTTTGCTTACTTTCTCTTGGCGAAGCAAGAGAAAGTGAGTCGCCCGCCGGGGCGAGACCCGGCCTGCATACAGCGTCCCCGCCCGTCGGCCAGGCAGCGCCCCAACCCGAAAGGAAGAAAAAATGAACCCTCGTCCCCTCGACGGCATCACCGTCGTCTCCCTCGAACACGCCATCGCCGCCCCCTTCTGTACCCGCCAGCTCGCCGACCTCGGCGCGCGGGTGATCAAGGTGGAGCGCCCCGGTGTGGGTGACTTTGCCCGTGCCTACGACACCCGCGTCAAGGGCCTGGCCTCGCACTTCGTCTGGACCAACCGGTCGAAGGAAAGCCTGACGCTGGACCTCAAGCAGCCATTGGCCATCGAAGCCCTGCTGCAGCTGCTGGAAAAGGCCGACGTGCTGGTGCAAAACCTCGCCCCCGGCGCCGCTGCGCGCATGGGTCTGTCGTTCGAGGCGCTGCAGGCCGCGCACCCGCGGCTCATCGTCTGCGACATCTCGGGCTATGGCGACGACGGCCCCTACCGCGACAAGAAGGCCTACGACCTGCTGATTCAGAGCGAGGCGGGCTTTCTGTCGGTCACGGGCACGCCCGAGGCGCCCAGCAAGGCCGGCAACTCGGTGGCCGACATTGCGGCGGGCATGTACGCCTACACCGGCATCCTCTCAGCCTTGCTGCTGCGCGGCAAGACGGGGCAGGGCAGCCATATCGACGTGTCCATGCTCGAATCCCTGGGCGAGTGGATGAATTACCCGATGTACTACGCGTTTGACGGCGCACCGCCGCCGCCGCGCACCGCCGCCTCGCACGCCAGCATCTACCCCTACGGCCCGTTCCAGGCCGGCGACGGCGGCACGGTGATGCTGGGCTTGCAGAACGAACGCGAGTGGAAGGTGTTTTGTGAAGTGGTGCTGCAGGACGCCGCGCTGGCCACCGACCCGCGCTTTGACGCCAACGCGAAACGCAATCAGAACCGGGCGGCGCTGACGGCGCTGATCCTGGCCGCCTTCGGGCAGCTCAGCACGGAACAGGTCGTGGCGCGGCTGGATGCAGCCCAGATTGCCAACGCCCGCATGAACGACATGGCCGGCCTGTGGGCACACCCGCAGCTCAAGGCGCGCGACCGCTGGGTCAATGTGGGCTCGCCGGCCGGTGACATCCCCGCGTTATTGCCACCGGGGCGCAGCAACGCCTTTGACTACCGCATGGACGCCGTGCCCGCCGTCGGACAGCATACCGAGGCCATCCTGCGCGAACTGGGGCAGGGCGACGAGGCCATTGCCGCCCTGCGCGCCGCCGGGGCGGTTTGATCCGCGCACCCGGTAACTCATCAGACAATAGCAAACTATGACCATTCCACGATGGGATGGTGCCAATTTTACCCATAAGGACGCCTTTATGACCTCCCATACCGCCCAACTCGCTGCGTTTGCCGCCCACTTGCGCTTCGACACGATCCCTGCGTCCGTGGTACGCAAGACCGAAGACCTGCTGGTGGACTGGTTCGGCTCGGCCGTGGCCGGCCACGGTTCGCGCCCGGTGGAGAGCATCACGCGCTTTGCGCTGTCCATGGGGCCGCAGGCCGCGCCGGGCTGCGACACGCCAGCCGCCGGCCCGAGCGAGGTGATCATCAACCGGGCCTGGTCCAGCCCCTACCTGGCGGCCATGGCCAATGCCGCCGCTTCGCACGTGGCCGAGCAGGACGACGTGCACAACGGCTCGGTGTTCCATCCGGCCACAGTCGTTTTCCCGCCGGCGGTGGCGGTGGCCCAGGCCATCGGTGCCAGTGGCGCTCAGCTGCTGGCAGCCTGCGTGGCGGGTTACGAGGTGGGCATCCGCGTCGGCGAATTTCTGGGCCGCTCGCATTACAAGGTGTTCCACACCACCGGCACCGCCGGCACGCTGGCCTCCGCCGCTGCTGTCGGCAACCTGCTGGGACTGGACGCGGCGCAGATGCAGCACGCCTTTGGCTCGGCCGGCACGCAGTCGGCGGGCCTGTGGGAATTTTTGCGCACCGCGGCCGACAGCAAGCAGTTGCACACGGCGCACGCCGCCGCTGCCGGCCTGATGTCGGCGTACCTGGCGAAAGATGGTTTCACGGGCGCCGCTGAGATCTTTGAAGGCCCGCAAGGCATGGCAGCGGGCATGAGCAGCGACGCCAACCCTGCCAGGTTGACCGACGGCCTGGGCATGCGCTGGGCCACGGCAGAAACTTCGTTCAAGTACCACGCCTCCTGCCGCCACACGCACCCGGCGGCGGATGCGCTGCTGCACGTGATGCAGACGCACGACCTGCAGCATGGCGACCTGGCCCGCGTGGTCACGCACGTGCACCAGGGCGCCATCGACGTGCTGGGCCCGGTGGTCAAGCCGGCCACGGTGCACCAGAGCAAATTCTCCATGGGCACGGTGCTGGCGCTGGTGGCGCGCTACGGCCACGCCGGGTTGACCGAATTCGCCCAGCACTTCGAGGACGAGGTGACTCGAAACTTGCGCGACCGCGTGGAAATGAAGCTCGACGACGAGGTGGACGGCGCCTACCCGCAGCGCTGGATCGGCAAGGTCACGGTGCACACCGCCGATGGGCGCGAGCTGCACGGCCGCGTCGACGAGCCCAAGGGCGACCCCGGCAACACGCTCAGCCGGGACGAGATCACCGCCAAGGCGCTGCGCCTGGCGGCGTTCAGTGGTGGCGCCACGGCCGCGGAGATGCAGGCCGCTGTGAACGCGCTCTGGGGTGTGGCCGCCTGGCCGCGCGTGGGGGCCTTGCTGGCGCGCGAAATATGAGTAAACCGTTGGCTTCGGCCCGCTCCTTCCTGTTCGTGCCCGCCAACCGGCCGGAGCGATTTGCCAAGGCGCTGGCCTCGGGTGCGGACGCCGTCATCATCGACCTGGAGGACGCGGTTGCGCCGGCTGACAAGCCCGCGGCGCGCGGGCAGTTGACGGACGGGTTCGCTCAACTCAACCCGGCCGATCGCGCGCGGCTGGTGGTGCGTTTGAACGCGCTGGGCACGCCGTTTCATGATGACGACCTCATCGTGCTGCGCCAGCTGGCCGGCGACGGCCTGGGCGGCGTCATGGTGCCCAAGGCGGAAACGGTGGGCGGCCTGCGCCGGGTCGCCGACGCCATCGGGCCGGCCTGCGGGCTGGTGCCGTTGATCGAATCGGTCGCCGGGCTGGACGCGGCGGATGCCCTTGCGTCAGCCCCGCAGGTGCTGCGTCTGGCGTTTGGCAACCTCGATTTCCAGGCCGACCTGGGCCTGGCCTGTGGACCCGACGAGGCCGAACTGGTGCCGGTGCGCCTGGCGGTGGTGCTGGCCTCGCGCCGGGCTATGTTGCCTGCGCCGGTGGACGGCGTGACACCGGGCACGCAGGACACCCACCAGTTGCAGCTTGACGCGGCGCGCGCGCATCGTGGCGGCTTCGGCGGCAAGCTGTGCATCCACCCGATGCAGGTGGCCGGCGTGAACGCGGCGTTTTCACCCAGCGCGGCGCAGCTGGAGTGGGCGCAGCGCGTGCTGGCGGCGTTCGAGGCCGCCGGTGGCGGTGTGTTCAGCCTCGACGGCCGCATGGTCGATGCACCGGTGGTGCGGTTGGCCCAGTGCACGCTGGCGCAAAGCCGCTGACGGCGCGGCGCGATGGGCGTCAGCGGGCAGGGGTTTGAGTCTTGGGGTTAGTCCGGTGATGCAAAGCGCCGGCCCCCTGCAACAATGATCCTTGAGTTGCCGGGGCGTCGTAGAAGTACGTAGGCGCCCCCCTCGCGGCAAGGCGTACGATCAGCGGACAGGCCCAAGCGCAGGCCAGAGCGGCGCCGCATCCTGCTGAACGTTTTTTGACATTCACCCCCTCTCTAGGAGACAAAGCCCATGAAAACATCGACCCCTCTTCGCAAGCGCAGCCTGCTCGCCGCCGCCCTCATGGCGGCTGCCATGACCCTGCCGGGCCTTGTCCAGGCGCAGGCGCCGATCGTCATCAAGTTCGCCCACGTCGTGGCCGAGAAGACGCCCAAGGGGCAGGGCGCACTCAAGTTCAAGGAACTTGCCGAGAAGAAACTCCCCGGCAAGGTGCAGGTCCAGGTGTTCCCCAGCTCGCAACTGTTCGGCGATGCCAAGGAAATGGAAGCGCTGCTGCTGGGTGACGTGCAGCTGATTGCGCCATCGCTGTCCAAGTTCGACCGCTACACCAAGAAGATCCAGATTTTTGATCTGCCCTTCCTTTTTGACGACATCGACGCCGTCGACCGTTTCCAGGACGGCCCGCAAGGCCAGGCGCTGCTGAAGTCCATGACCAACCGCGGCCTGCTGGGTCTGGCTTATTGGCACAACGGCATGAAGCAGCTCTCCACCAACAAGGACAAGCTGACCCGTCCGGAAGACGTCAAGGGTCTGAAGTTCCGCATCCAGGCATCCGACGTGCTTGAGGCGCAGTTCAAGGCCCTGGGCGCGAATCCGCAAAAAATGGCGTTTGCCGAGGTTTACCAGGCGCTGCAGACTGGCGTGGTCGATGGACAGGAAAACACCTGGTCGAACATCTATTCGCAGAAATTCCATGAAGTGCAGAAGACCATTGGCGAGACCAACCACGGCGTGATCGACTACATGGTGGTCACCAACGCGAAGTGGTGGGACGGTCTGCCACCGGACGTCAAGAAGGGCCTGACCGAGGCCATGGCCGAGGCCACCACCTACGCCAACAAGCTGGCCAACGACATCAACCTGGAAGATCGCAAGAAGATCGCCGATGCCGGCAAGGCCAGGATCCAGACGCTGTCCAAGGACGACGTGGCGGCCTGGCGCAAGGCCATGGATCCGGTCTGGAAAAAATTCGAGGGCGATATCGGGCGTGACCTGATCGACGCAGCCCTGAAGTCCAACAAATAACCCACACCATGGAAGGGCCCGCACTCCGGGCCCTCTTTTTCTATGCGCTGGTTCGAAAAAATTGAGGAAGGCCTGATCGCCTTTCTCCTGGCCGGGATGACGCTGGTCACCTTCGCACAGGTGGTCGCGCGCTATGTCTTCAATTACAGCTTCGTGTGGGCGGTCGAGCTCACCGGGGTGATGTTCGGCTGGCTGATTTTCATCGGCATGGCCTATGGCGTGCGCGTGGGGGCCCACATCGGCGTCGATGCCTTCGTCAAGCTGCTGGGCTCTGGCGCGGCGCGGGCGGTCGGTACGGTGGCAGCGGTCCTGTGCATCATTTACGCCGCGATCGTGACCTACGGTGGCTTCCTGTATGTGCGCAAGATGCACGAGGTCGGCATCCTGATGCAGGACATGCCGATTCAGCAGTGGATCCCGCGCGTCATTCTGCCGATCGGCTTTGCGCTGCTGGCCCTGCGCTTCGGCCAGGTGCTGTACCGGCTGGCCACCGGGCAGGACGCCCATCTGCTGGGTGACGAAGCCAAGGACGCCCTGAAAATGCGCGAAGACCAGCCCGCCGCCGGGGGTGCCCAATGACCACCGCCATCCTGTTCATCCTGTTGCTGTCGTTCATGGTGATGGGCATGCCGATCGCGGTGGCGCTGGGCCTGTCGTCGCTGTTGACGATCATGTTCTTTGCACAGGACTCGCTGGCCTCGCTGTCGCTCAAGCTGTACGAGACTTCCGAGCACTACACCTTGCTGTCGATCCCGTTCTTCATCCTGGGCGGCTCGTTCATGACCACGGGCGGCGTGGCCCGGCGCATGATCCGCTTTGCCAACGCCTGCATCGGGCATCTGCGTGGCGGTCTGGCGATGGCCTCGGTCATGGCCTGCATGCTGTTCGCCGCGGTTTCGGGTTCGTCGCCTGCCACGGTGGTGGCGGTGGGCGCCATCGTGATTGCCGGCATGGTGAAAGCGGGCTATTCGCAACCCT
Organism: Burkholderiales bacterium; assembly: GCA_011391155.1. Lineage (GTDB taxonomy): Bacteria > Pseudomonadota > Gammaproteobacteria > Burkholderiales > Burkholderiaceae_C > JAABQG01. The sequence continues at coordinate 7,489 of JAABRA010000396.1, forward strand.
TTGCGGCCGGCGTGATCTGCAACGCCGGCACCCTGGGCATCCTGATTCCGCCGTCCATCGTGATGGTGGTGTATGGCGCGGCCACCGAGACCTCGGTGGGCAAGCTGTTCATGGCCGGCGTCATCCCCGGCCTCCTGCTGGGCCTGATGCTGATGGTGGCCATCTATGTGCGCGCCCGCATGCTCGACATTCCGCGCCAGCCGCGCGCCACGATGCGCGAGGTGCTGGTCTCGGGCCGGGAATCCATGTGGGGCCTGGCGCTGATCGTCATCATTCTGGGCGGTATCTACGGCGGCATCTTCACGCCGACCGAGGCTGCCGCCGTGGCGGCGGTCTATGCGTTTTTCATCGCGGTGTTCATTTACCGCGACATCGGCATGAAACAGGTGCCGCACGTGTTGCTCGAAGCCGGCAAGGTCACGGTGATGCTGATGTTCATCGTCGCCAATGCCCTGCTGTTTGCGCATGTGCTGACGACCGAACGTATTCCCCAGCAGATCGCCGAAACCATCATCGGCTGGGGCATGGCGGGGTGGCAGTTCCTGATCGTGGTCAACATCCTGCTGTTGGTCGCGGGCATGTTCATGGAGCCCACGGGCATCATCCTGATCCTGGCGCCGATCCTGTTCCCCATCGCCACTAAACTGGGCATTGATCCGGTCCACCTGGGCATCATCATGGTGGTGAACCTCGAGATCGGCATGGTGACGCCGCCCGTGGGCCTGAACCTGTTCGTGACGGCCGGCATCACCAAGATGTCCATCATGGCGGTGGCGCGCGCCGCCATGCCATGGACGCTGATCCTGCTGCTGTTCCTGGTCATCATCACCTACGTGCCGGCGATCACACTGTTCCTGCCGAACCTGCTGTTCTGAAGACTTTCTGCGTCCTCGGGCAGGCCGCTGCGGGCAACCGCAGCGGCTTTTTGCTGTCGGGCGGCTACTGGTATTCGCCAGTTGCCCGCACACGGCTGGCCCCGCACAATCGGCCCCCATGCCCCACGCGTCGAACACCCTGAAAATACTGGAGCTGGCCTTCGGCCTGGCGCCCGTGGGCCTGTGTGTTTCCCGGGACCGGGTGGTGGAGACCTGCAACGAGGCCTTCGCGGAGATGTTCGGCTACGAGGTCCACGATCTGGTCGGCAAGCCGCTGGCGCCGCTTTATCCGTCGCTCGATGAATTCATGCATGTGGGCAACCTGGGGTTGCCGGTGATGCGCAGCACCGGTGTCTACAACGACGAGCGGATCATGCGGCGTCGCGACGGCTCGTTGTTCTGGTGTCATGCATCAGGTCGGGCGCTTGACCGTTCTGATCCGTTTGCCTGCGCCGTGTGGATGTTTGAGGACATCTCGCAGCGCCGGCCGGTTACGACCAGTCTGACCCTCCGGGAGCGGGAGATTGCCCAGCAGCTGGTCACCGGCGCGACCAGCAAGCAGATTGCGCGGGCGCTGGGCATCAGCCCGCGCACGGTGGAAGCCCATCGCGGGCGGCTGATGAAGAAGTTCGATGCGGCCACCCAGGGCGAGCTGCTGGCCAGGCTGCTGGGCGGTCCCTGAACGGTCTTATTTCATCAGCTTGCCGGTGCTGCCGATCACGGTCACTTCCACATAGCGTGCGCCCACGCGGTTGGTGGGGCCGTAGCTGACGTTGACGCCGCCCAGGTCATAGTTGCCCATGCTCTCCAGCGCGGCGACCACCTTGGCCCGCGTCGGGTCGCGGCCCGCCCGCCGCAGCCCTTCCACCAGCACCTTGGCGCCCAGGAACTGCTCGAAGCTGGTGTAGTTGATCAGCTCGGTCGGCGCGTACTTCTTCAGCAAGGCGTGGTACTCGCGGACGACCGCCAGGTTGGGTGCGTAGGGGTAGGGCACCACCTGGCAGATACCGACGCCATGGGCGTTCTTCAGGCCGGCCAGCTTCACGATTTCGGCCGGATCCACCACCGAAATGTTGTACAGCTGGGCCCCGCCACCGGATTCGCGGTAGCGCTTGATGAAGGCGGACGTCGACTTGTTCACCGAGATCATGATCACGGCCTGGGCGTCGGACGCCTTGACCAGCTTCACCGCCTCTTCCACCTGGTCGGTGTTGCGCTCATACGGAGCCGCCACCGACAGCTTGAGGTTGCGCTTGGTCAGCGCCTTCTGCACGCCCTCCAGTCCCGCCTTGCCGAAGCCGTCGTTCTGGTACATCACGGCGATGCGCTTCATGCCCAGCGTTGTCACCTGCTGCACCATGTGCTCGGTTTCGTCGGCATAACCGGCCCGGACGTGGAAGATCCAGGGGTTGAACGGGTTGCGCAGCGGCTCGCCGCCGGTGTAGGGTGCCACCAGCGCCGCACCACCCTGCTCCAGAATGCCATCGGTCAGCAGCTTGCCGACGTTGGCGGTTCCGGCAAAGCCGTACAGCGCCAGCACCTCGGGTCTGGCCAGCAGTTCCCGGGTCAGGCGCACGGTCTCGTCGACCTTGTACGCGTCGTCCTGGACCAGCACCTTGATCTTCTGGCCATTGACGCCGCCGGTGGCGTTGATGTGGTCAAAGTAGATCTTGCCGCCCACCACCATCTGGTGACCGGTGCTGGCCAGCACGCCAGACAGCGGGGCCAGCTGACCGATGACGATGTCTGCTGCGAGCGCGGTCGTGGCCAGCAGGGCCACGACCAGTGCGCCGGCAGCCCGTGTGATGCGGGCCTTCATGGCCGGATTTCCAGATGGTTGTGCATGTCGGGCCTGTTTAGTTCGGGACATTGAGCGAGGTCCCGGCAAAGCCGATCTGGTTCGCCGCGACCGGTGCGGCACTGATCGCAGGCAGGTTGGCCGCCGTGATGGCCGGGGCTGCACCTGGCAAGCCGCCGCGCGGCGTGGCACGCACCACCTGGCTGGGGGGCAGGGCGGTGCCGGACTTCAGGTGCGCGTACATCGCACTCATGGACTGGTTGAAATAGACATGCAGGGGCACGAAGCGGTTGTCGAAGCCAGACAGCGACAGGAAGGTGTCGAAATGCTGGGCGTTGGCCACCTCGTAGTAGCTCGTCTTGCTGGACGCGCCTTCGGTCACGCGGTTGAAGGCCACGTAGGCCCGCGACGAATGGTTGATCGGCACCAGCGCATCACTGCGCCCGGCGACGATCAGCGTGGGCTTGCCGCGCAGGTTGCCATTGAGCTGTACCTCCGCGATGCCAGCGCGCACCAGATCACTCTGGGCCTTGGTGGGGGTGGTGGCAGCGCCGAGTGCAAGATTCGTGGCGGGGTCGGTCCCCGTGACCAGGGCACGCTGGCACAGCGCCGCGTCGAGCGCGAAATCTGCCGTGCCGCTGGTGGGCGATACCGCGAACTGCCAGGCCTTGGCACCGCCGACCGAGTTGTTGTAGACCACAGCCGCCGGCGCGCCGTTGGCCGTGCCGTTGCCCGAAGCAAAGGCGCCCGCCTTGACGGTGGCCGACACCGCGACCACATCGCCGGTGGCGGCATTCACCTGCGCGGCGCTCATGCCGCACAGGTTGTCCAGCATCGAGAAGCGTCCGAAGGCATTGGTGTACATCATGGCGACGATGGGTGCGTTGCCCAGACCGTAGTGCGCGTTGTGCATCGTGTCGTTCTCCGGCAACCAGCCGTAAGCCTTGAGTTTGGCCAGGGCGTCGGTCGCCTGCGTGGCGGTGTCGGCCCCGGTCACCAGGCCTCTGGCGGCAAGTGCCGCGCAGCGGTTGCCTGCGCGGGCGTTCATCCCGACCAGCGTCATGAAGTTGAAGTAGCTGGTCTCGCCCATCACCACAGCCGGCGCCAAAGCGGCACAAGGCTGGTAGATGTTGGCGAAGGTGATGTAGTCGATCAGCGACATCCCGTATTTCGGCACCGCCACGCCACCTTGTTGCACCCCATAGCCCGCCGTGGTGCGCGGCTGGGCGCTGGGCTCAGCAGCCACCACGCCGTCGATCAGGCCGGCGCTGTCCTGCTCGGCCGCCTGCAGCACGGCCGCGCCACCGTTTGATACAGACCCGGCGATCACCAGGGTGTTGTCCGCCTTGAACAGCACGGTGCGGTTGCTGCTGCCGGCGGCCACCGGCGCATATTCCTGGTTGATGGCATACAGCGCGTACTGCACCGAGGCCAGGGTATCGTTGCCCCAGTCTTTCTCGGGGTTTTGTTGCGAGTGGACGTGCTTGAGCGCCAGGCGGTTGGGAAAGGCGGTGTTGAAGGCCGCCCGGGCCGAATCGGAAATGGCCGCCGAGAAATGGGACAGCGCGCCGGCTGCCGTGCGTGTGGCGCGCGTGCCGTCGATCTTGTTGACCGTGTCATCCATCGGGTCGTACAGGCCCATGCCCTTGCCTGAATCGGTCAACGCCACGGCACAGCCCCGCTTCAGACCCCATTCACCGGCGCTGCCGACGGAGCCATAGACGCCGCGCGAGCCCGACGACGGACCAGTGACGATGCAGGGGTTCTTCGGATCGAAACTGGCTGGAATCTGGACCACCATGGCCACGTTCTTTTTGCCGGTGCCATCGTCCAGCCGGGCCAGGTACTCGACGCCGGGGATCAGGCCTTCGCCCAGGGTGTTGCCACCATTCAGGTCGATGTTGGGGCCATAGAGCGTGCCGTAGCCGCTACCCGCGGAGGCGTCCATGATGGCCCGGTAGTTCGAATGAATCGCGTTGCGGCGCAGCTCGGCCGCCGTCGGGTTGGCCGGGTCTGCATAGGCGGGTGCTGCGGCTGCACCCAGACCGGTCTTGCCCAGGCCGGCGGTCAGCAGGTCTTGCGTGGCGGAGCTGGTGCCGCTGCCGGGCGTGGTGGCGCTGAAGCTGGTGCGCGACAGCTCGGACACGCCCGCAGGCAGCGCGTTCACGGGGTCTACGGAACTGTTGTCGCTGCAGGCAACGAGCAGCAGCGGAACGACGGCGGCAAGTACACAGGAACTGACGGGTTTTTTCATACGGTCTCCTTCAAAGATTTCCAATCAGCCGGCGTGGCTGGTGCGCGAGCGTAAGGCTTGTGTCAGCTGTCGCGCCAGACGTAGAGTTACTCCATAGGGCAATCCATGGGGTGTTTCTACGCTATGGCACAACCTGTTTCGGCAAGCTATCGTCCCAAGTTTTCCTAGGCCCTCAACGGAGAATCCCATGCCCGAGCCGCACATCATTGGCTGGAGCCATCTGCCCTTTGGCAAGTTCGATGCGCTTGATCTTGAAACTCTGGTCGGGCGCGCCACGACCGAAGCCCTGCAGCACGCGCAGGTCGACGCCAGCGAGATCGACGCCGTCTTCATCGGCCATGCGGGCATGGGGCTGGTGCGCGAGAACTTCATCAGTTCCTACCCGCACCAGGCCGAGCCCGGGCTGCGCTGGTGCCCTTCGACGTTTTT
>JAABRA010000397.1 GCA_011391155.1 Burkholderiales bacterium
TGGCGCGCCTGGGCTGGAGCCATGGCGATGATGAAATCTTCAGCCGCGCGCAGTTTCTGCAGTGGTTCAGCCTGGACCACTTGGGCCGGAGCGCGGCGCAATTCGACGAGGCCAAGCTGCGCTGGGTCAATGCCCAGCACCTGAAAGCCATGGACGACAGTGCGCTGGGCGCGCTGGTCGCCGTGCTGCTCGGGAAGCGGGGGATCGAAACTGACGATCGCTTGCCCCGCATCTGCGGTTTGTTCAAGGACCGTTGCGACACCACCGTGGCGCTGGCGAACTGGGCCGCAGCGTTTTACGCCGACATCACGCCCAATGCAGCCGAGAAAACACACCACGTGACCGCTGCCGTCAAGCCGGCGCTGGAACTACTGGCGGAAAAGCTGTCGACTTGCGTCTGGGACAAGGCGTCGATCTCGGCGGCCATCAAGGAGGTGCTGGCGGCACACGGGCTGAAAATGCCGCAACTGGCCATGCCGGTGCGCGTGCTGGTCATGGGCACCGCCCAGACGCCATCGCTGGACGCGGTGCTGGAGCTGTCAATCCGGGAAAAAGTTTTGAGCCGTTTGCGGGCGGCCTGATTTTCGCCCTATAATTCAAGGCTTGATGCGAACGGTCGCAGATTTTCAGCGATGAAGGTTTGGGAACGTGAGTGCGGGGGTATAGCTCAGCTGGGAGAGCGCTTGCATGGCATGCAAGAGGTCATCGGTTCGATCCCGTTTACCTCCACCACCAACGTATCAGATGGAGCAATCCACAGGTTTTGACCCTATCGTCTAGAGGCCTAGGACATTACCCTTTCACGGTAAGTACCGGGGTTCGAATCCCCGTAGGGTCGCCAGTTTTATCCCCGGATAGAAATGGCTCAAGTGATGGCACTTGGCTCGAAAGAGCAAACGTCATACCAACGAGGAGTGGTAGTTCAGTTGGTTAGAATACCGGCCTGTCACGCCGGGGGTCGCGGGTTCGAGTCCCGTCCACTCCGCCAGACGAAAAACCCTTGTAATTCAATGAGTTACAAGGGTTTTTTCTTTGTCACCCGCTGCGCTGTCGGGTGCACTGGGTCAGGTCTTCGCGGCCAGCCCCAGCCGCTCGATCACGGCTTTTTCGCTGGCGAAGGTGTCGCGTGCGAATTTCGTGTAGTCAGCGGTGTTCAGGTAGATCACCGACTGGTCGTATTTCTCGAACGTGGCCAGCACCGCGGGGTCGTCCAGCGTCTTCTTGAAGGCGTCGTGCAGGCGCTGCGTCACGGCCGGATCCATGCCCTTGGGGCCGCACACGCCGAAGGGCGAGTCGCTCACGGTCTTGTAGCCGAGTTCATCGAGCGTCGGCACGTTGGGCCAGCGCTTGGTGCGCTTGCTGCCGTAGGTGACGATCAGGCGCAGTTTGCCGGATTCGACGTGCGGCCCCCAGCCGGTGGCGTCGCTGGCGGCCATGGTGTGGCCGCCCAGGATGGCTTGCATGTTGTCGGCATTGCCCTTGAACGGCACGTGCGTGAGCTTGATGCCGGCGCGCTGCGCAAATTCTTCCACCGCCAGATGCGGGCTGGTGCCGGTGCCGGTGGAGCCGTAGGTAAACTTTTCGGGGTTGGCCTTGGCGAAATCCACCAAGTCCTTGACGCTCTTGATGGGCGAATCCGCGGGCACCACCATGCCGAAGGTGTAGCCCGTCAGGCAGACGATCCAGGTGAAGTCTTTCAGCGGGTCGAACTGCGTCTTCTGCATGTGCGGGATGCGGAACACGCCGTGCGGCAACTGGCTCAGCGTGTAGCCGTCGGGTTTGGCGTTGACCAGTTCATTGGCGCCCAGCATGCCGCCGGCGCCGGGTTTGTTGTCGATGATGATCTGCTGGCCGAGCGACTTGCTGGCGCTCTCAGCCAGCGAGCGCATCACGGCGTCGGTGGAACCTCCCGCGGGCCAGGGGCAGATCAGGCGGATGGGCTTGGCCGGAAAGGCCTGCGCCTGGGCCAGGCCGGGCAGGGCGATGGCAGCGCCTGCGGCAACCGAGGCTTTGACGAATGTGCGGCGGGACTTGAAAGATTGGGGCATGGAGGTCTCCTTGTGGGTGGTGCGGCAGGGCGCCGATCGCGCACGCTCTCACTGTAGGTCCAGCTCGCGCTTACCACACTCGGGGTTTTCACGCGGCGGCGTCACCTGTGAGACTGCCGGCCTGACCCGGGTGACCCGGCTCGGTCGCCCATCGTGACGCCATCGCGTGCGCAGGCTCCCCGCCGATGGATGACGCGGCACAAGCTTGTCAGGTGCCGCAGGGCTGGCTGCGGAGGCTTCAAACCGCAAATTCATGAAGAAAATGGCACCATCCCAGCGTGGAATGGTCAGTGTTAGCTATATTAAATATAGCATTTAATGACCGCATGATTTGCGCTCAGCGCGGCGCCAGGCGGATCGCACCGTCCAGACGGATGACTTCGCCGTTGAGCATGTCGTTTTCGATGATGTGCTTGGCCAGCTTGGCGTAGTCGTTGGGCGTGCCCAGGCGGCTGGGGAAGGGCACGCTGGCGGCCAGCGCATCCTGCACCTCCTGGGGCATGCCGAACAACATGGGCGTGCCGAAGATGCCGGGGGCGATGGTCATGTTGCGGATGCCGTTGCGCGCCAGATCGCGGGCAATCGGCAGTGTCATGCCGACGATGCCGCCTTTCGAGGCGCTGTAGGCGGCCTGGCCGATCTGGCCGTCGTAGGCCGCCACCGAGGCGGTGGAGATCATCACACCGCGTTCACCGGTGGCCTCGGGCGCGTTCCTGCACATGGCGTCAGCCGCCAGGCGGATCATGTTGAAGCTGCCGACCAGGTTGACCATGATGGTCTTGCTGAAGACCCCCAGGCTGTGCGCGCCACTCTTGCCCACGGTTTTTTCAGCCGGGGCGATGCCGGCGCAGTTGACCAGGCCCATGAGCTTGCCCAGCGAAACCGCCTTGGCCACCACGGCCTGGCCATCGGCCTCATTGCTCACGTCGCATTTGAGGAACGCGCCGCCGATCTCCTTTGCCACGGCCTCGCCTTTTTCCACCTGCATGTCGGCGATCACCACGGTGGCGCCGTTGGCCGCCAGCATGCGTGCCGTGCCTTCGCCCAGGCCCGATGCGCCGCCGGTGACGATGAAAACCTTGCCTTGAATGTCCATGGAGCTCTCCTGATGGGTTGACGTTGACGTAAACGTCAATTATGGACGATAAAAAAGCCCAGCAAGGCCGGGCCAGGCGCCGGGCCGGGTTGTCCTGCGTGAAAGGTGCTTACTTGAAGCCCACGCGGTCCAGCATCTGCTGCACCTTGACCTGGTTCATGCCCACGGCGCTGATCGGAAGGGTTTCGCTCTTGAAGCTCCCCCCGGTCATGGCCTGCAACGCGGGATTGCTCAGCTTCACGCCTTTGGCCGCCGGCCATTCGTTGTTGCCGTTGGCGAAGTAGTTCTGGGCGTCCGCGCTGGCGAGGTATTCCAGGAACTTGACGGCGTTGGCCGGGTTCTTGGCGTGGCGTGCCACAGCCCCGCCGGCGATGTTCACGTGCGTGCCCCAACTGGCCTGGTTCGGAAACACCACGCCGACTTTTTCCGCAATGGCACGGTCCTGCGGGTTCGACGAACGCATCAAACGCGCCAGGTAATAGGAGTTGGTCACCCCGATGCCACATTCGCCCGAGGCAACGCCCTTGATCTGGTCGGTGTCACCGCCCTTGGGCGGGCGTGCCATGTTGTCCACCAGGCCCTTGAGCCAGGCTTCGGTCCTGGCCGGGCCGAGGTGCTCGACCATGGATCCGAACAGGCTCAGGTTGTACGGGTGCGAACCGGAGCGGATGCACAGCTTGCCCTTGTTGACCGGGTCGGCCAGTTTCTCGTAGGTGTCGACGTCGGCGCGCTGGACCTTGATCTTGTCGTACACGATCACGCGGGCCCGGGTCGAGAAGCCGAACCAGGGTGTGCCGCCTTCGCTGGCGGGTTTGGCGCGCAAGGGGGCGGGAATCGCGTCTTCGAGGATTTTGGACTTGACGGGCTGGAACAGGCCCTCGACTTCGCCCTTCCACAGCCGCGCGGCATCGACCAGCAAGATGACGTCGGCAGGGGAGGCCGCGCCCTCGGCCTTCAGACGGGCGAGAATACCGGCATCGTCGGCGTCCACGCGATTGATCTTGATGCCGGTCGCCTTGGTGAAGTTGGCGTACAGCGCCTCGTCGGTCGAGTAATGGCGCGCCGAATACAGGTTCAGCATCGCATCCTGGGACCAGGCACTGGTGGCGGCGAGCAGTGTCGCCACGACGGCGAAAGCAGTTTTTTTCATCTTCAACATGCAGGTCTCCCTTGAGCAAAAAAGTAGTGAGCGAATGATCCGATGATAAAGCAAACGCGAATCATTCTCAATAGCATCCATAGAAATTTCCACCGATCGGGAGAAACGTTGATCTGGATCACGATTGCCGCGATTGGGATCACGCTGGCGGGCTGTACCACTCCGCCGATCATGGCGCCGGTGGTTGCGTCGCCGCCGGTCGTGGCAAAAAAGCCGCCACGCCTGGGCCTGGCGCTGGGTGGCGGCGCGGCGCGGGGCTTTGCGCATGTGGGCGTGATCCAGGTGCTGGAAGAGGCCGGTATCAGGCCCGATCTCGTCGTGGGCACCTCGGCCGGCAGCCTGGTGGCGGCCTTTTACGCCAGTGGCAAGAGCGGCGCCCAGCTGCAGCAGGTGGCCGAGACGATGGAAGAGGCCGCCTTCACCGACTGGACGCTGCCCCTCTTCAGTCGCGGCGTGCTGCGCGGCGAAGCGCTGGCCCGGTATGTCGCTGGCCAGGTTTCCGGACGCACGATCGAGGACATGCCCCTGCCGCTGGGCATCGTGGCCACCGACCTGAACTCCGGGGTGGGGGTGTTGTTCCGTCGGGGCGACACGGGCACGGCCGTGCGGGCCTCAAGTGCCGTGCCGTCGGTGTTCCAGCCGGTGCGGATTTCGGGGCGTGATTATGTGGACGGTGGGCTGGTGTCGCCAGTGCCGGTGCGGTTTGCACGCGAGATGGGGGCCGAACTGGTCGTGGCGGTCGATATCTCCAGCCCGCCCGAAGGCAATCCTGCCGACGGCTCGTTGCAGATCCTGCTGCAGACCTTTGCGATCATGGGCCAAAGCATCAACCGCTTCGAGCTGCGCGACGCCGATGTAGTGCTGCGCCCGGCACTGGGCGGCGTGAAAAGCGCGGATTTTGGCGCACGCCAGAAATCGATCGCGGCCGGGCGCCTGGCCATGCAACAGGCGCTGCCGCAGCTCAGGCAACTGCTGGCCGCGCAGGCGCTGTAGAACTCGACTCGGGCGGGATCACGTTGTTCTGGACGAAGCTGCGCGTCATTCAAAGCGTCGACGAGGGTTGCCTGCGCAATTCGGTGGGCGTCTGGCCAAACCAGCGCCGGCAGCTGCGGGTCAGCGCGGCCTGTTCCGAGTAGCCCACCATCACGGCGAGCTGCGTCAGGCTTAACGTTGCGGGCTGCGCGAGCAGCTCAAGGAACCGGTCGCGGCGAACCTCGTCCAGGATGTCGTTGAATACCTGTCCTTCCGCGAGCAGGCGGCGCTGCAGTGTCTTGGGATGCACCGACAGGGTCTTGGCAATGTCGCCCTGAGAAACGGGGCCAGCCTCAAGAAAGCGCCGCACGAGCAAGCGGACCCGGTCGGTGAACAGCTGGTTGGGAGCCCCGAAATTTTCATCGATATAGCTGAGCGCCATCTGTTGCAGCAGGGGGTTGCGGTCCGGCAGCGCCAGCGAAAGATCCTGAGCGGCGATCCGGATCGCCGCGACCGGCGCCTCGAAGTGGCACGCACAGCCCAGAACGTCGATGTAGCTATGCATGGGCCCCAGGCGCGGGTGCGGCAGCAGCGCAAGGCTGGGGCGAACCTGCCCCTGGCTGACCAGCTTGATGAGCTGCACGATGTAGCCCAGGGAATGCTCGAACGCTTGCGTGCGAAGCCGGAGTTGCGGCACGTTGATATCAATGGTGAGATCCACCTGGCCGCGATCAGCGCTCACGGGAACGATCGAGAAATGATAGTCGGGGCTGAGCACAAAAAGATGCCGGGAGCCGGTCAGCAAGGCTTCTTCCAGGGTTGCGCAATGCCGCATCAGGATCAGCAGTGGACCCGCACTGCCGGCCCCTTGGCGCTGCGCCAGCCGCAGGCCGAAATCCGGACAGCTCCCGGCAAGGGCCGTGTGTTCCAGCAGCCGGATGAAGCCGATGAATGGAATTAGCGTGGCCGTATTCTGCAGCGTATCGACCGGAAGGCCGAAGCGCATGAGTTCCATGGCTGGATCCACGCCAATCGAGCGAGTCAGTGATTCATAGGCTTCCAGATTGGAACTGCGAACAAGGGATGTCATGGGTTGCAGGCGTCGCTAAGGTTTTCCCTGATGTCCTCAAAGGTTAAATGATTGTCTTTCAGAGTCAAGGGGTATTTGCGCGAATCGCGCAACATCCGCTTACGTGACCCGGCGGTCCCGGCAAGTGTGCTGCCGAACCGAAGCCTGGACCCTGATTCAAGCTGCGTAAAAGACAGGCCCGGTGCACTTGTTCATAGACACATTTTTTGGAGATCATCCATGCGTTTCACCCGGACCCTACCCTCGGCATTGCTCGCCGCATTGATTCTGGCTGCCTGTGGCGGCGATGACACCATCGTCTACGTGCCGACAGAGCCGACCGCGCCGGTGGTTCAGGGCACGGTCGTGACGGCTGCCCAGATGAACGACATTGATCTGAACGCCATTTTCCAGGCCGCCAAGGAAGGCGACACGATCACGATGCCGGCAGGAAAATACAGCTTCAAGGGCCCGTTGCAGATCACCAACAAGAAGCGCATCACCGTTCTCGGCGCCGGCAATGGCACGGACCCGACGGCCAACACCATCCTGTCTTTCGCCAAGGCGCTGGCGCAGAATGGCATTGACGCCGCCGGGCTGGACACGGCCACGTTCAAGAAGTTCGCCATCGAGGACGCTTCCGGCAACGGCGTCTTCGTGAACCAGTCGAAGAACATCGTCATGGACACGCTGCGCACGGAGTGGATGATCAATCCTTTCGGCACTTCCAAGATGGTCTATGGCCTGTATCCAGTCAGCAGCGACAACATCAAGATCGTCAACAGCAAGGCGGTTGGCACGCGCGATGCCGGCGTGTATGTCGGACAGTCCACCAACATCCTGGTGGCGAAAAACACGGTGGTCAACAACGTGGCCGGCATTGAGATCGAAAACTCCTACAACGCCATCGTCGAAGACAACGATGTGTACGACAACACCGGCGGAATCCTGGTTTTCGCGCTGAAGGCGCCGCCGCGGTTCAAGCTGGCCAAGGACATCGTCGTGCGCAACAACCGGGTCACGGACAACAACACGCCGCCCTTCGTCAACGCCAGCGGCCTGGTGCTGACCATTCCGCCCGGCACCGGTGTGATGGTGCTGGCCTCGCAGAACGTCGACATCTACGGCAACACCATCACCAATCACAAGACGACCGGCGTTCTGCTGGTTTCCGCCTACGCGGCCGGGGAGGACACCACGAACCCGACGCCGGGCACTGGCGACAAGGTTCCCTATGACAACTTCGGCAAGGGCAACTATGTGCACAACAACACCATCACGAACTTTGGCTATTCGCCCGGCGGCGCGTTTGCCATTCCCGCCAGCCAAGGCGGCCTGAAGGACTTCACCGATGCGTTCATGGCGGGCTACAAGAGCTTCCCGGCCGTGCTCTGGGATGGCATTGTGGATCCGAATCCCGCGGTCAGCTCGGGCGTTGACGTGTCGTCCGGCTACCCGCTGGGCGGAAACTACACGGGCAACTACAAGGTCTGCTCGAAGGCCAATGCCGTGACAGTGCCGGCCGCGGCCGTGGTTCCCGACTACCAGAACCTGGATCTGAACCTGTTCGGCCTGCTGACAGAAACGTCCAGTTTTTCCTTCTACCCGACGCCTGCGCGCATGAACTGCACCGTCACGCTGCCACCGGTGACCGGCTACCCGTCCTGATTCCCTCCACCTGAAATGAGCGCCAGGATCGGGTCGAGAGCCCTTCCTGGCGACGCACTGAAAGACTTCCCATGCAACTGATTCGAACCATCAAACTGGGGCTCGGCACCGCGTTCTGCGCCCTGGTCCTTGCGGCCTGCGGCGGCAGTGACGATTCGCCGGCAGTGCCGGTCGCGCCTGCCGGGCCGGTCGTCTTCCCGGTTGCCGAAGCGCCTCCCAAACTGTCGCAGTGGAATGCCGTGCGCAGCGATGGGAACACGATGTCGCACAACACCGCGGTTGTCCCCTATGACCTGTCTTCCGCACTCTTCACCGACTACGCGTTGAAGATGCGCGGCTTTTACGTGCCCGCCGGCAAGCAGATCACCTACACCACGACGGGCACGCTTGATTTTCCGGTAGGCACGGCGATCTACAAGACCTTCTATTTCCCCAAGGCCGCCGGCACCGACCCCAACCTGGTGCCCGTGGGCAAGGCCACCACCAGTCCGCAGGGCAGCACCATCAATCTCGCGACGCATCGTCTGATCGAGACGCGCATCATCGTGCGCGAGGCCAATGGTCAATGGACCGGCACGACCTACGTCTGGGACGCTGACCAGAAGGACGCATCGTTGAACACCGCCGGCAAGTATGTCGAAATGGAGCTGATCTCCGCGGCAGGCGCGCCAGAGCCGTTCACGTACGTCGTGCCGAATGCCCAGACCTGCCAGAAATGCCATGCCACGGAAACCGGCGGCGGAGGCGAAGTACTCCCGATCGGGCCGAAGGTTCGCAACATGAACAAGGACTATGACTACGGCGGTGGGGTGAAGACGAACCAGATCACCCACCTGAACGATTTGAAACTGTTGTCCGGATTCACGAGTCTTGCCGGCGCGCCCAGCAGTGTGGACTGGACCGATGCCAGCAAGCCCATCGGCGACCGGGCCAGGGCCTATCTGGATGTGAACTGCGCGCATTGCCACAACGGCAAGGGCAACGCCTCGCAGTCGGGCCTGAAGTTGACCTACGAGGACATCGGGTCTACGGCCACCGCTGCGGCTACCATCCAGTGGGGCGTGTGCAAGAAGCCCCTGGCCTATTCCCTGACCGCCCCGGGCTACAAGTACGACGTCAATCCGGGTAGTCCGCAAAGCTCCATCCTGTTGTACCGCATGAACACCACCATGACCGGCGACATCATGCCGGTGGTGGGTCGGCAGACGATTCACACGGAGGCCACCTCGATGGTGGGCGACTGGATCCGGCAACTCACTTCAGCCCCGTCTTCCCTGGTGGCGTGCCCTCCGTAGGCCGGCCATCCGGATCGGCTGACACAAGGGCTGCGCCATTGGCGCAGCCCTTTTCAGTTGGGTCACCGCCTTCTGGTCACGGATGATCCGCGCGGACAAAAAAAGGGCTGGTCTTGCGACCAGCCCTTAAGGGATCCCTGAACCCTGGAGGTTTCGAAAGGACCCGAGGAGACAACCTGCCGAACTGCGGCTTTGACAGCCAGTTCCAATGAATGAAGTCTCGCCTGAAACAGGCTTTGTTTGTAGAGTTGCGGCTCCAGAAAGAACGGGGGCCAGGGCCCCCGTTTCAGGGGACCCGGTCGATCAGCGCTTCTTGGCCGTGGGCTTGGCCGCATTCACGGCGGTGGAGGCCGCGGCGTTGAAATTGGCTTCGGCCACGTCGGAGGCTTGCTTGACGGCCTTTTGCACGGACTCAAAGGCGTTGTTGGCAGCCGCCACAGCGCTCTTCATCATGGCGACCGCGGTTTCCGAACCTGCGGGCGCATTCTGGGCAGCACTGTCGATCAGGTCGGCAAACTGCTTCTGGGCGTCAGCGGTTTGGCCTTCCAGGGCCTTGCCGAATTCGGCGCCGGTGCCGGAGGCGATGTCATAAAGGTGACGGCTGTAGGCAGCGGCCTTCTCGGCCAGGGGCTGGAACAGGCTGGCCTGCAGGGCGAGCAGTTCCTGCGCGTCCTTCACGCTCAGGGCGGCTTGCGTCTGGCTGGCGGACTCGTTCAGGGCGGCCTTGGCGGCGCTGACGTTGAGTTCGACAAGCTTCTCGACGCCTTCGAAAGCCTTGCTGGTCAGGCCAAACAGGGTTTCGACGTTGGCTTTGTGGGAGGCCATGATTTGTTCAGGGGTCAGCATCGGTAAATCTCCAAAAAGGAAGGGTGGATCAGGAACTGCGCTGAAACCGGCTGAAGACCTGTTTATGGTGCAGTGCAGCAAGTTTCCGATTTTAGGGGCCTCGCCAGGAATTGCAAGTGCTTTTTGTTGCGACGCAACATTTTAGACCCGGGTTCCTAGAAGAACGGGTTTTCACGATCCCGCCACAATGGGGCCCACCGCGTTTTTGAAATTCATTTCCCCGTCATGCAGGCGTTCTACTCCGACCAGTTTGTCCTGCCGTTGCCGCCGGGCCACCGATTCCCCATGGGCAAATACCGGTTGCTGCGGGATCGCGTGGCGGGCGGCTTGCCCGAAGTCCGGTTCGCACCCGCGCCGCCGGCCAGCGACGGCGAATTGGCGTTGGTGCACACGCCGGGCTACATCGAGGGCATTGCGTCCGGATCGGTCGATCCGCGGGTGGTGCGCGAAATCGGTTTTCCCTGGAGCGAGGCCATGGTCGAGCGCGCCCGGCGTTCCGTCGGAGCCACGGTGGCGGCTGCGCGCGCGGCCTTCACGCAGGGTATCGCCGCGAACCTGGCGGGTGGCACGCACCACGCCAGCGCCGACCGGGGCGGCGGCTTCTGCGTGTTCAACGACGCGGCCGTGGCCGCGCGGCTGATGCAGGCCGAAGTCGGGCGCAGCCGGAAGCTGCCGTTGCAGGTGGCCATCATCGATCTCGACGTGCACCAGGGCAACGGCACGGCCAGCATCTTCCGCAATGACCCCAGCGTCTTCACCCTGTCGCTGCACGGCGACAAGAACTTTCCGTTCCGCAAGGAGGCCAGCGACCTCGACGTGGCCCTGCCGGATGGCTGCGGCGACGACGAGTACCTGCACGCGCTGGATCTCGCGCTCGACGCGCTGGCGCACAGCTTCGAGCCCGGCCTGGTTATCTTTCTGGCGGGTGCCGATCCGCACGAGGGCGACCGGCTTGGCCGCCTCAAACTCACGCACGATGGCCTGGAAGCGCGCGACCGCCGGGTGTTCCACTGGGCCTGGCAACGCCGGGTGCCGCTGGCGCTCACCATGGCCGGTGGCTACGGCGTGGCCATCGAAGACACCGTGCAGGCACAGTTCAACACCTGGCGGGTTGCGGTGAGCTACTGGCAACGCTGGCAAAATCTCACCCGATGAGCCCC
Source organism: Burkholderiales bacterium (assembly GCA_011391155.1). Classification (GTDB taxonomy): domain Bacteria; phylum Pseudomonadota; class Gammaproteobacteria; order Burkholderiales; family Burkholderiaceae_C; genus JAABQG01. Next base: position 11,314 of record JAABRA010000397.1, read on the forward strand.
AGCAAACCCCAGGCCGAGCCGCGTTGCGCCTACAAAGTCTTTCGCACCATCACCACCCGCTGGATGGACAACGACGCCTACGGGCACGTCAACAACGTCATCTACTACAGCTGGTTCGACACCGCCGTCAACGCGCACCTGATCGAGCAGGGCGTGCTCGACATCCACCAGGGCGAGACCATTGGCCTGGTGATCGAGACCCAGTGCAACTACTTCGCCCCGCTGGCATTTCCGCAGACCATCGAGGCCGGCATCCGTGTGGCCAAGCTGGGCAGCTCCAGCGTGCGTTACGAGGTCGGCCTGTTTGCGATGGGCGAGCCGCTGACCGCGGCCAAAGGCCATTTCGTGCATGTCTACGTCGACAGCGCCACGCGCCGCCCGGTGCCGCTGCCGGCACCCCTCAAAACCGTTCTGGAGCAACTCCAATGACTTCTTTGACAACTTCCCAGGTCAGCACCGTGATCAGCGACCCGGCCAGCGTGGACGCCGCCATCGAGAGCCGCTTCTCGGCGCGCGCCTTCCTGCCGCGACCGGTCGAGCACGAGGTGCTGGCCGACCTGCTGCGCGTGGCCAGCCGCGCGCCCAGCGGCACCAACACGCAGCCGTGGCAGGTCTACGTGCTGCAGGGCGCGCGCAAAGACGAACTGGTCAGGACCATCTGCGAGGCGCACGACGCGATCTCGGTCGATCCTCAGCTGGCCACCGGGTACCGCGAGGAATACGACTACTACCCGGAGAAGTGGATCAGCCCGTATATCGACCGGCGCCGCGAGTGCGGCTTCGGGCTGTATGGCGTGCTGGGTATCGGCAAGGGCGACCGTGACAAGATGCACCTGCAGCACCAGCGCAACTTCCGCTTTTTTGACGCGCCGGTGGGGTTGATGTTCACCATCGACCGCATCATGGGCCGCGGCAGCCTGCTCGACTACGGAATGTTCCTGCAAAGCATCATGGTGGCGGCCCGTGCTCGCGGGCTGCACACCTGCCCGCAGGCGGCGTGGAATGGCTTCTCGAAGCTCATCCTGCCGTTTATCGGGGCGCGGGAGAACGAGATGCTGGTGTGCGGCATGTCGCTGGGCTACGCGGATGAGTCGGCTCTGGTCAACACCTTCCAGACCACGCGGGTGGCGGCGGAGTCGTTCACGCACTGGCTGGAATGAACTGATGGCCCCCACGCTCCCCGCTGCGCGTGGTTCGCTGCCCCCCGAGGGGGCCCGCTTGCCTTGGGGCGGCCCGGCGGCGCGCGTGCCAGCTGGTCGCCCATGAGTTTCATCGCGATCCAGGCGCTCAACGGCCTGAGCTACGCCACCACGCTGTTTCTCATGGCCGCGGGTCTGACGCTGATCTTTGGCGTCACGCGCATCGTCAACTTCGCCCATGGCAGCTTTTTCATGCTGGGCGCGCTGCTGTCCGCACACTGGGTGACGAACTGGTACCCGGCCTGGGGCGAGAGCGCGGGGCTGTACGCGCTGGCGATGTTGCTGGGCGCGCT
>JAABRA010000398.1 GCA_011391155.1 Burkholderiales bacterium
GGCACGCCGGGCGCATAGTCCCGCACCACGGCCGTGGCAAAGACGGATTCGCTGTCGTCGCTGAGCGCCAGCACCACCGCGCTGGCCTCGCGCACGCGGGCTTTGTCCAGGCTGGCGCGCTCCAGCACACTGCCGACCACGTCCACCCCCGGGGCGGCCACGCGGTCGATCACGGTGCAGGTCTCGCCCGCATCGAGCAGCATCTCGACCACCTTCTGCCCGACTGCGCCATAACCGGCCAGCACAATCGCCCCGGCGCGACGGATCGGCATGGCCATGCGCTCGACCTGCTCCAGGTTCGCGTGCACGCCCACCACCACCAGGATGGCCCCGGGCTGCACCAGGGTGTCCGGTCCCTTGGCGGTGGTGAAAACGCCGCCGAACCATTGTCCGATCACGGCCACGCCGTACTGCTCGCGCAGGCGCAAGTCGCCAAGCCGCTTGCCGGCCAGCGCGCTGTCGGGACGCACCCGAAACTCCGCCATGCCGACCCGGGCCCCGAGCAGATGCATGCCCTCGGCGGGCGGACTGATGCGCCGGCTGGCCCGCGAAGCCAGCGCGGCGCCGAGCACGTGGGCCGGCGTGAACACCTCGGTGGCGCCAATCTGCACCATCGGCCCCCGGTACAAGGGGTCGGCGGCCAGCGCGAACAGCGGGCCGGTGAAGCCGTATTCGCGCACCAGCAGCGTGCAGGTTGCATTGGCATGGTCGTCCCCATTGGTCACCACTGCCCGGGCCTGCGCCACGTTCGCCAGAACCGAAGGATCTTCAGCCAGATTGCCGAACACCACGCTGTACCCCCGGTCCCGCAGGCTGCGGGCCAGGGTCATGTCTTCCTCAAAAATGACAAAGGGGCTGTTCGCGCTCTCGAACTCCACCACCAGGGACTCGATCGTCGGACCATAGCGGTAAAACAGCACTTTTCCGGCCATGGGCGGCAGCACCTGCTGCAGGCGAACCTCGAACTTGTCCTCAAAATAGGGCAGCACAAGGACCGGAAATATCAGAAAGACCAGGAACTGACCGATAAACGGCGTGATGATCACGAACGTCGCCATCACGGGGTGGCTCCAGCGGTTGTCGGCGCCATAGCCCGTATTCGTCATGGTTTCAGACGCCCACTGCAGGGCCTGCAGGAACGTGCGCGGGCTGCCCTCCAGATGGTTCATGCCCAACATGTAAAGCGTGCCCAGCAGGAGCACCGACAAGGGCAGCAGCGCCAGCAGCGCCAGCAGCCCGTAGGTCGCACCCCTTGTTTTCAGGATTTTCCGGATTTTTGGCCCCTTCCCAGCGTCAATGGGTCATTATCAGCTATGACTTCGGGAGTATCTTTACACCCTGGCCGGCGCTGTCGGCGTTGAGCGGCGGGGCCGCACGCCCGGCGCCTGCTGGAAGTCGGCCTTCTTGCCGCGCAAAAAATCCTGCAGCACCCGCGCCGGGAAGGTGTTGACGGTGATCACGATGTCGGCCAGCGCCCGGGTGCGCGGCACGCCTTCAACCAGGCCGCCGAGCGTGGCGATCATGGCCGCCAGCGAGCGCGACAGGTGCAGGTATTCGCCGCGCAGCACCAGCCCGAGCTGCTGGGTGTTGGACGCCAGCTGCATCAGGGTGTTGGCGCGCCGGAGCCAGCCTTCGGAGCCTTCGCGGTACAGGGTCCAGGCAAAGTTGTAGGACAGCGGCTTGATCTGCTTCTTGTCCAGCGTGCGCGCCAGGGCCTCGCGGATTTCCGTGCGGCGCGCCTGGGCGGCTTCGGGGTCGGTGCTGATGGCGATCAGCGCGTCGGTCAGCAGATCGGCATCGGCCACCAGCGCGCCTTTCAGGTAGCTGAGCACGGGCGCCAGCTTGCCAGCAAGCATCACGGTGTTGCCCCAGTCGATCAGGTGCAGGCGGCCTTCGCGGTCGACCATGACGTTGCCGGGGTGCAGGTCGCCGTGCACTTCCTGATGGATGAAGACCTGGCTCAGGATGGTGAACAGGAACTTCTTCGCCAGGTCGCGCCGGTAGGCAATCGGGTCGGCTGGCTTGAAGTGGTGTACCGCGCGTGAAATGTTCACCGCGCCTTCCACGTACTCCATCTCGATGACCCGCTCGGTGGCCCGGTACACCTCGGGCACGCGCCAGACCCGGCTGCTCTGGGCACGCCGCGAAAAGCTGGCCTGCACCTCGGCCTCGCGTTCGAACTGCAGTTCGCCGCGAAAGCCCTCGACAAAACCGTCGATCTGCTCGGTCATGGCCTTCAGGAAAGGCGTGAGCTTGCCATGCGGCGCCCAGTACTGGCTGGACACCAGCATCAGGCCGATGGAGGTCTTGCCCATCAGGAATTCACGGTCCAGGTTGTGCCGGCCGATCTTGATGATGACCGGCACCAGGTGCTCGACGCCGTTGACCGTGAACGGTTTCTTGGCCAGATAGACCGAGCCGATCGAGCCGGACTTTATCGGCCGCTCGGCGTCGAAGCCGAAGTAGATGTCCTCGGGTGGGCGGCCAAAGCTGTCCATCAGCGCGCTGCGCGCTTCCTGCGCCGACATCGGCGGCACGTCTTCCTGGAACACGGCCAGCTCGCGTGCGATTTCCTCGGGCAGGAAGTTGGCCGTCGCGGCGGCGACCTGCGCCATCTTGATGAAGAACGGTCCGAACTCGCGCACCATCTGCGCCACGATCTGCGCCTGGGCCCGGTAGTCCTTGGGGTCGGCCTGGAAGAAGGGCTTGATGTAGCGCAGCGCCCTGATCTGGCGGCGGATGATCTTCAGGTCACTGCGCACCACCTGCACCCGGCGCAACAGCGCGTCCATGCGGTTCTGGTTGCTGTAGTAGATGTCTTTCAGCTCATTGATCACCTCGACCAGCAGCGGCTCGTAGGTCTTGAGGACCAGCCGCGTGATGTCCAGCCCCAGGTCGGCCAGGCCGCGCAGCTCGGGGTCGGCCATCAGCTCGTGGAAGAAGGTCCAGAACTCGTCGACGATCTGCTGCGGCACCGGAATCGGCGAGCGCGCCACGGATTCCCGCACCACGTAGCGGATCAGGCTCTCGGTCGAGCCCTCGTTGGGCAGGATGTTGCGCGAACGCAGGTAGGACGTGACGGCGCGGGTCTTCTCGGTCAGCGGGTGGGCGTACATCGCCTCGAAGATGCGGTCGAGCTCGTGGCTGAATTCCGCTTCCGTGAGATGGGTCTCGCCGCCGAATTTACGGATCAGCGGCGCAAAGGCGGTGATCACCCGGGCCGTGGAATCCGGCAGCTGGGCGGCCTGCTGGGCCAGTTCCCGGGCGCCGCGCAGCAGGCGAACGCCTCCGGCCGCAACGCTGCCCAGGGTGGCGGGCCGGGCGGCGACGTCCGGGGCCTTGACCGCCTTGACCGCCTTTCCAGCGCTGGCAACCTTGGCCGACGCACGTTTGCGCGGGCGGGGCCGGGGTTGGGGCCTGGCTTCGGTTTTCGCTGTGACGGGGGATGGGGTCTGGGGCACGGCGGGAGTTTATCGGCTTTGCGCGGGCGGCCACCCGCCGGTGACCGGACGGCGGCGGCTCAGCGCAGGTGCTTGATGCGTCTGGCGGCAAAGGCCTGGGGCAGGTCCAGCGCCCGGCGCCCCGGCATCAGCGTGAACCTCTGGCCGGCCGCGATCGTGCCGGGCTGGCTGACCGCCAGGTAAAAACCGCAACATCCGGCCAGCACCATGTCGCGTGCGGCCTGGGTATAGCCCATGACGGCGTTGAACTTGAAGCAGGGCTCGCGCGGCGCGGTCACGCGCAGCACGCACGCGGGGAAGTGCAGTTCATCGCCGACCCAGATCTGCGACTCCAGCAGGCCTTCCAGCGTGAGGTTTTCACCCCAGAAACCGGGCAGCAATACCTCGTCGAACAGGCTCACGCCGTGTTCCTGCCGGCGCGCCTGCCAGAAGGCGGCGTGTTCGGCCGGGTAGGCATAGACCGCCTTGTCCAGCCCGCCGTGCACGCTGAGGTCGGCCTGCTCGTCGCCGGCCAGGCCCAGCCGCCCCACGGCCACCGGCCCGGCCACGGCCTGCTTGCCGATCCCCGACAGCACCCGGCGCCCGCCAGCCATCAGGGGCCGGGCAACCCCCACGTTGACGCTGCGCACCCGCAAGGCGCTAAGGGGTGCATCAGGGAGGGTGGCGGCCGAAAGGGTAAAAGACATGCGAAATAGCTCCTGAAAGCGGCCTGACGACGAATTCTCAAGTCAAAAAGCCTTCTTCCCAGCGTGGATAGGTGATTATCAGCTATTGATTCAGGACTCTCTGGAGGTCTTGTACGCGCCGGATTCGCCCGGTCAGGCGGCGTGGCGATGCTCAACCGCGCATCAGCGCATCGATCTGCGCGTCTTTTTCTTCCCAGATGTCGGCCAGCCAGCGGTGCAGGGTGCCGCGGAACTCGGGGTCACCCTCGTAGTCGCCCTTGCAGAAGTCATCGGGAATCGGCACCTGGCGGGCGCGCAGGATCACCCGCGGCGTGGTGCCGCACAGGAAATGCCAGAAGGTGGGCACGCCCCCGGGGTAGACGATGGTCACGTCGATCATCGAATGAAACTGCTCGCCCATGGCGTTGAGCGCCAACGCCAGTGCGCCGGCCTTGGGCTTGAGCAGGTGGCGGTAGGGGGAAGACTGGGCCTGGTGCTTGGCCGGCGTGAAGCGCGTGCCCTCGGCGAAGTTCATCACGCTGGTAGGCACCAGCGCGAACTTGGCGCAGGCGCGGCGCGTGGTCTCGCGGTCTTGCTGGCGCAGCGCCGGGTTCTTGCGCAGCGCGGCGCGGGAATGGCGCTTCATGAAGGGGAAATCCAGCGCCCACCAGGCCAGGCCGATCACCGGCACGTAGATGAGCTCCTGCTTCAGGAAGAACTTGAGCATCGGGATGCGCCGGTTCATGACGTGCTGCAACGCGAAGATGTCCACCCACGACTGGTGGTTGCAGTTGACCAGGTACCAGCCGCGGTAGGGCAGCTCGGCCACACCCTGCACATCCCACACGGTGCGCTGCGTGAGCCGCATCCAGCCGCTGTTGCAGGCAATCCAGGCGGTGGCGATGGCGTTGAGCACCGGGTCGATGCCCCGGCGCACGGCGGCGAAGGGCAGCACCAGCTTGACCAGCGCCAGCGCGAGCAGCAGCGAACACCAGAACAGGGTGTTGATCACCAGCAGCAGCAGTGCAATGACGCCCCGCACGACGGGAGGCAGGAATCCGAGCATGGTCTGTTCCGGGGAAAGGGAAGTTCAAATCAGCCCCGATTGTGCCCAGTGTTCAAGCTCGGGAACCAGAGTTCGCTTTTGGGAAGATCACCGGGCAGGCGACGGGGGTCAGCGTGATGCCGTCGTCTCCAGGCGCCGACGGCAGGCGTTGATCGTGGCGTTGATCCCCTGCACGGTCGCCCGGCGAATCGGAAAGGCGGCGGCGCGGCGGGAAAAGCCCGCGGCCGGCTCCAGCATCCGCGCGATGATGGCCTGCGCGTCTTTCAGCGGCACACCGCCTGACGTGGCCAGAAGCAGCAGGTGGCGACGTTCGACGGCGGCACCTTCCCCGCAAACGTCCATGTGGTGCTGTCCCATCGGCCCCTCGCTGAAAGTCAGGTCGAAGGCCGGTGCCAGACGCCAGCGCCGGTCAGGCCCGAGGCGCCAGGCCAGGTTCTTGGGGTGGTCGTCACGGTTGTGGAAAAGCACGTTGAAGACGGCACGGGCATAGGCTTTTTCGACCTCGCGCTCATCGCGGGTCAGCAGGCGGGTGGCGCGCAGGAAAGCCGTGTAGTCCGTGGCGCCCGGCAGCCGGAAGTCGACCTGCAGCAAGCCGGCCAGGCTGTGCACCGGGACGCGCCGGCCCTGATCACGGTCGAAGCGCGCCACGCCAAAAGCGGCGAGGGTGGAGGAAAGGTCGAACCAGCGGCTGTCCGGCACGTCCAGCCCGCAGTCGCGAGCCAGCTCGGCATAGAGTTGCTCAATCGCGCAGACTTCCTGGTGTTCGTTCTGGCCAGGAAACTTCACCAGCCACGCCGCGCCGGGCGCATCCGCTCGGGTGCTGACCTGCCCGGTGGTCGCGTCGTACTGCACCAGGGCCTTGGGCCGGGCGCCCTGGGGCGAGCCGCCGGTCAAGGCCAGTTCGCGCAAGGCGGCACCGGCCTCGCCGGCCAGTGCACGGGCGCTTTCCCCGGCCAGGGCCAGCAGGTTCCAGTCAGGCGCCTGCGCATCGGCATCGCGCACGGGCGCAAACCGCAGGGCGCCCATGGCGCGCTCGCCGATGAAGGCCAGGCGATCCAGCGGGCCGGGGTGGCGCAAGCCCTGCTGACGAAACAGACGATCCATCAGCAACAAGCCCCACCCATCGGGCAGGCTGTCGGCGATCAGGCCCGGCAGGCGGTGAAGATGCGCGGGAAAGCCGCCCCAGGCCTGCGCGCGCAGCTTGAGGTGCAGAGGCGACAACTCCAGGCCCTGGGCCAGCGCCTCGGGGGTGTACTCGAACAGCAGAGTCTGGCCATCATCGGCCAGGCGGCCCAGCGGCCAGTCTTCACCCCAGCCGCAGTAGTGCACGGTCAGCTGCTGCATGGCGTTTTCCTGCGCGGTGCGCGCTGGCGCTGGCTGACGGCCTCCATCTGCTCCATCTGGGCGATGGAATGGCGTTTCAGCACAAACAGGTCTTCCAGTTCCTCCACCAGTCCCAGCGCCTGCACCACCCGGACCAGGGTTTCCAGCGAGCACTGCCCGTCGTGCTCCAGTTTGCGCAGGGCGCCAAGCGATAAGCCTGCCATCTGCGCCAGATCGCGCTGCGCCAATGCCTGGGCCAGACGCTGTGCCCGCAGGCGCTGGCCCAGGGTGCGCAGGATTTCGGACGATACTGACAACTTAAAGACCATTTTGTCGACTTCAAACTCTATTAAATATATTTAACCATCATTTTAATGACTTTTACGTGACATGCACATTGGCTGCGCCTTGAGCCGGCAACGCCTGAATAGTCGTGAGCACCGGCGGGGCTCGCATCCGGCACAAGGTTCGGGGACTCCGCAAGCGTCGGCGGACCTGTTTCTGCACCGACCCTTGCGGCAGTGCAGCAAAACCGGATTGCTACAATCGATTTTCGCCTGCACGCCGCCCGGCACACCCCGCGCAACGACGCGTCCAGCACCGCCTTCACCTCCCCTGGAAACCACTCCCATGCAACCCACGGTCAAACCCCAGAACCCCAATTTCTCCTCCGGCCCCTGCGCCAAGCGCCCCGGCTACAACGTGGCCGCCCTGCAGCTCGACGTGCTCGGCCGCTCGCACCGCTCGGCGCTGGGCAAGAAGGCGCTGGGCCTGGCCTGCACCGAGACGGCGCGCCTGCTGGGCCTGCCCGAGGGCTACCGCGTCGCCGTCGTGCCGGCCTCCGACACCGGCGCGGTGGAAATGGCGATGTGGTCGCTGCTGGGCCCGCGCGGCGTGGACGTGCTGGCCTGGGAATCGTTCGGCTCCGGCTGGGTGACCGACATAGTCAAGCAGCTAAAGCTGCCCAACGTCACCAAGCGCGAAGCCGGCTACGGCGACATCGTGGACCTTTCCACGGTCAACTTCGACAACGACGTGGTCTTCACCTGGAACGGCACCACCTCGGGCGTGAAAGTGCCCACCGGCGACTGGATTCCCGCCGACCGCGCCGGCCTGACGATCTGCGACGCCACCTCGGCGGTGTTCGCCATGGAACTGCCCTGGGACAAGCTCGACGTGATCACCTACTCCTGGCAGAAGGTGCTGGGCGGCGAAGGCGCGCACGGCATGTTGATCCTGAGCCCGCGCGCGGTGCAGCGCCTGGAGAGCTACAGCCCGCCCTGGCCCCTGCCCAAGATCTTCCGCATGACCTCGGGCGGCAAGCTGACCGAAGGCCTGTTCAAGGGCGAGACCATCAATACGCCGTCGATGCTGTGTGTGTCCGACTACCTGGACGCGCTGGCCTGGGTCGAGCGCATCGGCGGCGTGAAAGCCACGATGGCGCGCAGCGAGGCCAACCTGAAGGTGATCGCCGACTTCGTGGCCGCCAATCACTGGATTGCCTTCCTGGCCAAAGACCCGGCGACGCGTTCCAACACCAGCGTCTGCCTGACGCTGACGGTCAGCGAAGAACAAGTGAAGAAGATGGTCAAGCTGCTCGAAGCCGAAGGCGTGGCCTATGACATCGGCGCCTACAAGGACGCCCCGGCCGGCATCCGCATCTGGTGCGGCGCCACGGTCGAATCCAGCGACCTGCAGGCCCTGATGCCCTGGCTGAGCTGGGCGTACCAGACGGTCAGCGCCTGAGACCCAAGACCGTCTCTGTCATTGCGAGCGAAGCGCGGCAATCCAGGGGTTCGTGGATTGCCGCGCGTCGCGCTCAATGACAAGCCAATTTTTCGCTCGCCGAGAGCGGGTCCCTCCTAAGTTCAGAACGTTCCCCGAAGACTATCGAAAGCCCAGCCATGTACAAAGTCAGAACCTATAACCAGATCTCGATCAAGGGCCTGGACCGGTTTCCCCGCCTGTCCTATGAAGTCGGCAGCGACATCGGCCACCCCGATGCCTTCCTGCTGCGCAGCCAGAAGCTGCAGGGCCTGCCGGTGCCCGCGTCGCTGGTGGCGGTGGCGCGCGCGGGTGCGGGCGTCAACAACGTGCCGATTGCTGAATACAGCAAGCTGGGCATCGTGGTCTTCAACACGCCGGGCGCCAACGCCAACGCCGTGAAGGAACTGGTCATGGCCGGCATGCTGCTGGCCACGCGCGGCATCCTGCCGGGCATGGCCTACGTGCAGTCGCTCACCCACATGACGGACGCGGCTGAAATGGCAGCGCTGCTGGAGAAGGAAAAGGCGCGTTTTGCCGGCGGCGAGATCAAGGGCAAGACGCTGGGCATCGTCGGCCTGGGCGCCATCGGCTCGATGGTGGCCGAGATGGCGCTGGCCATGGGCATGAAGGTGGTGGGCTTCGACCCGGCGCTCTCCATCGACGCCGCCTGGCGGCTGTCGAACGAAGTCACGCGCATGGAGAACCTGCCGGCGCTGCTGGCACGCTCCGACTACGTCTCGCTGCACGTGCCGGCGATGGACGCCACGCGCCACCTGATCAACGCCGACGCGCTGGCCGGCATCAAGCCCGGCGCGGTGCTGCTGAACTTCGCGCGCGAAACCATCGTCGATTCAGCCGCCGTGCAGCACAGCCTGGACGCCGGCAAACTGGGCCGCTACGTCTGCGACTTCCCCGAGCCCGCCCTGCTGGGCCACGCCAAGGTCATCGCCACGCCGCACATCGGCGCCAGCACCGAGGAGTCCGAGGAAAACTGCGCGGTGATGGCCGCCAACCAGCTCATGGACTACCTGGAAAACGGCAACATCACCAATTCGGTGAACTTCCCCGCCGTGCGCATGGAGCGCACCCCCGGCACGTCGCGCATCAGTTTCTCCAACGACAACGTCTCCGGCGTGCTGGGCCATGTGCTGTCGGTGCTGGCCGAGCACCAGGTCAACGTGGTGGACATGATGAACAAGAGCCGCGGCGAGCTGGCCTTCAACATCATCGACGTGGACAGCCCCCCCGACGAAGCCGTCACCGCCGCCATCCAGGCCGTGGCGCATGTGATTCGGGTGCGGGTGATCTGAGGGCGGGTTGCCGCGGTCCAGCACCTTGCGCCAGGGCCTCAGGCCGGAAATTTCAAGCTTTTTTGGCCTTATCCCAGCGTGAAATGGTCATTTTTAGCTATAAATGAATGAGTGTTTTCGGAGGACGGGCCGGTGGCACGCTCCGGCCGGATGGAGGTGCCCGAGGCAGGACGGAACGCCTGCTCGCTGCTGCCAAAGTCCCAGCGCTCGATCCGGCAGCGCAGGCCCGGCCGGGGCCCGGTCAACGCCGGATCATCCCCCGCATCTGCCGCCTCGCCCCAGCGCAACAGGTTCACGGAATTGGGCACGCCGGGGCGGGTGCGCGTGGATACGGCCGTGCCTGCCTGAACCACCCAGAGTCGCCGTGCCAGCCCGTCCAGTGGCAGCACGAAGGGCAGGTGAATGTGGCCTCCCAGCACCAGGTCAGCCCCTGCGGCCGCCCACAGGCGCGTCGCCGCCGCATGGCCGCGCAACTGGTTGGCCCGCTCGTCGGCCCGGGGCACGGCCGCCGGGTGATGCGCCACCACCATGCGCAGCTGTCGGTCGCTGGCCGTGGCCAGAAGACGGGCAACCCGCTCCATCTGTGACGGGGACACTTCCCCATGCTTGTGACGCCGGGCGCGCGTGGTGTTGACACCGACAACGAACAAGTCCGGCGAGACATGCACGGGCGCCAGATCGGCCCCGAACACTGCGCAAAAGCCGGCATAAGGTCGCACGATGCGCGCCCACAGGTCAAACAGCGCGATGTCGTGGTTGCCGGGAATGGCCAGAACCGGCGCACCCAGGCGGTCGACGAAGGCTTTTGCCGCGCGGAACTGGGCGGGCCGCGCCCGCTGGGTGATGTCGCCCGACAGGATCACCAGATCGGGCCGCTGGCGCGCCGCCATGGCCACCAGGGCCTCGACCACCGCCGGTTGCTCGGTGCCGAAATGGGTGTCGGACAGGTGCAGCACGACGCTCACAGGGTAAGCTCCGTGCTGCGCACTGCGGTGCTATTCGCCTTGGGAGCGGCCCGGCGGCTCATGCGGCATTCCCCGGCCCGTGGGCCATGCCCGCTTCGCCCAGTTGCCGCAGCAGGTACAAGGGCTTGTCGAGCACCCGGATGTGAATGGGGGCCTGCATGCGCGCTACTTCGCCGTCGAACGCCACCACGACCTCCGTGTGGCCGGAGGCGAGCCTGGGCCGGACCACCAGGTGGTGGAACTCGAAGCTTTCCACACCGGCGGCTTCGCCCAGCCGGCCCATGGCCCCGTGCAGCATCAGACTGATCATCGACAGCGTGCCGATGGGCCGCAGCATCAACGCGGCCATGCTGCCATGGCCGGGCGTGCCGGCCAGGGTGTCCGCCGGCTCGGCGCCGAGTTGTTCCAGTTGCAACCGGTTGTTGCCCACGAAAAGGGTCAGGGTCTGCACGTCGCGCACCGTTGCGCCCATCTCGATATGCAGGCGCAATCGCCGCTGCGCGCGCAGCAGGGTTGCCATGCCAGCCACCAACGCCACCCAGCGGCTTCGGCCAAAGCGGGCCTTGAAGGCCTCGCGGTCCTGCAGCAGCTCGGGGTAGACACCCAGGCTGGCGTTCACCAGGAACAGCCGGTGATTGATGGCCGCCACCTGCACGGGGCTCGGAGATGCGTCCAGTAGCAGGCGGGCTGCGGTGGCAGGGTCGGTGGGGATGCCGTGCGTGCGGGCAAAGTAGTTGAAGGTGCCGTAGGGGATGACGCCCATCGCGCAACCCGCCGCATGCGCGGCCTGGGCCACCGTGTTCAGGCTGCCATCCCCGCCCACCGCGATCACCGCCGTGCCGCGCGCCGCCGCCTGCGTTGCGGCCTCAGTGGCCACCCGCTGCAGATCTTCAGGTCGGCAGACCCGCAGTTCGCCCTGGCGCCCACGCGCCGACAGGGCGGATTCGATCACCCCGGTTTTGGCATCGATATCGTGGGCGCCCGCTGACGCGTTGATCACGAAGAGCAGGGGCGCCGACGGGTCGAGCCGCGGGCCGGGCGCCACGGCCGCCACCGCGCCACCCTCATCTGCCGTCGCTGAAATAGTCCTCATTCAGCAAGTTGTAGCAAATCACCAATACCCGTGTGCCCGCCCGGCGATCATCATGGGCGCGAGCGCCCTTCCCGCCTTTCGATCCAGTCTTCGATCAGGCGCCTCACCTCATGGGGGCGCTCGGTGACCGGCCAGTGATGGCAGTGAATGGCCTCAACCTGGCAATCGCTCAACTCGCCCAGACGTCGGTCCACGGCCGCCTGGTCCTGATAGCCCGCGATGGTGGAGCGAAGCACCAGCACGGGCGCATCCACCGGGTGCAACGCGGGCAGCGGGCGCAACAGCTCCACCAGGTCCTGCAGGTAGTTGGCGTGCGCAATGTGGCGCAAGTCTTCCCGCGCCGAGCTGTAGCGGCGCACAAAGGCTTCAAGCTGGCCGGGGTCGCTGAGCGCGACGCGCGCTTGCTGATCGAGCTGCTCCAGATTCAGCGGCTTCAGCGTGCGCCGGTACAGACCGATGCGGTTCAAGGCGCGAATGAGCGTGGCTGCGAAAGCGAACAGCGGGCCATGTCTCGCGAAAGACGCTTTGTCCGGCACCAGGGCTTCCCGAAAGACCGGGTCGATCAGCACCAGCCCAGCCACCCGATCCGGGCGCCCGAGCGCAAACGCCAGGGCCAGCGTGGCGCCCAGACTGTGTCCGACCAGATAGGCCCGGGTGGCGCGTTCATCGGTGAGCAGCTGCGCCAGATCGTCGCCCCAGACGCCCAGGTCGAATCGGCGTCGCGTCATCGATTCGCCATGACCGCGCAAATCCACACGAATCAGGTCATGGTGCGCGCCCAGCGTGGTCTCGCGCGTGAGTTCCGTCCACCGCGTCATGTTGCTGGCAAGCCCATGCAGGAACACGACCGGCGCGGCCGGCGACGCGTTGTGCGCCCGACGGACCCGGTAGATGATGTCGATGCCGGGTCGGCGAACCGCCCTTCGCTCCTCCCGTTTGGCTGGGGTGCCAGGCGGGTACGGGTTGGGCAGGGGGCGAGGATGCATTGCCGAGGGTCTTCGCG
>JAABRA010000399.1 GCA_011391155.1 Burkholderiales bacterium
GTTTCGGCGATTTCTGCGGACCTTTCAAGCAGTGCGAATGCCGACATTGCCGTGAACCTGACCACCGCTCGCAATATTTCGAGCAACGCGCGAACCGCCTTCGTTGGCATCCAGAAAACCGGGCCGTTCGAAATATCGGGCGACGTAGCAAGGGGATGGCTCCGTCAGCCGAACCCGAATGGGCTTCCGAATAGCATCGTGGTACGGCCTTGGTTCAACGGACTTGACGTCGCCCGAAGAAACCGCGACATGTGGATCGTTGATTTCGGTGCAAACATGCCAATCGCTGACGCCGCATTGTTCGAAAAGCCTTTTGAATACGTCACCCAACATGTCAAGCCGATGCGGGTCGGCAAGCGTGAGGCACGAACAAACGAGTGCTATTGGCTTTTCCAGTGGTCACGCCCGGTCCTGCGTGCCGCCATCGCTGGGTTGCCTCGTTCCATCGTCACACCTGAAGTGGCAAAACACCGGAACTTCACCTGGGTGCCTGCGACGACCGTGGCCGACAAGAATCTGAGCGTCATCGCCCGCGCCGACGACACCACCTTCGGCATCCTGCACAGCCGTTTCCACGAACTCTGGTCGTTGCGCATGGGCACGTCGCTGGAAGACCGGCCGCGCTACACCCCGACCACCTGCTTCGAAACCTTCCCCTTCCCCGCCGGCCTGACCCCGGCCGACACCGCGCACCAGCGCACGGAAACCCTGGAGGGCGGCGCGGTGATTCCGGGAAATTGGGGTCCGGAAATTCGGGGTCAGAGCCCAATTTCGCCGGAAGCCCTGTCGACCGACCCCGGCGATGGTGTGGCGAAATCGGGATCCGACCCCCAATTCCCTACCGCAGTGACGCTGGAGAAGGCGAAATTGGAGTCCGACCCCCAATTTCCCGCCGCAGCGACTGGAAAGAAGACAACATTGGAATCCGACACGAGACTCCCTGTGGCATCGGGTCCGGTGCCTGCCCCAAAACTCCCTGCCGCAGCCGCTTTGACGGGAATCACCGCCGCCAGAACCAGCACGGAGGCGGGGATGGGGCGGATGTCGGGGGCGATTTCAAAAAGCGAAGCGTATGAGCCCCCGGCGTCCGCCCCGTCCCCGCCGGACGCACAAGACAGCCTTCACCCCAATCCCCTCCCCGAGGGCGAGGGAGTAACAGCCGCGGGACACGCTGCCTCACCGGTCGCAGCAGACAGCCCTCACCCCACCCCCCCGATCAACCCAGGGGCAAGCGCGCTCCCCGAGGGCGAGGGGGTAATACCCACCACCGCCGTCGCCCCAAGCGCTGCGGCCCTGCGCGCCGCTGCCGTGCGCATCGCCATGGCCGCCCACCGGCTCAACGCCCTGCGTGAAGCCTGGCTCAACCCGCCGGAATGGACCGAGCGCGTGCCCGAGGTCATTCCGCTGGGCATGACGGCCAGCCCGTACCCCGACCGCATCCTGCCCAAACCCGGCCACGAGAAGGACCTGGCCGGCAGAACCCTTACCAGGCTGTACAACGTGTCGCCCGCCTGGCTGGTCGCCGCGCACCGGGCGCTGGACGCGGCCGTGGCGCAGGCCTATGGGTGGAGCGACTACACCGCCGACATGCCCGACGACGAAATCCTGAAGCGGCTGCTGGCGCTGAATCTGCAGCGTTCTGCCCCTGCGGCGTAGAAATCCCGAATGCCGTCACGCCCGGTGCCTTAACAGGGCCTTTACACCACGGCCTTAAAATGCCCCATGCACTACAAAACGCTCATCACCCTCGCCCTGCTGTCCACCGCCCTGGGCGCGCAGGCCCAGTCCACCCCCGCCAAGAAAGAACTGGCGGCCCGCATCGTCAAGCTGCAGCAACCCGGCATCGAAAGCCTGGGGCGCCAGCTGGCCGAGCAGCCTGCCGCCGCGATGATGGATCGCGCCGGCCAGGTTCTTCCCAGCCGCGTCGCACCGGAGCGGCAGGAAGCCGTCGGCAAGGAAATCCAGGCCGATGTGAAAAAATATGTCGAAGAGGCCGTGCCGGTGGTTCGCGACCGCGCTGTCAAGCTCGCGCCTTCCATCGTCGGCGGCATGCTGGAAGAAAAGTTCACCGAAGATGAGCTGCGCCAGATCGTCGCCGTCATGGAATCCCCGGCCTGGGCCAAGTTCCAGCAGATGGGCCCGGAGCTGCAGAAGCCCCTGGTGGAAAAGCTGCTGGCCGAAACTCGCCCCATCATTGAACCCAAGGTCAAGGCGCTGGAGCAGTCGATTGCGCGGCGCCTGGGCATCACGGAGCCCGCCGCCAACGCCGGCAGCCCGCCACCGGCCGTCAACCCTTCCGGTCCGTTCAAGACCACCAAGCCGGCGGGCGCCAAGTAAAAATGGGTTCCGGTGCGGGTTTCACCCGGCACTGAAAAAACCAGGGGCATGCCGATTGCTGCATGCCCCTTCTTTTTGTGCTGAAGGTCCGCAACCCTGATCGCCACAGCCGTGGCAGATAGCTATTATTTATATAGCTAACTATGACCATTCGACGCTGGGAAGAGGCCAAAAAAGCTTAAAAACAGGCCAGAAAGGCGATCAGCGGCCCCGGCGCGAGGGTTTCGCCGCCGCCTTGCCGGGGGGCGCAGGCCGCCCGGCCCCCTTGTCGCGTGGCGGCAGGCCGGTGTGCTGGGTCAGCATCGTGCCGGGGCGCGGCCGGGTGATGCTGGCGGGGCTGGTTTTCTCCGTCACCATGGTTGGAATGGTCAACACGGTGGAATTTTTCTTGCGCGCGCTGGTGTAGCCGCAATCGTTCAACGGCTGCCAGCTCGGGATCAGGTGCTGCTTGCCGTTGCCGATCAGATCCGCCCGGCCCATGGCTTTCAGCGCCTCGCGCAGCAGCGGCCAGTTGGCGGCGTCGTGGTAGCGCAAGAAGGCCTTGTGCAGCCTCCGGCGGCGTTCGCCGCGCACCACGTCCACCTTCTCGCCACGCTCGTCGCGGTGCACGCCCTTGAGCGGGTTCAGGCCGGTGTGGTACATCGCCGTGGCCGTGGCCATGGGGCTGGGGTAGAAGGTCTGGACCTGGTCGGCGCGGAACCCATGCTTCTTGAGCCAGATTGCCAGGTTCATCATGTCTTCGTCGCTGGTGCCCGGGTGGGCAGCGATGAAGTACGGAATCAGGAACTGCTTCTTGCCGGCCTCCAGCGTGAACTTGTCAAACAGGGTCTTGAACCGGTCGTAGTTGCCGATGCCGGGCTTCATCATCTTCGTCAGCGGCCCGTTCTCGGTGTGCTCCGGTGCGATTTTCAGGTAGCCGCCTACGTGGTGGGTCACCAACTCCTTGACGTACTCGGGGCTCTGCAGGGCCAGGTCGTAGCGCAGGCCGGAGCCGATCAGGATCTTCTTGATGCCCTTGAGCGCCCGGCCCCGGCGGTAGATCTTGATCAGGGGATCGTGGTTGGTGGTGAGGTTCTGGCAGATGCCGGGGTAGACGCAGCTGGGCTTGCGGCAGGCGGCCTCGATCTCCGGCGTCTGCAGCCCAGGCGGTACATGTTGGCCGTGGGGCCGCCGAGGTCGGAAATGGTGCCGGTGAAGCCCTTGACCTTGTCGCGGATCTCCTCGATCTCGTGGATCACCGAGTCTTCCGAGCGGCTCTGGATGATGCGGCCTTCGTGCTCGGTGATCGAGCAGAAGGTACAGCCGCCGAAACAGCCGCGCATGATGTTGATCGAGAAGCGGATCATCTCCCAGGCGGGGATCTTGGTGGCGCCGTCGTGGCTGCCGGCTTCGTCGGCGTAGCAGGGGTGCGGGCTGCGCGCGTAGGGCAGGTCGAACACATGGTCCATCTCGGCCGTGGTCAGCGGTATCGGCGGCGGGGTGATCCAGACGTCGCGCGCCGTGACGCCCTCGCCATGCGCCTGCACCAGCGCGCGGGCGTTGCCGGGGTTGGTCTCGAGGTGCAGCACGCGGTTGGCGTGGGCGTAGAGCACCGGGTCGGCCTTGACCTGCTCGTAACTCGGCAAGCGGATCACGCTGCGGTCACGCGGAGGCACCTTGACGCTGCCCTTGCCGTAGAGGGCGGGGTTGGGGTGGAAGGTGAGCGGCTGGAGGGACGCACCCTCACCCCTGCCCTCTCCCGCAAGCGGGCGAGGGAGTAAATCGCTGCCAACTCCGGCTGCTGGCTTTGTCCCCTCGCCCGCTTGCGGCAGAGCGCTTGCATCGCGCCCCTGCCCGGCTGCTGGCTTTGTCCCCTCGCCCGCTTGCGGGAGAGGGCTAGGGTGAGGGCTGTCTTCCTTGGCGCACGAGGTCCCCTGCTGCGCCGCCTGCTCGGACGTCGTCTGGTAAGGATTGATGTGCGCCTCGACCCGGCCCGGCTCGTCCACCTGGCTGGAGTCGATCTCGAACCAGTCGTGGCGGCTTTGATCGTCGGAGCGGCGCACGAACGCCGTGCCGCGCACATCGGTGATCTGCTGCACCGGCACCTTGGCCGCCAGCCGGTGGGCGATCTCGACCAGTGCGCGCTCGGCGTTCCCGTACAGCAGCAGGTCGCACTTGGCATCGACCACGATGGAACGGCGCACCTTGTCGCTCCAGTAATCGTAATGCGCAATGCGGCGCAGGCTGCCTTCGATGCCGCCGAGGATGATTGGCACGTCGTTGAAGGCCTCGCGGCAGCGCTGGCTGTAGACGATGGCGGCGCGGTCGGGCCGCTTGCCGCCGACGTCGCCGGGGGTGTAGGCGTCATCCGAGCGGATTTTGCGGTCCGCCGTGTAGCGGTTGATCATTGAGTCCATGTTCCCGGCGGTCACGCCCCAGAACAGGTTCGGCTTGCCCAGGGCCTTGAACGCTTCGGCACTGTGCCAGTCAGGCTGGGCGATGATGCCGACCCGAAAGCCCTGCGCCTCCAGCACCCGGCCGATGACGGCCATACCGAAGCTGGGGTGGTCGATGTAGGCGTCGCCGGTGACGAGCACGATGTCGCAGCTGTCCCAGCCGAGTTTGTCCATCTCGGCGCGGCTCATCGGCAAAAACGGGGCCGTGCCGAAGCGCTTCGCCCAGTAGGGGCGGTAGCTGGTGATCGGCTTGGCGGCGCGCGCGAAGAAGGAGACGTCGATGGGGGCGTTCATGCGGGGCTTTGGGAAGACAGCCCCCGATTTTAGGTTTTTCACCCCGGCCATGTGCCCCGCATGTGTATGACCCGACCCGGTCCGAGCCAAGGCGCCGGCCAGGATCAAGCGAAATGCAGCTCGATCTTGCCGGCTCTTCGACGCACGGGTCCGACGACGATCTTGACGTCCCGGCCCAACCGGGCCACCAATTCAAGCAGTTTGGCCTCGCTCACGCCACGAAATTGCCCCCGCGTGATGCGCGATACCTTGGACTGGTCGATGCCGAGCAATGCAGCGGCGCCGTCCTGGGTCAACCGACGCGCCTTGATGGCGCGGGCGATTTCTGCGGCGAGCTGGGACTTGCGTTGCATCTCGGCCGCATCTGCATAGCCCAGGTCGGCATAGACGTTGGTGCTGCCTTCCTCGATGGTCATGTCATTGTTGCTGTTCATCCCCGTGCTCCTTGCTGTGTTTGCCACGCTTCGAAATCCTGCTTCGCCACTTTCAGGCGGGCGTTGATCAGGTCCATGTCTTCGCGGGGTGTCTTGATGCCGCTTTTCGACTTTTTCTGGAAGCAGTGCAGGACATAGACCCATCCGGCGAACTTGACCGTGTAGACAGCCCGGAAAGTGTCGCTGCGAAAGTCCTCGACCACTTCCAGCACGCCGGCAGAGCCGAATCCGCTCAAAGCCTTGGCGTCCTGGTGCTTGCCACCTGCCTGCGCCAGATCAATGGCATGCCCGAACACGTCCTTGACATCCTCGGGCATCGCATCCAGATCGCGTTTGGCTGATCCGATCCATTTGAGGGGCTTGCGCGATTGCCGTGACATCCGCGAAATTATGTCACTTTTGGCATAGCTTCCGATGAATCCCTGACACCTTTCCGGATCGACATCCAGGGAGCGGCGTCATCCACCGCGGCAACGCTACAGATCCCGAAGGGCAGCCTGGATCTGGGCGCCGAACACCTCGGCGTCGCCCATCGCCCTGGCGTTGAGCAGCGCCAGCTTGACCAGGAACAGTTCGGACTTTTCGGGGCCTGCGGCGTCGATGGCCGTGGCCAGGGCGTCATAGACCTGCTCCAGGGCCGGCACGGACAAGGTTTTGGAATGATGCATGATCAGGCGCCTTTCCGGGCTGAAACGGTTGAAGAAGGGCCGCCGAGCGCGGTCGTGAGGGCGGATTGCAGGCGATCCGCATCCAAGCTCATCCAGCGGGCGCAGATGTGCTGGTCGGGGCGCAGCAGATACGCCGCGCCACCGGCCAGCACGCCGTAGCGCTCGCGGAAATGGCCGTCGGCGTCGGCCAGCGTCAGGTCGGCGCCCGCCACCGGGGCTGCGGCGCCCACGGCGACCACGCGCAAGGGCACGCCCCCGGCACGCGTGGCGGCCACGACGTTTTGCAGCGCCTCGGGGATGGCCGGGCCTTCCGTGAAAACCAAAAGGTCGAAGCCGCCGCCGAGGTGATCCAGCAGGTAGTCGTCAGCGGCCAGGCGGATGTTCTGGGGCGGCGCACCATGGCCCGGCCCGGCCTTGAACAGCAGGTTGTCATCGCCCGCGCTGTTCAGCGGCGAATGGGTGTACTCGTGCGGCCGCGAAGTGCGCCAGTGGTACAGCGGGCCGACGAAGGGCTGGCTCAGCGAGAGCGACAACACAGCGTCGCGCAGCAGGCGGAAACCCCGCGTGGGCGGCGTCATGAAGCGGGTGCTTTTTCCCGCTTCGTCGATGATCTCCCAAGCCGCGGCGACACGCTCGCTGCTGTAACTTTGCAGCAGCGACTCGGGCGCCACGCCGTTGACAACAAAGGCCAGCCGCCAGGCCAGGCACTGGGCGTCCTGCCAGCCGGTGTTGGCCCCGCGGACCCCGAAGATCGGCAACATATGCGCCGCGTCACCGGTGAACAACACGCGACCCTGCACGTAGTCAGGCAGCGTCAGGGCGCGGGCCGAATAGACCGAGCACCAGTCCATCTCCCACGGCGTGCCGCCATGGCCGATCATCGCGAGTTGGGCGTCGATGCGGGCTTTGAGCGACTCCGGGGCCAGCGCCTGCTCGGGCGTCTCGTCGGCCGGCAACTGGTAGTCCACGCGCCAGATGCCGTGCGGCTCGCGGTGCATCAGGATGGTGTTGCCCGGGTTCCAGTCCGGGTCGAAGAAGGCCAGGCGCTCGGTGGGCAGCGGCAGGTCGATGCGGATGTCGGCAATCACGAAGCGGCCCTCGTACGAGGCGCCCTCCAGCTTCAGGTCCATCATCGCGCGGATGCCGGAACGTGCGCCGTCGGAGGCGACCAGCCAGTCGGATTCCAGCCCGTACGGGCCTTCGGGCGTATCCACCTCAATACGGGCAAAGCCGTCGTTGTGATCGACGCGGGTCACGCGGTTGCCCCAGCGCATCTCGATCAGCGGATTGGCCAGCACGGCCTCGGTCAGGTATTGCTCCAGGTACTGCTGCTGCAGGTTGATCATCGGGAAGAAACGGTCGTCCGGGTCGTGCGGCGCTTCCATGCGGTACACGCGCTGGCCGCGGTAGAACGAGTTGCCGAAGCGCCAGGGCAGCCCGCTGGCCGTGATGGGCCCGTCCACGCCCACCTGCTGCAGGATCTCCATCGAGCGGCGCGTGAACACGATGGCGCGGCTGCCCTCGGAGACCTGCAGCTCGGATTCGAGCAGCACGCAGGGCACGCCCAGGCGCGCCAGCTCCAGCGCGGCCACCAGCCCGATCGGGCCGGCGCCGACGATCACGACCTTTTTGCGATCCTGCGGCGGGTGCGCCGAGGGCAGCCAGGGCTTGTGAACCTGGTAGGTGTAGTAGATCGAGCGCCGGGGTTCGGCATGGGGCTGGTGCATGGATGTCTCCGAAATTTGCGCCAGTGTAGGAAAGTGCCGGCCAGGGCCTGTCCCCAAACGGGAACATGGCGCACGCGTGGCACAAGACCCTCACCCGCCGGCGTCCGGCTCCATCAAGAGGCCCAGCAGTTCGCGCTGGCCCGAAATGCCGAGCTTGCGATAGATGCGCTTGAGGTAGGTCTGCGCGCTCGACACTTCGATACCCATGCGGTCGGCGATGCCCTCGGTGGCGTAGCCCGAGAGCAGGCCGCGCACCACGTCGAGGTCGCGCTTGGTCAGCGCTGGGCAGCGCCGCTGCACCCGCGCCAGCATCAGCTCCGGCAGGTCGTGCTGCACCGCCTGGCCCGCGTAATGCAGACGCACGGCCTGCACCACCAGCGGCGCGAAGGCCTCGATCACCGCCAGCGCCGCGTCGTCGAACGGCCCGTGCTCGATGCCCCGGTAGAAGTTGACCGACATCCAGCGCTCGCCTTCGTACAGCGCCAGAATCGCCAGCCGCTCGGCCACCTGCGGCAGCTCGTAGCAGATTTCCCGGTACTCGCGGTGGGTGATGTCCGCCCCCTTTTGCCGGTGCAGCAGGATGAGCGGGCAGGCCGCGCTGGCGCGCCGGGCCGCGGCGAGCTCCGCCTGCATCACCTTCACGCTGCCGTCCAGCGGGTAAAAGCGCGACACATAGTCCTGCGAGATGCGCGGCAGGGCCACGGTGCGGGCGCGGTCGCCCACGGCCACGATGCGCGGGCGGCCCTGCCCCTCGTAGGAAAAGATGGTGCATTGCGCCAGGGGCACGCGGCTGCCGACCAGCCGCAGCAGTTCCTCGGCCACGGCGTGGCGGCCGGACAGCCCGAGCTTTTGCAGCAGGCTGGTGACCTGCATCAACGCAAGGTCAAGCCCCGCGCCGGATTGAGATGTCAGCGTCCAGTATTTGCGCATCGTCGCCTGAATTTAACTTACAGTCGCTGCCCATGCATCGCACCATCTTTACCACCCCGGTGGTCAACACCCTGCTTCGGGGTCTCTCGCTGGCGTTCCTGAAACTCAACGGCTGGAAGGTTGAAGGCAGCCTGCCGCCGGATTGCCCCAAATGCGTGCTGATCGCCGCGCCGCACACCAGCAACTGGGACCTGCCCTACACCCTGATGGTCGGTTTCGCCTTGCGCCTGAACCTGTACTGGATGGGCAAGGAGAGCATTTTCAGGCCGCCGTTTGGCGGGTTCATGCGCTGGCTCGGCGGCATTTCGGTCAACCGCGAAAAATCATCCAACCTGGTCGCCGCATCCGTCGAGGCGCTGCGTGCGGCCGACGGCAGGGTACAGCTCACGGTGCCGCCCGAAGGCACGCGCAGCAAGGTCCGCTACTGGAAAACCGGCTTTTATCACATCGCCCAGGGCGCCCAGGTGCCGATCGTGATGGCCTACATGGACTATTCGCGCAAGCGGTCCGGCCTGGGCCCGGTGTTTCATCCCACCGGCGACATCGATCGCGACATGGAGGCGATCAAGGCCTTCTACGCGCCGTTCAAGGGCAAGAACCCCGACCAGTCCGGCAGCTGAGTGGCGCATTCCTGTACCGGGCGACCACGGGCCGACCGCCCTGCGTCCACGATCTCAATTGGACGCTGTCGGCAGGTTGCTGCTTTCCCACTCAGGCAGGCCGCCGCGCAGCCAGTAAACCGACTTGAATCCCTTGCCGAGCGCGACCTTGGACGCCTTGTAGGACTTCCAGCATTCCGCGCCGTTGCAGCCAAAGATGGCGGGCTTGCTCTTGTCGAGCTTGTCCAGGGCTGAAAAGTCATCCGCCTTGGGGTCGAAGGTGGTGTCCTTGGCACTTTTTTCGAGGTAGGGCACCCAAACCGCGCCGCCGATATGCTTGACCCGGTATTCCTTCTCCGAGCGCACATCCACCATCACCGCGCCCTTTTTGACCAATTCCGCGGCCGCATCCGCGGTCACGCGCTGCACGCCGGGCAACTCCAGAGGCGTGAAGTGGCCCAGACCGCCGATATAGGCATAGGCAGCGCTGTCAACCGAGGTGCTGAACTGGCCCAGGCCGGACTGCCCCGGTCCACTGCCGGTGACCCACTGGGTCAGCTTGACACGCTCGGGGTCTGTCAAGGTCTTGCCGGCAAGCACACTCAGGCCGGCCGGCACCGGCTTGGACTCCACCAGCACCGCCGCCTTGCCCGGGTTGGCCTTGATCCAGCTCTCGAAATCCGCCCTTCGCGTTACCGTGGCGTCTGCCACGCCCATCAGCACCGCTGCCAGTCCGGCGCCCGAGGTGTTGCCGTACTGGAGCCCGCCGAGTTCCTTCAGGGACACGCCAGACTCGTTCAACAGGCCTTTGGCCATGTAGCTGTAGATCGAGTCTTCCTGGGCCAGGTATAGTTTTGCGCCTTTCAACTGGGTCACTGTCTTCAGCCGGGGGTTGACGACCAGCACGAAGGTTTCCTGCTTGCCCGTCGCGCCAATCAGCGCGTACCCGTGGCTCAGCGCCGAGGCCGCCACCTGCCCGGGAACGATATAGATGTCGTTCTCACCCGTGCGCGTGGCGCGCAACACATCCGCGAAATTGGTACTGCGGCTGACACGCACCGTTTGCCCCAGCGCCTTGCTCAAGGTAACCGTGACATCGTTGTAAACGCCGCTGAGCACGTCGCGCGGCGTGGAGGGGTCAATCGCGACCATCACGTTAAGTTCTGCGTGGCTGAATTGAGTCAACGCCGCTGTCGCCAGAAACAGGAGCGTCGGGCGGATGCGGCGGCCAACGGTGCGCAACGTGATCACGCTTGAAATCTGCATAAAAACCTCTCCACATTCTCTGTTTGGTGAACTTCCATCCAATCGTACCGGAGAACTTGGCGCTAGGGCGTGAGCGTCAGCGTGTGGCTGAAGCCGGCCGGCCTGAGCTGCAGCGGCCGGTAGGACACGGCAGCCCACTCCGGGCTCATGTCCCGGTAACGGGTGGAAAACACCAGGCCGCTCTGACCGGTCTGGTAGATGAACTGGGACTTTTCCAGGTCGGCCAGGTCGTACACCGCGCGCAACGAGGCCGCGTGCCGGTTGGCAAACGGTGTCTTCGGGTCATTCGCCCAGTACTGGCCCACATTGACCGTGAAGTTGTCGCCGCCCGTGGGCACCCGCACGTCAAAGAACTTCGCCAGTGCCGCCACGTTGCCGAAGGGGCGGTGCACGCTCAAGGCGAAGTGCCACTGGCCCCATTGCCAGGCGGCCACATCGTTGCCCAGCTGGGCGGAGATGCGGTCAAGGGCCCGGCCCAGTGCGTCGGCCGACTGGGCCTCACAGGTCTTGGGGGCGCACCACCCGGCGTCGTTGCGCGCCAGGATGCCTTCCACCGCCAGCCGGAAATGCCGCTTGCCGTACAAGGCCTTGAAGCGCTCCTGGCCCAATTGCGGCTCGATCAGGGCGCGGGTGAGTTCGTCGGCCCAGACCGCGAAGACCAGCGCTGCGGCGCTGTCGGCGCGCATCACCGCGTCAAAACCCTTGAGTTGCGCCTGGGCGGCAGCCGCCAGCGAATGGTTCGAGGCGGTCTTTTGCAGAACCGGCAGCAACCGCTGGGTCGCCAGCGACAACTGGTCGCCCTGAATGCGTTGCATGGCTGCCACGTCCAGCTTCGGCGTGGCGGCCAGCAACTGCTCGATGCGATCGAAGCGATAAGGATCGTGCCAGTCCTGGCCCATGAAATGCGGATAACCTGGCGGCGTGATGCGCTGGTTCGCCGTGGCGTGCCAGCCCTTCGCCGCCGTCACGGCCGGGTCGTCCTGCGGCGTCTCGGCATAGGGAATCCAGCCGGCCCAGTCGTAGCGAGCCTCCCAGCCTGGCGATGGCGCCATGCCGCGGATGTCGTTGTCGGCACGGCGCAGCGGCACCTTGCCCACCGCCTTGTAGGCGATCCGGCCACTGACGTCGGCCATCACCGCGTTCTGCATCGGCGAATGCCAGTGCGAGTAGGCCAGGAGCAGCTCGTCCACTGACTGGGCGCGGTTGGATTCGATGCCGGCCACGATGGTGTGGTTGTCGGCGTCCAGCGCGCTCCAGCGCAGGGCGATCACGTATCGGCCCAGGTCCAGCAGCTCGGCGTGAAAGGCCTGCGCATCGCTCAGCACCGGCCCGTGGCGGGTTTCGCGCAGCACCACGGATACGTCGGGCTTGCCCTTGACCTGGATGACCTCGGTGCGACTCTTGAAATCGGCCCAGCCATCGGGCGTCCGGTACTGCTTCGGGTTGGCCGGGTTGATCTGCTCGAGGTAGAGGTCCTGCACGTCCGGGCCGGTGTTGGTCACGCCCCAGGCCACTTTGTCGGTACGCCCCAGCACCACGAAGGGCAAACCGGGAAACGTGGCGCCAATGACGTTGACGCCCGGCACCGCGCTGCCGTCCGCGGCGCGGCTGGCCGGCGCCTGCAGGCTGGCGAAATACCAGATGGCCGGCGCGCTCAGGGCCAGGTGCGGGTCGTTGGCCAGCAGCGGCTTGCCGCTGACGGTGCGGCTGCCGGCCACCACCCAGTTGTTGCTGCCCTTGCCATCGACGGTGCCGGCGTCGCGTGAAAAATCGCCGGACCACCGGGCCAGCTCATCCGGCAGCCCCGGGGCCAGCCATTTGAAAAAATAGGCGTCAAAACCACCCCATCCCAGCGTG
>JAABRA010000400.1 GCA_011391155.1 Burkholderiales bacterium
TACGTCAGCTACAACACCATGCCCGGGTGGGCCGCCTTTGCGCCAGTGCGCCACCTGCTGGCCGAGCACGCCGAAACGATGTCGCCGCGCAGCAGCGGACTACTGGGCCGCGCCGACAGCGCGCTCGAATTTGTCGACCGGCTGATGGCCACGAACCCGCGGTTCGTGGCGGAAAACCCGGGGGTAACGAACCGCCTCAAGCGGCTCAAGGCGAAGGACCGGCGTTACCTGGTGCATGAATTCTTCAATGGAAACTGGCATCCCATGCACTTTTCGGCCATGGCAGGCTGGCTCGAACCCGCAAAACTCCAGTACGCCTGCCCGGCAGACTACCTGGGCCATGCGGACCGGATCAACCTGACCCCCGAGCAGCAGGAGTTCCTGAAGGAGATCCCCGATGCCACCTTCCGCGAGGGTGTGCGCGACTTCCTGACCAACTGCCAGTTTCGCCGCGACTATTGGGTGAAGGGAGCGCGCAAGCTGCCGGCGCTGGACCAGGCAACCGGGTTGCGCGCCCAGTCCGTGGTGCTCACCACCCACCGTGCCGATGTCAGCCTCACTTTCCACGGCAGCCTGGGCGAGGTCACGCTGGGTGGCGCGGCATTGGGCGCCGTGCTGGATCTCCTCGCCGACCATCAGCCCCGGACGCTGGGCCAGATCGAGGCGAGCCTTCAGGGGCAGGGCGTCGCCTTTGCGCAGATCCGCGAAGTCGTGGTCCTGCTCCTGGGCGCCGAAGACCTGGCCATTGCGCAAGCTGAGGCGGCAACCCTCAAGGCCCGGCCGCACACCGACGCCCTCAACGCCCATCTGATCCGCAAGGCCCAGGCCACCGGCGAGGTGGTCTGTCTGGCCAGCCCGGTCACGGGCGGCGGCGTCAATGTGGGGCGCTGCCGCCAGATGTTCCTGCTGGCCCTGAGCCTGGGCAAGACCCAGCCCGCCGAATGGGCCCGGGCGGCCTGGAGGGTGCTGGAGCTCCAGGGGCAGAAAATGCTGAAGGACGGCAAAACCCTGGAGACCGCCGAGGAGAATCTTGCGGAATTGACCCGGGACGCGCAAGATTTCGCCCAGAAGCAGCTGCCCATCCTGAAGGCCCTGCGGGTGGTCTGAAAGCGCCGCCGGCCTGCCGAACTCCATGACGCCCGCCATCTCGGTCATTTTTCCCGTCGGCGACCGCGCGGCCTTCCTGGCCGAGGCCATCGCGTCGATCCTGAACCAGTCGTTCGCGAATTTCGAGCTGCTGGTGGTGCTCGACGGCGTCTCGCCACCGGTGCAGGCGATCGTTGAAAGTTTCCAGGATCCGCGCATCCGCATCATCGCCTTGCCGGTGAACCTGGGCGTCAGCACGGCGCGTAACGCGGCCCTGCGCGCGGCCCGTGCCCCCTACATGGCGTTGATGGATTCCGACGACGTGGCCCTGCCACGGCGCCTGGAGCGGCAGTTCGCCTGGATGCAGGCCCACCCCGCGCTCACCGTGTGCGGCTCCAACGCGGTGAAGCTGCGCAAGGACGGCCGCCGCGGCCCCATGCGCTACCCGCAATCGGATGGCCTGATCAAGGCGCGCCTGCTGCTGGTCGACTCGGCCATCATCAACCCGACCGCCATGTTGCGCAGCGACTTCGTGCGGGCGCATCGCCTGCAGTACGACGCCAACATGCCGCGCGACCAGGATCACCGTTTCTTTGTGGAAATGATGCGCCTGGGCGCGAGTTTTCACGGCTTGCAGGAAGACCTGCTCCTGTACCGCCGGCATCCGGGCAATATCACGCAGGATCGCACGGGCGTCGATGCCGAGAAGACCCGGGTGCGCGAAATGATCCTGCCCTTGTACTTCCCCGAGTTGACGGGCGCGATGTGCCGCGTGCTGCTGAAGGGATTTTGCGAGCGACCGACGATGACGCGGGAGGAGGGTGCCTTGTTTGTGCAGGTGGCCGAGCAGGCGGCGCAGGAGCAGCGGGTCTTTCGCGGCGAGGACCGCACTGAGCTGCGCCGTATCCTGGCGCATTACCGCCAGCGGGTGCTGCTGGCGCTGGCGGAAGGTGCGGCGCAGCCGGGCGGACCGGGCCAGCCAACGGCCCCCCTGACCCCTGACCCCTGACCCGGAGTTTCACCATGTTCCAGACTTTCACGCTGTTTGATGCGAAGCAGGCTGCAGCGTTGTTCGAGCGCGTGCGCGCCCTGACGTATTCCGGGGGAAAGCCCAGCGCCAGCGGCGTGGCCGCCTTGCGCAAGAACAACCGCCAGGCACAATGGTGCCCGGCGCGGGACGAGATCGCCGGGCAGGTGATCAGCGCCCTGCAGCAGCACCCCCACGTGCTGGCCTGGACGCACCCCCGCTTCTTCTCGGTGCCGATCTTCAACCTGGCGGGCGAGGGCGAGTCCTACGGCGAACATGTCGACATGGCCCGCATGGCGGGCATGCACGGCTGGCCGATGCGCACCGACATTTCCTACACCCTGTTCCTGGCCCCACCGGAATCCTACGAGGGCGGCGCGCTGCGTTTCCAGTTGCCCTACCGCGAGGTGGCGGTGAAGTTGCCGGCGGGTAGCCTGGTGCTGTACCCCAGCACCCTGGTGCATGAAGTCCAGCCCGTGACCCGCGGCGAACGCTATTGCGTGGCGGGCTGGATCGAGAGCATGGTGCATTCCGGCGCCCGGCGTGACCTGCTCTACCGCCTGTCGGTGCACTGCGCAAAAATGGCGGAGCGGCACCCGGCGGACGACGTGCTGCTGAACGACATGACGGCGCTGCTGCAGGGCTTCATCAAGGAGCTTGCGCAGTAGCGGGAGCCACCGGGCCGGTCGGCGGTGCCGCCAGGCGCCTACAATGGCGGCTCTATTTGACTCACCCAGGATTTGTTCATGACCGAAAACACTGCGCCGAACCCCGTTGCCACCCAGCCCGCCACCGGCATCCTGACTTTTGATGGCGTCGATTACCCCATCGACAAGATCAGTGAAGAGGCCCGCAACCAGCTGGCCAATGTGCGGGTCACCGACCAGGAAATCGTCCGCCTGCGCCAGCAGACCGCCATGGTGCAGACCGCCCGCGGCGCCTATGTCCAGGCGCTCAAGAACGCGCTGCAGAAGGCCTGACCCTTCGAGAGGCCATCCGGCCCATATAAAGGGACCGTTATTCGGTCCTTTTTTTATAGCTATATATGACCATTTGACGCTGGGAAGAGGCCAAAAAAGTTTATTTTTTCGGAAAACCGGGGTTTTCAGGTGCTGCCGTTCGAACCGGCGATGCTCGACCACGAGGCCATCGGGCCTTTCAACCAGTCGGACCTTGGCTTTTCGGTGAAGCGTGTTTTGGCTTTGGCATTTTATTGATCCTATATGAACTTCATATAGGACTCTGCTACACTCGGCGCCGATATGAATTCCGTGCTGCGCATTCCCCTCGACGCCACACCGCTGCAGGTGGAGCGGCTGCGCGCCCTCCAGAAGGGTTTTGCGCAGGTGTGCAATGCGCTCACACCGGTGGTGCAGCGCACGCGCGTCTGGAACCGGGTGGCCTTGCACCATCTGGCCTACCGTACTTTGCGGGAGCAGTTTCCCGACATGGGCTCGCAGATGGTCTGCAATGCGATCTACTCGGTCTCGCGGTCCTGCCGGATGGTGTTCCAGACGCCGGGCAGCCCGTTCAATCTGGAGCGCCTGGGCGGCGGCCCGCTGCCGCTGCTCAAATTCTCGGACGACTGCCCGGTCTATTTCGACCGGCATACGCTGAGCCTGAAACCCGGGCAGCTATCCATGTACACGCTGGACGGCCGCATCTACTTTGCGCTGACCCTGCGCCCGGAAGCCGAAAACGCCCTGCGGACCGGCAAGCTGCGCGAGATCGTGCTGGCGCGCAATGGCTCGGGCGGGTTCGAGCTGGTCTTCCAGCTCGACAACGAGGCCGCCCTGTCGGGTGACCCGGCCCAGACCGAGACCGAGCCCGAGTCCGCCATTGCGCAAGGGCACCCGTCCATTCCCGATTACGTCAAGGTTGAGGAAATCGCACCATGAGCGCCAGTAAACCCCCGTCAGAGCTGAGCCTGGCTTTGCACGCTCTCCGACCGTATTTCGTCAGGGCCGCCGGCTTCAGCCTGGCCACCGGCCTGATGCTGCTGGCTCCCACGGGCTATATGCTGGAGGTCTACGACCGGGTGGTCAACAGCCGCAGTCACACCACGCTGTGGATGCTCACCATCCTCGTGCTGGCGGCCTTTGTGGTGATGGAAGTCCTGGACTGGGCGCGTACCGAGGTCATGGCCGAGGCGGGCCGCGAGCTGGACGGCAAGCTGTCCGGCCGCATCTTCGACGCCATCTTCGCCGCCAACCTCAGGCGGGTGGCGGGCGGTACCGCGCAGCCGATGACCGACTTCAAGACGCTGCGCGATTTCCTGCCGTCGCCCGTGGTGCTGGCGATCATGGAGTCACCGGTATCGCTGGTGTTCCTGGTGCTGGTGTTTGCCATCAGTCCGGTGCTGGGCTGGTCGGCGCTGGCCGGCGCCGTGGTGCAGACCTTGCTGGCCTGGCTCAACGAGCGCAGCACCCAGCCCCCCATGACCCAGGCCAACCGGGCGGCCATCGGTGCGCAGCAGTACGCCAGCACCTCGCTGCGCAATGCGCAGGTGATCGAGGCCATGGGCATGCTGCGTGACATTCACAAGCGCTGGATGGAGCTGCAGCGTGAGTTCCTCAAGCAGCAGGCCGTGGCCTCGGAGTCAGCGGCCTTTTTCCAGGCCGGCACCAAGTCGTTTCAGCAGATCATGAGCTCGCTGCTGCTCGGGCTGGGCGCCTGGCTCATGCTGCGCAATGAGCTGGCTGGCGGGGCCGGCATGATGATCGTGGCCTCCGTGCTGGGGGGGCGCATCCTGGCGCCGCTGGTGCAGATCGTTTCGCAGTGGCGCACGGTGGTCGGGGCCCGCGACGCCTGGGGCCGGCTGGACCAGTTGCTGACCCAGCTGCCCGCCAGCCCGCCCGCCATGGCGCTGCCGCCGCCGCGCGGTGCACTGGCCGTGGAGGGGCTGGTGGCCGGTGCGCCGGGCGGCAACGTGGCCATCGTGCGCGGCATCCAGTTCAGCGTGACGCCCGGCGAGGTGCTGGCGGTCATCGGTCCGTCGGCGTCCGGCAAGACCACGCTGGCGCGCCTGCTGGTCGGGGTCTGGCCCGCATTGGGGGGCAAGGTCCGGCTGGATGGCGTGGATATCTTCAGCTGGGACAAGCAGGAGCTGGGCCCGCACGTGGGCTACATGCCCCAGGGCGTGGAGTTGCTGGAGGGCACGCTGGCCGAGAATATTGCGCGCTTTGGCGACGGCAGCTCCTCGAAGGTCGAGGCGGCCGCCCGCGCGGTGGGCATGCACGAGTACATCAGCAGCTTGCCCCGGGGCTACGACACGCCGGTGGGCCGCGAGGGCGCCATTTTGTCCGGCGGCCAGCGCCAGCGCGTGGCGCTGGCGCGGGCCCTGTACGGCGACCCGGTCTTCGTGGTGCTGGACGAGCCCAACTCCAGCCTGGATGAGGCGGGGGATGCCGCCCTGGCGGCGGCCATCAACCAGCGCAAGGCCGAGGGCACGACCTTCATCGTGATGACGCATCGCACCAGCATTCTGGCGGTGGCCGACAAGCTGCTGGTGCTGCGCGAAGGCCAGCAGCAGGCTTTCGGGCCCCGCGACGAGGTGCTGGCCGAGCTGAAGAAAGCCAGCCAGCAGGCCGCAGCGCCCAAGGCCCCGCCGGCGGGAGCTGGCGCCATGGTGGTGACGAGATGAACGAGAGCGAGCCCAGGACCATGAACAAACCCGGTTTTTTTGCGCGCAGCGAGCTGACGTCCACCCTGTGGGCCTTCCGCCGCGAATTTCTGGTGGTGGGACTTTTCAGCATGGTGGCGAACCTGCTGATGCTCACGCCCACGCTGTACATGCTGCAGGTCTATGACCGGGTGCTGGCCAGTGGCAGCGAGATGACGCTGCTGGCGGTGTCGCTGGTGGCGCTGTTCCTGTTCATGGTCATGGCGCTGGCCGAGTGGTCCCGCTCGCGGGTGCTGGTGCGCGCGGGGGTGCGGCTGGACCAGCAGCTCAGCACCCGGGTGTTCAATGCGAGTTTCGAGGCCAGCCTGAACGAGTCGGGCGCGAGCCCGGCGCGCGCGTTCACCGATCTCACGATGATCCGGCAGTTCCTCACGGGCAATGGCATCTTCGCGTTTTTCGACACGCCCTGGGTGCCGATCTATATCGGCGTGCTGTTCCTGATGCACCCCTACCTGGGCTGGCTGGCGATTGTCTTCGCGCTGATCCAGGCCGCACTGGCCTGGTTGGGCCACCGCCAGACCGTCGCGCCGTCGGAGGCCGCCAACGAGGCCCAGGGCGACGTGCAGCAGTACCTCCAGAGCAAGCTGCGCAACGCCGAGGTGCTGGAGAGCATGGGCATGTTCGGCAACCTGCGCCAGCGCTGGAGCCTTCGGCACCAGGGCTTCATGGCGCTGAATGCGGATGCGCAGGGCATCGTCCACCGCATCACCGCCTACAGCAAGGTCATCCGCTACAGCCAGCAGTCGCTGGCGCTGGGCGCGGGGGCGCTGCTGGTCATCAACGGCGAGATCTCCCCCGGCGCCATGATCGCGTCCAATGTGCTGACCACGCGCGCGCTGGCGCCGATCGACCAGCTGGTGTCGACCTGGCGGGCCTTCCTGGGCGCGCGCTCGGCATTCGAGCGGCTGGAGCGCCTGCTGGGCGATTTTCCGGAACGGGACCCTGCGCTCAGCCGCGTGCCGCCGACCGGCCAGCTCACGCTGCGCGAGGTGTCGGCCGTGGCCGAGGGACGCGAGGAGCCGATCCTGAAGCAGATCACGCTGGAGGTGGAACCGGGCACCGTGACGGCGGTCCTGGGCCCCTCGGGCTCGGGCAAATCGACGCTGGCGCGCGTGATGGTGGGCATCTGGCCCCAGGTTTCGGGGGAGGTGCTGCTGGACGAGCGCCCGCTCTCGGGCTGGAGCCGCACCGAGCTGGGCCCGCACATCGGCTATCTGCCGCAGGACGTGGAGCTGTTCGACGGCACCATCGCCGAGAACATCTGCCGGTTCAGCGAGGTCAATTCCGACAAGATCATCGCAGCGGCCCGCATGGCCGGCCTGCACGAGATGATCCTGCGTTTCCCCAAGGGTTACGACACGCCGATGGGCGAGGCCGGCAACCTGCTCTCCGGCGGGCAGCGCCAGCGCATCGGCCTGGCGCGTGCGGTGTACGGCGAGCCGGCGCTGATCGTGCTGGATGAGCCTAATTCCAATCTGGACGAAGCCGGCGAGATCGCGCTGGTGTCCGCGCTGCGCGAGCTCAAAACCCGCGGCAAGGCGGTCGTGATGGTCACCCACCGGACCGGCTCCATCATGGCGGCCGACCGCCTGGTGATCCTGCGTAATGGCCGGATTCAGATGGACGGCCCGCGCGACAGGGTACTGGAAGCCTTGAAGGCGACCGTGCCTGCAACAACACCGGCACCCCGGGCCCCGGCCGGTCCGGCCCTGGCCGCATGAGCCATCCCACCCTGTAACGATTTTTCCGAGAACGTCATGGCGAACGAGAACCAAACCAACGAAAAACAGGCGGGCCCAGGCGCCGCCCCGACGCAGACTCCTGATGACGCCGCGGCGCATACCGGGCGCGCCACGCGCTTCGGCCTGTGGGCGCTGGGCATCGGTTTTGGCGGCTTCCTGCTCTGGGCCAGCCTGGCGCCGCTCGACGAGGGCGTGCCGACCCAGGCGTCGGTGAGCATCGACACCAAGCGCAAGGCAGTCCAGCATCCAACCGGCGGCATCATCAAGGAGATGCTGGTTCGCGAGGGCGAATCTGTGAAGGAGGGACAGACGCTGGCCCGCCTGGATGAAGCTGCCACCCGGGCCAGCTACCAGGCCGTGCGCCAGCGTTACCTGAGCCTGCGCGCCATGCAGGGCCGCCTGCTCGCGGAGCAGGGCGGGACCGGGCCGTACGTCATGCACCCCGACCTCAAGGCCGCCAGCAGCGATCCCATGATTGCCACGCAGGTCGCCACCCAGCAGCAGTTGCTGGTGGCCCGGCGCAGCGCCGTGCGCGCCGAGGTGCAGGCGATCGAGGAAAGCGTCCAGGGCCAGGAGGTGATGCTGCAGACCTATGAGACGATGCTGCCCAGCCGGCGCAGCCAGCTGGCCCTGCTGACGGAGGAACTCAACAATACCCGCGGGCTGGTCCAGGAGGGGTATGCCCCGCGCAACCGGCAGCTGGAGCTCGAACGCATGGTCGCCGAGTCCACGTCGTCCAATGCGGAACTGGTCGGTAATATCGGGCGCACCCGTCGTTCTATCGCTGAACTGCGTCTTCGCGGATTGATGCGCCAGCAGGAATACCGCAAGGAAGTGGAAGGACAACTCGGCGAAGTGACCCGTGAAGTGCAGTCCGACGAGGAAAAGCTGGTGGCGGTGACCGCCGAGCTGGGCCGGGTGGAGATCAAGGCGCCAGCGACCGGCCAGGTCGTCGGGCTGGCCATGCAGACGGTCGGCGGCGTCCTGCAGGCGGGCCAGAAGCTCATGGATATCGTGCCCGTCAGCCAGGATCTGCTGCTGGAGGCCCGGATCCCCCCGAATTTGATCGACAAGGTCACCACCGGCCTGCCGGTCGATATCCGGTTCTCCGCATTTGCCCACTCGCCGCAACTGGTGGTGGAGGGCAAGGTGGGGTCGGTCTCAGGTGACTTGCTGTCCGATCCCGCGAATCCGCAGATCACCTATTACCTCGCCCGCATTGCCGTGACGCCTGAGGGCATGAAGACCCTGGGCAAGCGCGAGATGCATCCCGGTATGCCGGCGGAGGTGATCATCAAGACCGGTGGCCGTTCGATGCTGACCTACCTGCTGCATCCGCTGACCAAGCGCATGGCGGCGTCCATGAAGGAGGAATGAAGCCATGACCCCTTTCCGCAAGACCGTGCTGGCGGCCCTGGCGGGCGCCCTGGTTGCCGCGCCGGCCTGGTCCATCGACCTGCTGCAGGCCTATGACACGGCGTTGACGCAGGATGCCACGGTACGCGCGGCGCGGGCGGCGGCCGACGCCGGGCGCGAACGCCTGCCGCAGGCGCGCGCCCAGCTGCTGCCCAACCTGTCGTTCAGCGGCTCCCGCTTCAACAACAACCTGAACCGCAGCCAGCCCAACGCGCTGGGGATCCCGACCACCTTCCAGGACTCCTACCTCAGCGACAACGACACGCTGACACTGCGCCAGCCCCTGTTTCGCAAACCCGTGTGGGACACCTACGAACAGGCCAAGTACGTGGTCGATGACGTGAATGCCGTGCTGGAGCGCGAGCTCAAGAACCTCGGCATGCGCGTCAGCGGGGCGTATCTGGAGGCCTTGCTGGCCCGGGACCAGCTCGAACTGGTGCTGGCGCAGAAGACCTTCATGACGACGGCGCTCGACGTGGCCCGCAAAACCTTCGCCGCCGGCTCCGGCACGCGAACCGACATCGACGAGGCGCAGGCAAAGCTGGACATGACGCTGGCCCAGGAAGTCGAGGCGAGGCAGCATCTGGAATTCACGCGGCGGCAACTGGAGGTGTTGATCAGCCAGCCGGTCGACACGCTGGAGCCGCTGAATGTCGCCCGAATGCCTTTGTTGCCGCCCACGCCTGCCCTGCTCGAAGACTGGATCCAGCGGGCCGAGACGGCAAACCCGGAGATCCTGTCACTGAAAGCGCGCGTGGAAGCCTCCCGCCTGGAAGTGAAGAAGGCCCAGGGCGGGCATTACCCCACGGTGGATGCGGTGGCGCAGTACATCTACAGCTCCAGCGAGAACGTGAACACGCCGAATTCGTCGTACACCAACAAGACCATTGGCGTGCAGGTGACGGTGCCGCTGTATGCGGGCGGCTACGTGAGCTCGACCGTGCGCCAGGCGCTGGCCCAGCAGCAGCAGGCCGAGGAGACGCTGGAAGCCACCCGCCGGGATCTGGGGGTGCGGGTGCACAAGGAATTCCGCGGCGTAACCGAAGGCGTGACGCGCGTGAAGGCGCTGGAGCAGGCGGCGCTGTCGGCCGAGCAGCTGCTGCTGTCCAGCCGCAAGTCGTTCCAGGCCGGCGCGCGCACCCTGTCGGATGTGCTGTACGCCGAGCAGCAGAGGCAACTCACGCTGCGCGACCTGGCGCAGGCCCGCTATGTGTACCTGATCTCGCGCATCCGCCTGTTCGCGCTGGCGGGTGCCGGTGCGCGCGACGGCATCGCGGAAACCAACGCCTGGCTGGGCCGCTGAGCCGAAGGGCGCAGCTTCTCCATGACC
Organism: Burkholderiales bacterium; assembly: GCA_011391155.1. Lineage (GTDB taxonomy): Bacteria > Pseudomonadota > Gammaproteobacteria > Burkholderiales > Burkholderiaceae_C > JAABQG01. The sequence continues at coordinate 10,284 of JAABRA010000400.1, forward strand.
TCCACGGCAATTGGGCCCTCCTCGCTGCTGGCGAGGTGGATGCACGAAGGCGTCTTCAAATGCCTGCATTGCGGCAGTGCGCGACTGGACTTGTTGCCGGAGGGCGTTGCATGCGGCGCCTGTGACGCCACCTGGCCGGTGCGCAACCAGGTGCCGGATTTTTTCAACCAGTACACGGCTGGCCGCGGCCCGGGGGGCGAAACGCCATGGGATGCGGAAAGCGATGACGAACTCGTCGCGACGCTGGTCCGCTCGCTGGACCTGGGCGAGGGCGACGACGTGCGGGACCGGGTCCGGGACATCGTCCAGCGCTCGCAAGTGCTGGCGTGCGACAACCTGGCGCTGAGCGCGGAAATCCGGGATCTGATCGATCGCTTTTCGCCGGCACCGGTTGCGGCGACCTTGCCGCCGCCGGCGCCGCAGTCCAACCGGGACGCGCGCATCGGTTTTGTCCGCCACTATTTTGGCGAGCGGGTTCCGGCGCGAGCGCCCTTTTGCGCCAACGTGCGGGTGCAGAACGTGGGTGCGCATCCGTGGTCGTCGCGCACCGAAGTGCCGCGGACGCTGTCAGCGCGTTGGCGCGGGCAAGATGGTTCGACCGTGCCCGCAGGCGACTTTTCCTTTCCCGTGGACATTGCGCCGCAGGGAGGCTGCATCACCCTGCCCCTGCGCCTGACGGCGCCGCGGCGGCCCGGACCCTGGCATTTGTGCATCGGCCTTGCCGATGGCGGGCGGTGGCTGCCGCAGGCCGCGGGCCTGGAAATACCCCTGGTGGTGCGCCCGGCGTGGTTGTCCGTCTGGCGCGACTTTGCCGCGCGCTTGCCGTGGCGCGACGCGCCGGTGCTGCCGGTGGTGAATCCGCAGGGTCTTGACTATGGCGCGGATCACGCGCTGGGCACGCAGATCATTGGCGACTGGGTGCGAGAAACCGGGCGCAGCGGGTTGCGCCTGCTGGAGGTGGGCTCGGGCACGCATCCCCAGACGGCCTGGCAGCTCGACCTGGACGTGCTGGCGGTGGATATCAGCGCCCCCATGCTGGAGCTGGGCAGCCTCTACTTTCGCCAGCGCTTCGTGGAGCGGCTGGGTTTTGTCTGCGCCGATGCCTTTGACCCGCCGTTCATGCCGGCGCAGTTCGACGCGATTGCCATCTTCAGCGCCTTGCACCATTTCCCCGAGCCCGACTCGCTGCTGCTGGCCCTGGCCCGGCTTTTGCGGCCCGGCGGCGTGATTTTTGTGATGTGCGAGCCGGTCGGCGATTCGCTGGACGGCGCGGAGACCGTCCGGGACCTGGCCAAGGGCATCAACGAGCAGGTTTTTTCGCTGGACGAATATCAGCGCATCTTTGCGCGCGCCGGCCTGAAGCCACAAAGCCTTCGCGTCGACGGGGGCTCGCTGAAAACCGTGCTCGAACGGGGGTAGCCGGTGGTGGGTGGCCGCTGCGGCGCCGATGCCGGCAGGCGGCCACCCGGCGCCGCAGGCGACCCTACAATCCCAGGAACACCCGGCGGAGTCAGCCGGTTTTCCCTTCGTCCTGATTCAGTGATTGGACCCACCATGCCCCACAGCCTGCCCGAAAATTCCCCGCTCTCCCACGTCACCCCGCGCGACAAGGCCGAGATCCTCGCCCAGGCGCTGCCGTACATCCGCAAGTTCCACGGCAAGACCCTGGTCATCAAGTACGGCGGCAACGCCATGACCGACCCGGCACTGCAGGCCGACTTTGCCGAGGACGTGGTGCTGCTCAAGCTGGTCGGCATGAACCCGGTGGTGGTGCACGGCGGCGGACCGCAGATCGAGACCGCGCTGAAGCGCCTGGGCAAGAAGGGCGAATTCGTCCAGGGCATGCGCGTGACCGACGCCGAGACCATGGAGGTGGTCGAATGGGTGCTCGCCGGCGAGGTGCAGCAGGACATCGTGGGCCTGATCAACCAGGCCGGCGGCAAGGCGGTGGGCCTGACCGGGCGCGACGGCGGCCTGATCCGCGCCCAGAAGCTGAAGATGCTGGACAACAAGGACCCGTCGATCGAGCACGACGTGGGCCAGGTGGGCGACATCGTGTCGATCGACCCCGCGGTGGTGAAGGCGCTGCAGGACGACCAGTTCATCCCGGTGATCAGTCCGATCGGCTTTGGCGAGCACAACGAAAGCTACAACATCAACGCCGACGTGGTGGCGGGCAAGCTGGCCATCGTGCTCAAGGCCGAGAAGCTGGTGCTGCTGACCAATACGCCCGGCGTGCTGGACAAG
>JAABRA010000401.1 GCA_011391155.1 Burkholderiales bacterium
GAAGAGACCCCAAAAGACATGACTTCGCTGCTCGATACCATCAACGACCCGGCCGACCTGCGCCGACTGCCGCGCGACCGGCTCCAGAGCGTGGCGGACGAATTGCGGGCCTGCGTGCTCGACAATGTTTCGCGCACCGGCGGACACCTCAGCTCCAACCTCGGCACGGTGGAGCTCACCGTCGCGCTGCACTACGTGTTCAACACGCCGGAAGACCGCCTGGTGTGGGATGTCGGGCACCAGACCTATCCGCATAAGATCCTGACCGGCCGGCGTGACCGCATGCCGACCCTGCGCCAGCTCGGCGGCCTCAGCGGCTTTCCCCAGCGCGCCGAGAGCCGCTACGACACCTTTGGCACGGCGCACTCGTCGACCAGCATTTCGGCGGCACTGGGCATGGCCGTGGCGGCCCGGCAAAAAGGCGAAGCACGCCATGCCGTGGCGATCATCGGCGACGGCGCCATGACAGCAGGCATGGCCTTCGAGGCGCTCAACAATGCCGGCGTGGAAGACTGCAACCTGCTGGTGATCCTGAACGACAACGACATGTCGATCAGCCCGCCGGTGGGCGCGCTGAACCGCTACCTGGCCCAGCTGATGAGCGGGCAGTTCTATTCGGCGGCCAAGAATGTGGGCAAGAACGTGCTCAAGGTGGCCCCGCCCCTGTTCGAGCTGGCCAAGCGGCTGGAGGAGCACGCCAAGGGCATGGTGGTGCCGGCCACGCTGTTCGAGAAATTCGGCTTCAACTATGTCGGCCCGATCGATGGGCACGACCTGGAGTCGCTGATCCCGACGCTGGAAAACATCAAGCAGCTCAAGGGCCCCCAGTTCCTGCATGTGGTCACCAAAAAGGGCCAGGGCTACAAGCTGGCCGAGGCTGATCCGGTGGCCTACCACGGCCCGGGCAAGTTTGATCCCGCCGTGGGCCTGGTGGCCCCGGCGTCGGCGCCCAAGGCCACTTTCACCCAGATCTTTGGCCAGTGGTTGTGCGACATGGCGGAAAAAGATCCACGGCTGGTCGGCATCACGCCGGCCATGCGCGAGGGCTCGGGCATGGTCGAGTTCGAGAAGCGCTTTCCGGCGCGCTACTACGACGTGGGCATTGCGGAGCAGCACGCGGTGACGTTTGCCGCGGGGCTGGCCTGCGAAGGGCTCAAGCCGGTGGTGGCCATCTATTCGACCTTCCTGCAGCGCGGCTACGACCAGCTGATCCACGACGTGGCGATCCAGAACCTGCCGGTGGTGTTTGCCCTGGACCGCGCCGGCCTGGTCGGCGCGGATGGCGCCACCCACGCCGGCGCCTACGACATCCCCTTCCTGCGCTGCATCCCGAACATGGCGCTGGCCTGTCCGGCGGACGAACGCGAGTGCCGCCAGTTGCTGTCCAGCGCGTTTGAGCGGGACCATCCGGTCGCCGTGCGTTACCCGCGGGGCGCCGGTGCGGGCGTGGCTACGGATCCGGGCCTGGCGGCGCTGCCGTTTGGCAAGGGGGAGGTGCGTCGCGTGCGCGAGGGCGCGATCGAGGGCGCGCGCAAGGGTATTGCCATTCTGGCTTTTGGCACCCTGTTGTACCCGGCGCTGCGGGCGGGGGAAAAGCTCAATGCCACCGTGGTCAACATGCGCTGGGCCAAGCCGCTGGATGTCGAACTGCTGCTCCGTGTCGCGGCCGGGCACGAGGCCCTGGTGACCGTCGAGGAGGGCGCCATCATGGGCGGCGCCGGCAGCGCGGTGGGCGAGGCGCTGCAGGCCGCGGGCGTGGTCATGCCGCTGCTGCAGCTGGGCCTGCCCGACGGGTTCATCGAACATGGCGACCCGGCCCGCTTGCTGGCGATGCAGGGGCTCGACGCGGCCGGCATTGAGGCGTCGATCGTGAAGCGCTACCCGGCGCTGATGGAAGCCGCCCGGCCCGCGCTCAAGGCTGTCGCCTGAAGCGCCGCGACGGCCCCTCGCGCGGCCGGCGGCATGAATTATTTTCAGCCCTGGATTGAATAAGCATCCGCGCCTGCTGCAGTGCCTCTGCCGCAGCGCAAATCTTCCGGAATTCAGGGATTTCCCCGAGGGAAAACCCGCCCTGGATCAAGTCTGCAACTTCCTACAATCCCGGTTGACTTCTAGAGTCTCCGGTGGGTCTTGCCTGTCCGGGTCAATCATCAATTCTTTGGAGTGAACTTATGGATCGTCGTTCCGTTATCAAACACGCCGGCATTGCCGGCGTTCTGGCGGCAGGTGTTGCACCGGCCGTGCACGCTCAGGCCGCTATCCGCTGGCGTCTGACCTCGGCCTTCCCGAAGGCGCTCGATACCATCTTCGGCGCGGCCGATGTGTTCTCCAAGCAGGTCAAGGCCATGTCGGGCGGCAAGTTCGAGATCTCGGTGCACCCCTCCGGTGAACTCGTCGGCGGATTTGGCCAGGTGGACGCCGTGCAGAACGGCACTGTGGAAATGGCCCACACCGCGCCGTACTACTATTTCGGCAAGGATCCGACCTTTGCGCTGGGCTGTGCCATTCCTTTCGGCCTGAACAGCCGCCAGATGACGGCCTGGATGATGGAGGGCAACGGCATGAAGCTCATGCGTGAGTTCTATGCCGGCTACGGCATCGTCAACTTCATCGGCGGCAACACCGGGGCGCAGATGGGCGGCTGGTGGCGCAAGGAGATCAAGTCCGTGGCCGACCTCAAGGGCGTGAAGTTCCGCACCGGCGGCTTCAGCGGCGTGATCTTCGAGAAGCTCGGCGGCATTGCCCAGAGCATCCCGGGCGGCGAAATTTACCAGGCGCTGGAAAAAGGCACGATTGATGCGGCCGAATGGATCGGCCCGTACGATGACGAAAAGCTCGGCTTCAACAAGGTGGCGCCGTTCTATGCCTACCCCGGCTACTGGGAAGGCGGCCCCCAGCTGGACTTCTTCATCAACGCCAAGGCCTTCAACGGCCTGTCCGCCGAGAACAAGGCCATCGTTGAATCGGCGGCCGTCCACGCCCACACCGAAATGCAGTCGCGCTATGACGCCCGCAATCCAGCCGCCCTCAAGCGGTTGGTCGCCGGCGGCACCAAGCTGTTCCGTTTCCCCAAGGAAGTGATGGACACGGCGTTCAAGGCTTCGATGGACACCTATGCCGACCTGAGCACCAAGAACCCGGCCTGGAAAAAAGTCTATGAGGATCTCAGCGCCTTCCGCCGCGACCAGAACCTGTGGTTCCGTTTTGCCGAAGCCGGTTTCGACGATTTCATGCAGCAGCAGAAGCTGTAAACCGGCACGGCCCGGTGGGCCTGTCAAAAAACCGCGCCAAGGCGCGGTTTTTTTTGACCTTGCCGCTCGGCAATGCCGCAGGGCATCGCGGCTGCGCGTTGCGTTTCAGGGGGGCAGGCCGGCCCTGCCATCGTCGGGGCCTGGCTGGCAGGTCCGGAGATCCGTTCGAACTGGGGTTGGCCGCACCGTATTGGGAATTGCAACCGCCGTAAAAAAAGAGGGCCAGTGGCCCTCTTTTGTGTTCCGCGGCGAGTGACCGTGTCAGGCCTTGCGGCCTGCCCGTCACCCGGTCCTCTTTCCTACTTGTTCTTGTCGCGCTCCGCAGCATCCTGCAGGGCCTTCATCGGGTCGTCCTTGGGGTTGTCGGACGGCGCTGCCGGCGCGGGCTCCAGGCCTGACATCGGGTTGGGCGCGTCGGTCTGGATGCCCATGTTGAGCTGCTGCATCACCGCGTCATCGCTGATGGTCTTGGTCTTCTCGATATTGCCGGTCACCAGGCCCGGGTACGCAATGATCGCGGCGACCATGATCAGCTGCAGGACGATGAAGGCGACCGAGCCCCTGTAGATCTCCATGGTGGTCACCGCCTTGATCGGTGCGCCGGTGACGCGGTCCTTGTAGTCGTTGCGCGGCGCCACGCTGCGCAGGTAGAACAGGGCAAAACCGAAGGGCGGGGTCAGGAACGAGGTCTGCAGGTTCATGGCGATGATCACGCCGAACCAGATCAGGTCGATGCCCAGTTTGTCGGCCACCGGCGCCAGCAGCGGGATCACGATGAACGCGATCTCGAAGAAGTCGATGAACATGCCGAGGATGAACACCAGGATGTTCACCACGATCAGGAAGCCCAGCTGCCCGCCGGGCACCTTGTCGAACAGGTGCTCGACCCAGATGTGGCCGTCGGCCGCATTGAAGGTGAAGCTGAACACCGTGGAGCCGATCAGGATGAACAGCACGAAGGACGCCAGCTTGGCGGTGCTGTCCATGGCCTCATGGGTCAGGGACCAGGTCAGGCGACGTTTGATCATGGCCAGGATCAGCGCGCCCACGCCACCCATGGCGCCGCCTTCGGTGGGGGTGGCCACGCCCAGGAAGATGGTGCCCAGCACCAGGAAGATCAGGATCAGCGGCGGCATCAGCACAAACGTCACCTGTTCGGCCAGGCGTGACAGCAGGCCCATCCTGGTGATGTGGTTGAACATCGACAGGGCCAGTGCCGTGAGCGAGGCCAGGGTCATCGACAGGATGATGATCTCGTCCTTGGGTGCGGCATTGGGCCGATCCAGCAGCGACTTCAAGGCGCTGTCATGCACCTGGGCCCAGGCCACGCCCACCACCGTGCAGATCACCAGCAACACCAGCAGCGACCGGTGGCCCGATGCGCCACTCGGCTCGCGGTAAATGCGGGCTTCCATCGGCAATGCCGGCGCCATCTTCGGGAAGAAGATGGCCACGGCCACCACAAACAGCAGGTACAGGCCCACCAGCAACAGGCCGGGGACCAGCGCACCGGCATACATGTCGCCCACCGAGCGGCCCAGCTGGTCGGCCAGCACGATCAACACCAGCGAGGGCGGAATGGCCTGGGCCAGCGTGCCGGAGGCCGTGATGGCGCCCGTGGCCAGCACCCGGCTGTAGCCGTAGCGCAGCATGATGGGCAACGAGATCAGGCCCATCGAGATCACCGCGGCAGCCACCACGCCGGTGGTGGCTGCCAGCAGCGCGCCCACCAAAATCACCGCGATGGCGACACCACCGCGCAGCGGGCCGAAGACCTGGCCCACGGTCTCGAGCAGGTCCTCGGCCATGCCGGATTTCTGCAGGATGATGCCCATGAAAGTGAAGAACGGAATCGCCAGCAGGGTGTCGTTCTGCATGATGCTGAAGACGCGCAGCGGCAGCGCCTGGAACATCGCCTGCGGGAACAGGCCCGCCTCGATGCCGATCAGGCCGAAGCCCAGACCGGTGGCGGCCAGGGCAAAGGCCACCGGAAAACCGGTCAGCAACAAGGCAAACAGGCCGCAGAACAGCAGCGGAACGAATTGTTGGGCCAGAAACGTGGTTTGCATGTTCAGGCTCCTTTTCGGGCGGTTGCGGCGGCGGTCTCAGCGGCGGCGGTCTCAGCGGCCACCTGGGCCGCCAGTTCTTCCATGAGCTTCTCGTCGTCGGACTTGTGCACCTCGTGCGACAACTGGTCAGGGCCGAGCCCCTTCAGGAAGGCGACGCGCTTGATCAGCTCCGAGACGCCCTGGAGCATCAGCAGCGCGAACCCGGCCGGGATCAGCGCGTACACCGGCCAGCGGATCAGCCCGCCGGCGTTGGACGACATCTCGCCGGAGGCCAGCGCCTGGGTGAACATCGGCCAGCTCAGGACGATGAGCAGGAAACACAGCGGAAACAACACCACGATGATGCCCACGATGTCGATCCAGTTGCGCATGCGCGCCGTCAGCCGCGAGGACACGAAGTCGATGCGCACATGGGCGTTTTGCAGCAGGCAGTAGCCGGCGCCGAGCATGAACACGCCCGCAAACAGGTACCACTGGATTTCCAGCATGGCATTGGAGCTCATGTTGAAGGCCTTGCGCACGATGGCATTGCCGGCGCTGATGAGGGTGGCGGCGAGGATCAGCCACATGGTGAGTTTGCCGACCCAGGTGCTGATCGCGTCGATCAGTCTGGACAGGCCAAGTAGTGGGGTCATGGTGTTCTCCGTTAATTTTTCGGCCCAGGGCTTGTGGCCCGGCGATTGATTTAGCGCAAAGGGACCGGCGATTTTAGGCGTACGGGGGCAGAAACGTGGCATGAAAATTTCTTGATGCTTCCTGAAATTCCCAGGGATGCGGGTTAACCCGCGATGGCGTTCGCCGGCTTCTGTGGTGCCATCTTCATGACGCAACAACGCGCCGGTTGGACTTACCGGTCAGGCGCGTGTCCGAGACCACCGCCCCATGCCTGAAACCGTTTCTGCCGACGATCCCGCCATCCGCCACGCCGGGCGCGACACGCTCTCGCTGGCCCTGATCGACGCGCGCAACCACACCCTGCGCCTGCTGGCAGGCCACGAAACCGCGCGCCAGGCGCCGCAACGGGACGGCGCGCCCATGGCCAGCGGTGATGCGGCCGTGTGGCTGGCCGGGCACGCGGGCTGGTTTGCCGAATCCTGGATCGCCCGCAACACCCAGGTCGCCTTGGGGCAAGGCTGCCCGGCACAGCCGGTGCGTCTGGCGTCCATTCAACCCCACGCGGATTTCTGGTGGGCCCGGGAACCTGCGGTGATGCCCCTGCACGGCGGGCCGGTGCTGCCGGACTTCGCCGCCACGCGCGCCTGGCTGCTGGAGACGCTGGAGATTACGCTGGATCTTCTGGCCGGGACGCCGGAGCACGACGACCCCCTGTATTTCTACCGCCTGGCGCTGTTCCATGAAGACCAGGTGGGCGAGCGTCTGGTGGTGCTGGCGCAAACCCTGGGCGTGTCGCTGGCACTGGAGGCGCCCCGCATTGCGGGCCTGCGCGAACCGCTGGGGGTTCCGGCCACGCGCTGGCCACTGGGCTCCGTGCCCGGCGGGTTCGTCTTTGACAATGAAAAATGGGCGCACACGGTAGCGGTGCCCGAGTTCGAGATCGATGCGCAGCCGGTGAACTGGTCGCAGTTCGTCGAGTTCGTCGATGACGGCGGCTACGACCGGCCAGAGCTTTGGCACCCGGAAGGCTGGGTGTGGCTGCAGGCCCAGGCGGCCCGCGGCGGCCGGCGCGGGCCGCGCCATGTGGAGCAGATCGGCGTGGCGCGTTTCGGCGGTTCGGGTGCGGTGCTGCAAAGTCGTTTTGGCCAGCCGGTGCGGCTGGCGGGCCACCACCCGGCCACCCATGTGAGCTGGTGGGAGGCCGACGCCTGGTGCCGCTGGGCCGGCCGGCGCCTGCCCGACGAGGTGGAGTGGGAGCTGGCGGCGCACACCGTTGCAAGGCGCGGCTTCCACTGGGGGAATGTGCACGAGTGGACGGCGAGCCGCTTCCAGCCGTACCCCGGCTTCACGCCCGATCCCTGGGCGGACTATTCCGTGCCGTATTTCGGCCAGGCCCGGGTGCAACGCGGCGCTTCCTGGGCGACGCGTGCGCGCCTGAAGCACCCGAAGTTCCGGGGCTTCAGCGGGCCGGGGGAGGATGCGGGCTTCTTCGGCTTTCGCTCCTGCGCCGTCTGATGGGTGCGGAGTGGTCCTTAATCAATAGCTGACAACGACCGTATCACGCTGGGATGGTGGCTTTTTTGTCTGAAAATTCGTAAAGATCAGGTCAAATTCTGCGCGCGAGGCCTGCCCTCACCCCAACCCTCTCCCGCCAGAGCGGGAGAGGGAGCAAGAGGCGGGCCCGTGTGCATGCGCGGCGCAGCGTTGCTTTCAACCTGCGGGCGAGGGCGCAAGAGGCGGGCCCGTGTGCGTGCCCGGCGCAAACTTGCTTTCAACCTGAGGGAGAAGGAGAAGGAGAAGGAGAGGGAGCAAGAGGCGGGCCCGTGTGCCGCACCGGCTTGGGCTGTCACTCCCTCGCCCCTTGGGGCGAGGGTTGGGGTGAGGGTCTCTGGACTGGCGCAACCGTTTGCATCGCACCCGACCTCACAAGAAACAGAATTGAAAAACGACGAGTTCATCACCCAAAATCGTGCTTCTTCGTGAACGCGTGGCCGGCGCGCGGGGTTGGGAAGCTGAGAAGCTGCGAAAACGCTTCTGCAAGGCTGGTTTCAGGCCTTGCGCGCGCTCAATGCCGATGGGTGCGTTTTCTCGCGCCGGTAATCCCACCAGGGCAAGACCTTGCGCAGCGACAGTACCTCGCCGCTGTGCAGGGGTGCGTAGCCCGCAATGCCCGCCAGTTCGGCTTGCCAGGCGGGCGTCTGCAGCAGTTGCAGCAGGGCCAGCACCCCGGGCTGCGCCAGCGCCGACTTCAGGCACACCAGGTGATAGCGCTCGTCGGCCAGCGGCACAAAATCCAGCCCGGCGCCTTGCGCTGCGGCGGCAATGCCCAGGCCGGCATCGACCTGGCCCGCCGCCACGGCCTGCGCCACGGCGGCGTGCGAGGGTTCGGTGTGGGTGTAACCCTCAATGTCGCTGGAGGCCAGCGCGGCCTGGGCCAGCAACTCGTCGAACACCACGCGGGTGCCGCTGCCCAGGGCGCGGTTGGCAAAACGCGCCCGGCGGGTGGCCAGATCCTGCAGGGCGTGCAGGCCGAGCGGGTTGCCCCGCGCCACCATCAGGCCCTGGGTGCGCTGCGCAAAGCCGATGATCTTGTGCTGGCCCGGCTGCAACAGGGGTTTGTAGCTGCGCTCGGTCAGCGTCTTTCCGGTGGTGTGCTGCAGGGTGTGGAAGCCCGCCATCACGCAGCGCCCCTCGTTCAGCGCGCGGATGGCGTCCACACTGCCGGTGAAGCGGATGTCCAGGTGCAGGTTGCCTTGCCGCACCGCGTGCGCGCGCAGGGCGGGCAGGGCGTCGTCGTGGCTGGCGTAGAGCGTCAGCACATGGGCGGAAGGGTCGAACGCCACGGCGAAGGCGCGCTCCAGGTCGGCCCGCAAGGCGTCGATTTGCGGGCTCAGGCGGGCCTGGGCCTGGCGCTCGGCCCACATCAACTTGGCGCCAAATTCCGACAGCCGGGCCGACTGGCCTTTTTCCCAGACGATCAACTCGTTGCCCAGTTCGTTCTCCCAGCGCTTGAGTTCGCCCCAGACGTGGCGGTAGGACAAGCGCAGGGCGCGGGCCGCCGCCGAGATCGAGCCCTTCGCGTCCACCGCTTGCAGCAGGTCGATCAGCGGGTGGCGCACCAACGCTTCACTGGCATCGCGAGTGAGGGTGTAGTGGAGCTGGACCCTATGCACGGCGGAACATATCGCAGGGAATTGATCGGATGCTTACGATACCCGATCCCTGCCCGATCACGACGGATTGCCCACCCCCTGCGCCATGTCCACCTTCTCTGAAAGCGCCGCCACCGCACTGGCGCTGATCACGTCCCTCGACCCGGGCCTGTGGACCGTGGTCGGCCGCTCGCTGGCCGTCAGTGCCACCGCGTGTTTGATCGCCTGTGGCCTGGGGCTGGCGCTGGGCGCCTGGCTGGCCGTGGCGCGTTTTGCCGGGCGCGATGCCGTGCTGACCGTGCTGAATACCTTGCTGGCCCTGCCCTCCGTGGTGGTGGGGCTGCTGGTCTACCTGTTGCTGTCACGCACTGGCCCGCTGGGCTTTCTGGGCTGGATGTTCAGCTTCAACGCGATGGTGCTGGCACAGGTGGTTCTGGTGGTGCCGGTGGTCACCGCGCTGACCCGCCAGACCGTGGAAGACGCCGAGCGCGCCCATGGCGAGCAACTGCGCTCGCTGGGTGCACGCACCGGTCTGCGCGGCCTGCTGCTGGCCTGGGATGAGCGCTATGCCTTGCTGACGGTGTTGATCGCCTCTTTTGGCCGCGCCATCTCGGAAGTGGGCGCGGTGATGATCGTCGGCGGCAATATTGACGGCTTCACCCGCGTCATGACGACGGCCATCGCTCTGGAGACGAGCAAGGGCGATTTGCCGTTGGCGCTGGCACTGGGGCTGATCCTGCTGGTGGTGGTGCTGCTGCTCAACGCGCTGATTTCCGGCGTGCGCCGCTGGCGCGAACGGCTCGACGGCGGCGTGGTGGCCCCGGCTGCGGTGCTGGCGGCATGAAGCGCGACCGCTTCAACGGCGCCCTGGCGGCCCCCGTGGAACCGCATCCCGGCGCGGACGCGTCTGGCGCTGACACCCGGCTGGCATCCATCGACGCGTCCCTGCTGTTCGACTTGCGCACCGTGCGCGTGCGGCTGGGGACGGTGCATGCGTTGCAGGACGTGACGCTGCAGATCCGCCACGGCGAGCGCGTGGCGCTGGTCGGTGCCAACGGCTGCGGCAAGAGCACGCTGCTGCGCCTGCTCAACGGCCTGGTGGAACCCGCGGCCGGGCACATCGTGCGCGACGCGGCCGCCCGCCAGGCCCTGCTGTTCCAGCGGCCCCACATGCTGCGCACCACGGCGCGCAACAACATCACGCTGGGGCTCTGGCTGGGCGGGCAACGCTGGGCGGACGCCCGGACGCGGGCCGCTGAGGCCCTGGCGCGTGTCGGCATGGCGGAGTTGGCCGGGCGTAACGCCAAGACCCTCTCGGGCGGGCAGCAGCAGCGCCTGGCGCTGGCACGCGCCTGGGCCAGCCGCCCCGACCTGTTGCTGCTGGACGAGCCCACCGCCAGCCTGGACCCGCGCGCCAAGCACGAGGTGGAGACCTTGGTGGCGGAGTTCACTACCGGCGGCACGCCCGGCCCCGCGGGTGACGGCCCGATATCACTGGTCTTCGCCAGCCACAACCTGGGCCAGGTCAAGCGCCTGGCCACCCGCGTGCTGTACCTGGAGCACGGCCGTGTGCTGGCCGACCTGCCGGTGGATCAGTTTTTCAACGGCCCCCTGCTGCACACGCAGTACCCGGCGGCCCATGGGTTCGTCAAGGGAGAGCTTCCGTGACAGCTTTAAAGGTTTTTTGGCACTATCCCAGCGTCAAATGGTCATTGTTAGCTATATTAATAGTAGCACATTCCGCAGCCCAGGCGCAGGTCATCGTGATGTCCTCGACGACGTCTACCGAGCAGTCGGGCTTGTTCAGCCACCTGCTGCCCGAATTTAAAAAAGCCAGCGGCATCGGTATCAAGGTGGTCGCCCTGGGTACCGGCCAGGCGCTGGACACCGCCCGGCGGGGTGACGTCGACGTGGTGTTCGTGCACGACCAAGTGGCGGAGGAGAAGTTCGTGACTGAGGGCTTTGGCGTCAAACGCTACCCGGTCATGTTCAACGACTTCGTGCTGATCGGCCCCAAGGCCGACCCCGTGGGCACCCAGGGCAAAGACATCGTCTCGGCGCTGCAGAAGATCAGTGCCGCCAACGGCGCTTTTGTTTCCCGCGGCGACACGAGCGGCACGCACGCCGCCGAACAACGTTTCTGGAAGCTGGCCGACCGGGCCGACAAAAAGGGCAGCGGCTACAAGGAATGCGGCTGCGGCATGGGCCCGGCGCTCAACATGGCGGCCTCCATCGGCGGCTACGTGCTGGCCGACCGCGGCACCTGGCTCAATTTCAGGAACCGCGCCGACCTGGCCGTGCTGGTGGAAGGTGACAACAAGCTCTTTAACCAGTACGGCGTGATGGTGGTCAACCCGGCGAAGCACCCGCACGTGAAGGCGGCAGACGCGCAGAAGTTCGTCGACTGGGTGGTGTCGCCCGCCGGCCAGAACGTGATCGCCGGCTACAAGATCGGCGGCGAGCCGCTGTTTTTCCCCAACGCCGCGAAGTGAGGCGCGGCACGCCCGTGCTACCGGCGCCCAAGCTTGCGGTACACCGTGGCGCGGCTGATGCCCAGCACGCGGGCGGCCTGCTGGACGTTGCCGCGGGCATCGGTCACCGCCTTGCGGATCATGGCGATTTCAGCGTCCTTGAGCTGCACCGGTTCAGGCGCCGCCACGCTGACAGCAGTGCTGCCGGCGCGCCGGGACATTGCCTGCAGGCGCAAGCCTGACCACAGGGGCAGTTCCATCGTTTCCCCGGCCGTGTGGCTGGCGTCGAACAGCATCTCGAACGGCATCGCGAAGACCTCGCTGGCATGAACCCGGTCCCGGGCGCGCGGGCCGAGGTGCGACACCATCTGGCGCGCCGTGGGGTTGGCGCCCGTGACCCAGCCCTCGGCGTCCAGGCCGACCAGGCCATCGGTGTCATCGCCGAGCGCGCGTCCGGGCCAGTTCAGCCGCACCATCAGGCTGTGGGGTTGGCGCAGCGTCAGCGCGTTCTCGATGCATCGCGCGGACTGCACCACCAGATGGCGCAGTTCGGGGCGCTCGACAGCCTCGATGCCGGTCAGGTCGAGCATGCCCACGCAGGCGCCATCTGGCCCGAACAAGGGCGCACCCGCGCAGCTGTAGACCGAGGTATCGGCAAAAAAGTGCTCGCCGCGATGCAGCCAGACGGGTTGCTGCTCGATCAGCGCGGCACCAATGGCGGTGGTGCCCACGCAAGGCTCGGAGAGGTCGGCGCCGATGCGGGTGATCAGGTCGGCGCGCCGGTCGCTGCGGT
>JAABRA010000402.1 GCA_011391155.1 Burkholderiales bacterium
GGCACACCGTGTACATGTTGTCGTGGTGCAACCCGGTGGCCGCGGACCATGACCTGACGATGGACGACTACCTGCGCCTGGGCGTGCTCGACGCGCTGCAGGCGATCGGCGCGCTCTGCGCGAAGCCAACGCCGGTGCATGCCATGGGCTATTGCCTGGGCGGGACCCTGCTCGCCATCGCGGCGGCGGCCCTGGCGAAGGCGGGGCCGCAAGGGGTCATGGGCCACACGGCCCTGCCACCCCTCAAGACCCTCACCCTGCTGGCGGCCCAGACTGACTTTTCCGAGCCCGGCGAGCTCGGCCTGTTCATCGACGAGAGCCAGATTGGCTTCATCGACAACGTGACGACCGGCAAGGGCTACCTGAGCGGCGACCAGATGGCGGGGTCTTTCCAGTTCCTGCATTCGCGCGACCTGGTCTGGACGCGGCGCATGCGCGAATACCTGATGGGCGAACGCGAACAGCGCAACGACCTCATGGCCTGGAATGCCGACGTCACCCGCATGCCCGCGCGCATGCACCACGAGTACCTGACCTCGCTGTACCTGCACAACGCACTGGCCACCAGCAGCTACCGGGTGGAGGGCCGTGCGGTGTCGCTCGGCGACATTCGCACGCCGGTCTTCATGGTGGGAACCCAGCGCGACCACATCTCCCCGTGGCGCTCGGTGTACAAGCTGCACCACCTCTGCGATGCCGAGATCACCTTTGTGCTGACCAGCGGCGGCCACAACGCCGGCATCATCTCCGAGCCCGGCCATGCGAACCGCAGCCACCAGATCGCCACACGCGCGGCGCACGGCCCCTGGATCGAGCCCGAGGAATGGGTCGCGAGCGCGCCGGCGCATGAAGGCTCATGGTGGCCTGCCTGGCATCGCTGGCTGGCAACGCGCTCGTCCCGCAAACAGGCTCCTGCCGCGGTGCCGGCCGATGCTGTGCTTTGTGATGCACCCGGCGAGTATGTGATGAAGCGCTACCGGGACTGACCGCAACTGACCCGCAGCGCAACGCGGGCTGCGCCGCTGCCGCTCAGACCGTAGCGGTCGCGCCCCCGGCACTGGCCGTCCCCGACGGCTCCGGGTCCGGGCTGCCCTGCACCGCGGGGCTGGTCATGGTCGCCGTGGTGTTCGCGCCGGGCACATGCCCACGCGCCAGCAGGCTGTACATGGTCGGCACCACGAACAGGGTCAGCAGTGTGCCCAGCGACATGCCGCCCACGATGACCCAGCCGATCTGCTGGCGGCTTTCGGCGCCGGCGCCGGTGGACAGTGCCAGCGGCAGCGCGCCCAGCACCATCGCGCCGGTGGTCATGAGAATCGGGCGCAGCCGCTGCGCCGAGGCCTTGATCAGGGCGTCTGTGATCTCCTGGCCCTGCTTTCGCAACTGGTTGGTGAACTCCACGATCAGGATGCCATGCTTGGTGATCAGCCCGACCAGCGTGATCAGCCCGATCTGCGAATACACATTCAGCGAACCGCCTGACACCTTGAGCGCCAGCAAGGCCCCGATCATGGACAGCGGCACGGACAGCATGATCACCAGCGGATCGACAAAGCTCTCGAACTGCGCCGCCAGCACCAGGAAGATGAAAACCAGCGCCAGCACAAACACAATCACCAGCGCGCCCTGTGAGCTGCGGAATTCACGCGAGGTGCCGTTGAGGTCGGTGGTGTATCCCGGCTTGAGAACCCGTGCAGCAGTCTGGTCCATGAACGCGAGCGCCTGCCCCAGCGAGTAGTCCGGCGCCAGGTTGGCCGTGATGGACGCCGAACGCCGCTGGCCAAAGTGATTGAGCTCGCGCGGCGACACGCCTTCGCTGACCTTCACCAGCGCCGACAGCGGGATCATGGCGTCGTTGCGCCCGCGCACCTGGATGCGCTCGATGTCCTCGGGCGTGGTGCGCCCGCTGGCCTCGATCTGCACGATCACGTCGTATTGCTCTGCGTCGCGCTTGTACCGGGTGACGTTGCGCCCGCCCAGCATGGTCTCGATGGCGCGCGCGACCACTTCGACGCTGACGCCCAGGTCGGCTGCCTTCTCGCGGTCCACGTCGATGCGCAGCTCGGGCTTGTTCAGGCGCAGGTCGGCGTCGGGCGACAGGATGCCAGGATTTTTCGCGATTTCGTCGAGCATCTGGCGCACCACCCGGTTCAGGTTCTCGTAGCTGTCCGAGGTCTGGATCACGAAATTCACGGGCCGCTCGCGAAAGCCCTGCCCCAGGGACGGCGGTGTGATCGGAAAAGCATTCACGCCCGGCAGCGCATTGAACTTGGGCTGCAGTTCCCGGGCGATGTCGAGCGTGCTGCGGCTGCGGTCATTCCAGTCCACGGTGCGATAGACCACGCTGGCCTGAGCCACCGTGGGATTGCCGACGTTGGCAAAGATGCGGTCGAATTCCTTGTACTGCCGCCCCACCCCTTCCAGGGCCTGTGCATAGCGGTTGGTGTAATCGAGCGTGGCGCCGTCCGGCGCATTCACGACCGCCAGGATGGTGCCGCGGTCTTCAAGCGGGGCCAGTTCCTGCTTCATGCCGGGGTAGATCAGCGCAATGCCGACCGCGCACAGCAGCATCACGCCGACCACCGCCCAGCGCGCCTTGCGCAGGACCCAGCGCAACAGGCGCCCATAGCCGTCGGACAGGGCCGTCAGCCAGCGCTCCATGCTGCGGTCGAACCAGTTGGGCTTGGGGTTGTGCTTGAGCAGCAGGGAGCACATCATGGGCGACAGCGTGAGCGCCACAAAGCCCGACACCACCACCGCGCCAGCCAGCGCCAGCGCAAATTCCATGAACAGGCGACCGGTGCGCCCGGGCGTGAAGGCCAGCGGCGCATAGACCGCCGCCAGCGTCAGCGTCATGGCCACCACGGCAAAGCCGATTTCCCGGGCGCCCTTGATCGATGCCGAGAACGGATCCATACCCTCCTCGATGTGGCGAAAGATGTTCTCCAGCACCACGATGGCGTCGTCCACCACCAGCCCGATCGCCAGCACCAGCGCCAGCAGCGTGAGGGTGTTGATGGTGAACCCGGCCAGCGCCATCATGGCAAAGGTGCCAATCAGGCTCACCGGAATGGTGATGATGGGAATGATGGACGCCCGGACGGTACGCAGGAACACGAAGATCACCAGCGCCACCAGCGCGACCGCCTCGGCGATGGTGAGGTAAACGTTCTTGACCGACCGGTCGATGAAGACCGAGTTGTCGTTCGCGATTTCGATCGAAATATCGGCGGGCAGATCAGCCTTCAGGCGCGGGATCATCTCGCGCACGCCTTTCGACAGCTCCAGCGGATTGGCGGTCGCCTGGCGGATCACGCCGGCGGAGATCGCCGGTCGTCCGTTCAGGCGCACCGAACTGCGCTCGTCAGCCGGCCCCTCCTGCACCCGCGCCACATCGCGCACCCGCACCGGAAAGCCGTTGACATTGCGCACCACGATGTCGCCGAACTGGCCGGGGCGCATCAGGTCGGTGCGCGAGGTCACGCTGAACTCGCGCTGCTGCGATTCAATGCGGCCCGCCGGCACTTCGAGGTTGCTGCGCCGGATCGCGTCCTCCACGTCCTGCGGCGTCAGCCGGAAGGCGGCCAGCTTGTCAGGATCGACCCACACTCGCATGGCGTACTTGCGTTCGCCGAAAATCCGTACATCGGCGACCCCGGTGACGGTCTGCAGCCGCGGCTTGACGATGCGGTTGATCAGGTCGTTGATCTGCAGCGGCGTCAGGGTGTCGCTGGTGAACGCCAGCCAGATCACCGGAAAGGCATCGGCCTCGACCTTGGAGATCACCGGCTCGTCAATCGCCTGGGGCAGTTTGTTGCGCACGCGCGAGGTGCGGTCGCGCACCTCGGCGGCGGCCGAATCCGCGTCTTTCTCGAGCCGGAAGCGCACGCTGATCTGGGCCTGCTCGGCCCGGCTGATCGAGGTGATCACGTCCACCGCGTCAATGCCGGCGATCGAGTCCTCCAGCGGCTTGGTCACCTGCGATTCGATCACCTCCGCGGAGGCGCCGGCGTAGCGAACGCTCACGGTGACTACGGGTTCGTCGATCTTGGGATATTCACGCACCGACAGCCGGTTGAAGCTGACCGCGCCGATCAGCACGATCAGCAGCGACAGCACGGTGGCGAAGACCGGGCGGCGAATGGAAATTTCAGGCAGCTGCATGGGCGCTTGCGAGCTTAGCGGCTGGCGCCCGGTGGCGCCGCCGGCCCGGTTGCGCCGGTGCCGGCGCCGGCGAGGTCCACCACGCGCACCGGCGTGCCGTCGCGCTGCAGGCGCTGCTGGCCGGCCACGACGACCGTCTGGCCCTCGCGCAGGCCGCCGGACACTTCGACCTTGCCACCGCGGCGAACGCCGAGCTGGACTTCCTGGCGCAGCGAGACGGTCTTGATGTCCGGGCCCAGCGCGGCCGTGGCCGTGCCGGGCACGGCGGATGGTTCGACCACCCGGATCACGTACTGCCGTCCGCCCTGCGGCACGATGGCCGCCTCGGGCACCACCAGGGCCGTCTCGTTGACGCCGAACACGGTGGTCGCCCGGGCAAACATGCCGGGGCGCAGCAGCGCGCCATCCCCATTGGGCAGTTCGGCGCGAACCGCCACCGAGCGGCCGCTGGCGTCGAGCAGCGGGTCCAGCGCCCGCACCCGCGCCCGGAACTTGCGGCCGGGCAAGGCATCGAGCTGCAATTCGACGCTTTGCCCCGGCTTGAGCCGGGTCTGGTAGCGCTCCGGCAGCCGGAAGTCGACCAGCATCGTCGACAGGTCTTCCAGGTTCACCAGGTCAGCGCCGTCCTTGACGTAGTCGCCCGGGTTCACCGTGCGCAACCCCACCGTGCCATCGAAGGGCGCCACGATACGCATGCGCCCTAGCCGCGCCTGCGCCAGGGCCAGTTGCGCCTCGGCCACCTGCTGGTTGGCCGCGCTTTCCTCCAGCACACGCTGGGCGACGAAGCCTTGAGCCACCAGTTCCTGGTTGCGCCGGGTATTGGCACGGGCGATCGACAACTGGGCCTGGGCCTGGCTGACCTCCGCCTGCTGCAGCGTGTCGTCAAGCTGAACCAGCATCTGGCCGCGTCGCACACCAGCCCCATCGGCAAACCCCAGGGCCCGGATGCGCCCGGCCACCTCGGGCCTGAGCATCACGCTCTGGCGCGAACGCAGCGTGCCCACCGCCTGCGCGTCATCCTGCAGCGGCATCACCTCCACCTTCGCCACCTCGACCGCGGTCGCGCGTGGCGCCGCTGCGGCCCCGGAACGTGCGGGAGGCGGCGCACCGCCCGGTCCTCCGGAGGTGGTCAGTGCGCCCACTTGCTGCTGCCCACCCGGGCGGGACTGGACCCGCCAGGCGGCGCCCGATGCGGCGGCGATGCCGACGACGGCGACAGTGACATAAATCGCTTTGGATGCCATGGAAACTTCGACTGCGGTTGTTCGTGCGGTGCCGTTGGAAGGACGTCGGTGGACTTCGCCAGCAATGTAGCATCCGTCCCGGAATTCGGGACGCCGCAGGGCCATGAACGCCTGGAAACCTCCACCCATCCACCGGGTTTTACCGGGTATTTACCGGACGCAGGCCCGGGCTCAGCCCCGGCCCAGCACCTGGTCCACTCCCCGGTTGGCCAGGGCATCGGCACGTTCGTTGCCGGGGTCCCCCGCATGACCCTTGACCCAGTGCCAGTCAATCTGGTGGCCCGCCGTCGCCACGAGTGTGTCCAGTCGCTGCCAGAGGTCCACATTTTTTACGGGCTGCTTCGCTGCCGTGCGCCAGCCCCGGGCCTTCCAGCCCTGGATCCACTCGGTGATGCCCTTGCGCACATATTCACTGTCGAGGTACAGCGCCACCTTGCAGGGCCGCTTGAGGGCCTGCAGCGCCTCGATCACTGCGGTGAGTTCCATGCGGTTGTTGGTGGTTTCCCGTTCGCCGCCAAACAACTCCTTCTGCCTGCCGCCGGATTTCAGCAGCACGCCCCAGCCGCCAGGGCCCGGATTGCCCTTGCAGGCGCCGTCGGTATGGATTTCTACAGGATTCAAGAGCGTTTTCCGGTTGATCCCAGCGTAGGCTGGTGATAGTTAGCTACTGATACAGGAGCACTTGCCAAAGTCTTGGCGGGCTTCCAGGCCGGCGTCAACAGCCTCATGCCATGTACGCGCTTGACGGCCACGATGAAATACGCCGCTCCGAAAATGGGCCACCAGCGTTCACCGGCACGGTCCATCCATTCGAACCGGCGAAGCCATTGCTCGGAACGCGCCGCCGGGCGATAGCAGCCAAACCGGCTGGATTCGACCTCGAAGCTCAGCAGGCGCAACCAGTCACGCAGCCGCCAGTAGCCAATGAACTCGCCGGCATCGGGCAGGTACAACTCGCCGAAGCCCAGGCGGCGGCACAGATGGGCGCGCCGCTGCCGCAAGCCCCAGAGGCTGGCCGGGTTCAGTCCGCAGATCACCACACGCCCCTCGGGCACCAGCACCCGTTCCACCTCGCGCAGCGTGGCGTGGGGATCGGCATTGAGCTCCAGGGTGTGCGGCAGCACGACCAGATCCAGGCTGGCTGCGGGGAACGGCAGGGCCGCGAAATCCGTCCTGAGCAGTGGCCGCTGCGCGACCGGGTTCGCGCCCGGCCCGCCGTGCGAAGCCTCTGCCTGCGCTTCAATCTCTGTCAGAGCACCGCCGGTGGCCGCAAAACCGGGCGTATCCAGCGCCAGCCAGCGGTGGGGCATGCGGTTGGTCTGCAGCGCATCCAGGTCCGCCATGCCCAGTTGAACCGCGTGGTAGCCGAAAACGTCGGCCACCGCCTGTTCATACTGCGCACGCTCCCATTCCAGCAGGTACCGCCCGGGCGGCGTCTGGAACCATTCGTGCAAACCGGACGGGCTTCCTATAATTCGGAACTCCATGAAAATCATCGCACTACCCGCCTTCGCTGACAACTACATCTGGCTGCTGCACGATGGCGCCAGCGCACTGGTCGTCGACCCGGGTGACGCACAACCCGTGATGCAGGCATTGCAGCACGAGGGCTTGCGACTGGCCGCAATTCTAGTCACGCACCACCACCCGGACCACACCGGCGGCGTGCAGGCCTTGCGCGAAGCCACCGGCGCCCCGGTGTACGGTCCCGCCCGCGAACGCATTCCGGCGCCGTTTTCGCCGCTCAACGGGGGCGACACCCTAACCGCGCTGGGCATCGCCTGGACCGTTATCGACGTTCCCGGGCATACTGCCGGGCACATCGCCTTTTATGCCGCCGAGGTTGCGGGGGCACCGCTGCTTTTTTGCGGCGACACCCTGTTTTCGGGGGGCTGCGGCCGCCTGTTCGAAGGAACGCCGGCGCAGATGCTGGCTTCGCTGGACACCCTGGCGGCCTTGCCCGGCGCCACACGGGTCTGCTGCACCCACGAATACACGCTGTCCAACCTCAAATTTGCCCGGGCCGTGGAACCGCTCAACCACGCCCTCATCCAGTACGAAAGTGAATGCCGCGCCCTGCGCGAGCGCCAGATGCCCACCTTGCCTTCCCTATTGTCCGTCGAACGCCAGATCAACCCCTTCCTGCGCAGCCGGGAGCGCTCCGTCAAACAGGCGGTCCAGGGTCACACCCCCACCGCCGACGACGATGTGGCCGTGTTTGCGGCACTGCGCCAGTGGAAGAACGGCTTCCAATGAACCTTTCCAATGGCCTCAAGGCCCTGGGCCTCGCCGCCTTCGTGATGCTGGCCGGATGCGCGACCCCCGGCAGCGGCGACACCCCGGCCAGTGCCGTCAGCCCGTGGGAGGCTGGCGTGGCCAGCCCCTCGAAACCCTCGCCGGCGTCCCCGGACATCATGCAGCCCCTGGCCGCCGCACAGGCCAGTTCGCAGGGCGTGGCCATGCTGCGGCCCCCCGCCGACCTGTGGGAGCGCATCCGCCGCGGCTATGCCATGCCGAACCTGGAGAGCGACCTGGTACGGGACCGGGAACAGTGGTATGCGACGCGACCCGACTACATCCTGCGCATGACGGAGCGCTCGCGCAAATACCTGTTCCATATCGTTGAAGAGCTTGAGCGACGCAACATGCCCACCGAGCTGGCGCTGCTGCCCTTCATCGAAAGCGCCTTCAATCCGCAGGCGGTTTCCAGCGCGAAGGCGGCGGGCATGTGGCAGTTCATGCCGGCCACCGGCAAGTATTTCGAACTCAAGCAGAACGCCTTCCGGGACGATCGCCGCGACGTGCTCGAATCCACCCGGGCCGCGCTGGACTACCTGCAAAAGCTGTATGGCATGTTCGGCGACTGGCAGCTGGCCCTGGCCGCCTACAACTGGGGCGAAGGCAGCGTGGGACGCGCCATTGCCCGCAACAAGGCCGCCGGACTGGGCGTGAGCTACAGCGACCTGAACATGCCGATGGAAACCCGCTTTTACGTGCCCAAGCTGCAGGCGGTCAAGAATATCGTCGCCGCGCCGGAAAGCCTGAATGCGAAGCTCCCCCTGATCGGCAATCACCCCTACTTCGAGACGGTCGTGATCCAGCGCGACATCGACGTGGCCCTGGCGGCAAAGCTTGCTGAAGTGTCCGTCGAAGACTTCAAGGCGCTGAACCCGTCAGTGCACCGGCCGGTGATCCTGGCGGCGGGCACCCCCCAGATCCTGCTGCCCTGGGACAACGCCGAGATCTTCCAGCGCAATCTGCAGGCCTACGGCGGCGTTCGCCTGGCGAGCTGGACGGCCTGGGTGGCCCCCTCGACCATGAAACCGGTTGACGCCGCGCGCAAGGTCGGCATGGGCGAAGATGATTTCCGCAACATCAACAACATCCCGCCGCGCATGCTGATCAAGGCCGGCTCAACCTTGCTGGTGACCCGTTCCAGCCAGCTCGATGCAGACGTGGCGTCCAGCGTCGCCGACAACGGACAGATGGCGCTGGCGCCGGATGTGGTCCTGAAACGCAGCGTGGTTCAGGCGCGCAAGGGCGACACCTTCGCCAGCCTGGCCCGGCGCTTTGGCCTGAGCCCGGCCCAGGTGGCCGATTGGAACCCGCTGGTCGCCCCGGCCGGCCTGAAGAAAGGGCAGAACATCGTGTTGTTCCTGCCGAACCGGAGCAGCCGCACCGCAAAGCCTGCCGCTGGCCGGCGCACCGCGGCGCCGGTGGCCACCCAGCGCCAGCCGTCCCGCCCGGCGACGGCAAAACCGGCACCGCGCGCCAGCAGCAAGCCAGCCCTCAAGGCGACCGCCAAGACGACGGGCAAAACCCTTCGTTGACGGGCTCGCGCCGGCGCGGCCCGTCACGCCTTGAAGCGCTCCTTCGCCCTGACCGCGAATTCATTGGTGAACGTCTGGGCGAGGTTGACCCGTTCGCCCCGGAAGGCGGGGGCCCCTTCGGCAAGCGCCCGCAGCGCCGTGCGACTGCCCTCCTGCGTCATCACGCCATCGAGCGAAAATGCCTCCACCACCTTGTTGAACGACGCCAGGTACAGGCTGCGATCCCCCAACAGATAGCTGTCGGGCACGTTCCTGATGATGTCGCTCGGACCCGCGGTGCGCAGCCACTTCAGGCTGTGCACGATGGCGTGCGCCAGGGCCTGGCACGTCGCGGGATTTTTCCCGACAAACTCCAGCGGCGCGCACAGGCAACCCGCCGGCATGGGCCCGCCAAAAACATCCAGTGTGCCCCGAAGGGTCCGGGTGTCCGAGATGATCTTCACCTCGCCCTTTTGCTCCAGCATCGTCATCACCGGTTCGACGTTGCTGATCGCATCGATCTGGCCGGTGCGCAGCGCCGCCACCGCGCCAGCTCCCATGCCCACGCCCACATAGGTCACATCGCCCGCCGCCAGCCCGGCCCGCCGCAGCACGGTGCCGGCCACCATGTGACTGGACGAGCCGGGCGCCGACACGCCGATGCGCTTACCGCGCAGTTCAGAAGGCGCCCGGAAACCCGGCATCGTCCGCGTGGAAACCCCCACTGCAATCTGTGGCGCCCGGCTCAGCAGGACGAAGGATTGCAGCGACTGGCCCTTGAGCTGAAGTTTGATGATGTTCTCGAACGCGCCGCTGACGACATCCGTTCCGCCCGCGCCGAGCGCCTGAAAGGCGCTGGCCTCGTCGGGATAATCCGTGACCGTCACCGTCAGCCCCTCGGCCCGGAAATAGCCCAGTTGCGCAGCAATCGTCAGCGGCAGGGTATGGAAAGCGGCTTTGCCGGCAACCGCAATGGCAACCCGGCCTTCGTCAATTCTCGGCTGGGCCCTGAGCCCGGGCACGGCCACGCCCGAGGCGAACAGCGCCGCTGCCGCGGCAAATGATCGTCGATGGATCCGGCTGGAATGGGGCATGAACGTCCTCGCCTGTCATTTTCTTGTTGCGACAAGCGTATCCAGACCACCGGCTCCCGGCATCGGGAACATCCCGAGCGGGTTTTCACGTAGGGCAGCCACTTTCGCCGCCGCCGCGGCACCCGGCTCAGCGGTATCCGACGAAGAGAATGCCGATGTTCACGGCCAGCGCCAGCGTCCAGACCATGGAGCGTATGCCGGGCAGGCCGGCGACGTACATCATGAT
The DNA here is from genome assembly GCA_011391155.1 of Burkholderiales bacterium. Classification (GTDB taxonomy): domain Bacteria; phylum Pseudomonadota; class Gammaproteobacteria; order Burkholderiales; family Burkholderiaceae_C; genus JAABQG01. The sequence continues at coordinate 10,538 of JAABRA010000402.1, forward strand.
ATAGAGCATTCGCAGCACGATGTAGACGAAGGCCAGGATGTCCAGCCGGGTCTGGTGCGCCCCCAGCTGGTGCGCGATGATCACGGCACCGATGAAAAAGGGCAACGCCTCAAAACTGTTGGCCTGCGCGGCGTTGGCGCGGGCCCGCCAGTCGGTCTGGCGCGACAGCCAGGTCCGCGGGTTGGCATTGTCATACCCGCCTTCACGTCGCGGTTTGTTGAACATGCCCCATTTGGCGATGCCGGCGCAGGCGATCGGCAACAAGGCGGCAACCAGGATGCACCAGTACGCCACGGTGAAACGGGCAAACGTCAGGCCGGTGTTCATGATGGGTCCTTTCTGGTCCATGCCAGCGTCATACGGTTCACTGCTGCTATCCAATCAATAGTACAAGGGGCCGCAAGCCGGGCTGCGGCCCTAGCGCCGGTCCACCAAGGCGTGCGCAATGGTGCCCAGGTCGACATATTCAAGTTCGCTGCCCGCAGGCACGCCCCGGGCCAGACGCGTCACCTGCAGGCCGCGCAGGCGCAGCGCCTCGCCGATAACATGTGCGGTGGCTTCGCCCTCGGCGGTGAAGTTGGTCGCCAGGATCACCTCGCGCACCGCGCCGTCGGTGGCCCGGTCAAACAACTTCTGCAGGCCGATTTCCTTCGGCCCGATGCCATCCAGCGGGCTGAGCTTGCCCATCAGCACGAAATACAAGCCCTTGAACGCCGCGGTCCGCTCAACCGCAGACTGGTCGGCGGGCGTTTCGACCACGCACAGCTTGCTGGTATCGCGCTGGGCATCCAGGCAGGTACGGCAGACTTCCGCCTCGGTGAAGGTGTGGCACAGGGCGCAGTGGCGGATCCGGCCGGTCGCCTCGTGCAGGGCGCGCGACAGGGTCCGGGCCCCGTCACGATCGTGCTGCAGCAGGTGAAAAGCCATCCGGGACGCCGACTTCACTCCCACGCCGGGCAGGCGACGCAACGCCTGGATCAGGGCGTCAAGCGCGTTGGCGTCGGACATGGCGAGAATGCCGCGCGGCGTCAGAACGGAAACTTCATCCCGCCGGGCAGTCCGGGCATTCCTGCCGTGAGCTTGCCCATCTTCTCCTGGGAGGTCTCCTCGGCCTTGCGCACCGCGGCGTTGAAGGCGGCCGCCACCAGGTCTTCGAGCATGTCCTTGTCGTCCGCCAGCAGGCTGGGGTCGATGGTGATCCGCTTGACGTCGTGCTTGCAGGTCATCAGCACCTTGACCAGGCCGGCACCGGATTCACCCTCGACTTCGACGAAGGCCAGTTCGTCCTGCGCCTTCTTGAGGTTGTCCTGCATGGCCTGCGCCTGTTTCATGAGACCGGCGAGTTGTCCTTTGTTGAACATGGTTTTCCTTGGGTTTTGAAAGATGAATCAGAGAGGCTTGATGCTGCCAGGCACGATTTTCGCGCCAAAGTCGCGCATCATCGCCTGAACGAAGGGGTCAGCCTGAATGAGGGCTTCGGCCGCGCGCTGCTTTTGCGCCGCTGCTGCCGCATTGCGCCGCGCCGGACTGTCGGTCACGCGACCGACTTCTACCGTCAGGCGCACTGCGTGGCCCGCCGCCTGCAGGGCATTTTGCAGTCGCTCGCGGGCCGTCGGCTGGTTCAGCGATTCGCGCTCCACGCGCAGCAGCCAGTCGCCGACGTCGCGCGCCACCAGCTGCGATTGCAGCGCC
>JAABRA010000414.1 GCA_011391155.1 Burkholderiales bacterium
GCCGGACGAGAGCTGGCGGGGCTGGTGGGGCGAGAACCCGGTCTACCACGTGCCGGTGTTCGTGCTGACCCACCATGCGCGCCCGCCGCTGGTGATGGAGGGCGGCACGACCTTCCACTTTGTCACGGGCGGCATTCAGGAGGCACTTGACCGGGCGCGCGAAGCAGCCAGCGGAAGGGACGTGCGCATTGGCGGCGGACCTGACACCATCCGGCAATATTTCCGTGCGGGCCTCGTCGATGAACTGCACGTCGCCATCTCGCCGGTCCTGCTGGGCTCTGGAGAGCGACTGTTCGAGGGGATCGACCTGCGCGCGGTGGGCTACGAATGCCTTCAGTTCGTGGCATCGGAGAAAGCCACCCATGTTGTGCTCCAGCGCCAGGGACGCAATGGCGCCTGACGACCGGTTGCAGCGATTGGTCGATGCCCGTCCGTTGTGCATCCAGACGCCCGCCTGCGCGACCTCACGCCACTGGCGGGTAATCTGATGACGGGGAGCCGGGATTTCCGGTGAGGGGTGCAGACACCGGATTCTCGATACCAAGCGGGGTATTTGCGAGGTGCTACGGATTGCGGTAACGTTTGTCTGACGCCTTGCGTCGATACCCGCAAATTCACATTCAACCCGCATTCCTGCCATGTCAATTCACACACGTCTTTTCGCGCCAGCGATCGCACTCCTTTTCTGTCATGCCGCTTCGGCGCAGTCGACCCTGATGCAAGGGAAAAAGACCGGCGAGCAGGTCTACAAATCGGTTTGCATGGCCTGCCACGAAACCGGAGTAGCGCATGCGCCGAAATTTGGGGATCGCGCAGCATGGGCGCCGCTGATCGCCGAAGGGCAACATGTCTTGACCGGGCACGCCTGGGTGGGTGTGCGCGCGATGCCCGCCCGCGGCGGCAGCAACGAATCGAGCCTGGCTGAGTTCGCGCGTGCGGTGGCGTACATGGCGCGGAATTCCGGCGGTGACTGGAAGGATCCGGACGCCAAGCACCTGCGGCAAATTGCCAGCGAGGCGGACAAGCGCCTCGTCAAGTCGATCAAAGAGCAGCAGGCCATGCAGCGAGAGCTCCATGCGCTCGTCAAGGCGGCCAAATAGGGTCCCGCCAGCGCTGACGAGGCGGAGGCACGCCCCGGGCTTTGGGCGTTCCGTTTTGTTTCTGCCGGCGTAGTCTCCAGAGCGGTCAACCGTGCAAAATATTCAGCGACCCCCTGCGACACTGAACGATCTTTATGCCGCGACGACCCACCGTCTACCCATTCACAACCCATTCCCTCTCCATGCTCTCGCCCATCATCCTGACCGCCGCCTGCCTTGTTTCGGTACTAATTCTCCTGGCGGTTGATCGTCGGGAGTGGCCGCTTGGGCGTGTCATCGCCAAGCTTGCGGCCAGCAGCGGCTTCGTGGGGGTTGCGATCGCGCTCGGCGCGACGGGTTCAAGCTACGGGCAGTTGATTCTGGCGGCGCTGGTGCTCGGCTGGATGGGCGATGCCTTGCTGCTCTCCCGCGCGCCCAAGGCGTTCATGGGCGGGCTGGCGGCTTTTCTGCTGTCGCATGTGCTGTTTGCAACGGCGTTCGTCTCGGGCGCGCTGTCGGTGCAGGTCATGGGCGTGGCCGTTGTCATGGCCGGGGTGTTTGGCGCCGGTGTGCTGCGCTGGCTGATGCCGCATGCGCCCAAAGAGTTCAAAGGCCCGGTGCTGGCGTATGTCGTCGTCATCCTGGCCATGTGCGTGGCTGCCGCAGGGCACGCCTTCGCTTCACAGCGCTGGGCGGTGCTGGTCGGCGCGTTGCTGTTTACTGCCTCGGATCTGTCGGTCGCGCGCGACCGCTTTGTCAAGCCCGGCTTTGTCAACCGGTTGTGGGGCTGGCCGACGTACTTCCTGGCCCAGCTGGTCCTGGCCTGGACGGTCGCAACGGCCGCCAGCGCTGCCTGACCTCCGGGCTCAGGCGCATGCGCAATGGCAGGCCCCAGGCGCGACATGGAACCCCCTCCCGCCGAAATGCAGCCTCCTGCCAGCCTTGACCGCTTCGTCCGCGCGCAGGAGCGGGACTACGCGCAGGCGCTGGCCGAACTCAAGGCCGGCCGCAAGCGGACGCACTGGATCTGGTACATCCTGCCGCAGCTGCGCGACCTGGGCCGCAGCCCGATGGCGCGCGAATACGGGATTGAGGGCCGTGCCGAAGCCGCTGCCTACCTGGCCCATCCGGTGCTGGGCCCCAGGCTGATGGCCTGCGTCCACGCGATCCTTGGCCACGCCGAACGCTCTGCTGTCGAGATTCTGGGTGCGGTGGATGCGATGAAGTTCCGGTCGTGCCTGACCTTGTTCCATGCGGTGGCGCCCGGCGAGCCGTGCTTCGCCAAAGCGCTCCAGGTGTTCTACGACGGCAAGCCAGGCGCCGAGACTCTTTGCCGGCTCGGCGTCGACGCCGGGTGAGGCGGCCGCAGGCGTTTCAGGGAAACACACCACCCTATCGGCCAGCGTCAGGTGCAAGCGGCCAATGAAGCCGTCAAAATGACGGCCTGGATTTGTCATGACCGCCGGCGGCGGCCCCCAACCCAAGGAACGATGATGTCTACCAACACTGTTCGGATGCACCGCGTGCTGCGCGCCCCGCCGGAGCGGGTGTATCGCGCATTTCTCGATGCCGACGCGTGGGCCAAATGGCTCCCACCCCATGGCTTCACGGGCAAGGTGCACCAGATGGAGCCCAGGGTGGGTGGCCGGTATGCCATGTCGTTCACCAACTTCACCACCGGGCACAGCCATTCATTTGGCGGCGAGTACCTGGAACTCGTTCCCGACCAGAAGCTTCGCTACACGGCCGTGTTCGATGACCCTCATCTGCCGGGCACGATGCAGACCACTATTACGCTCAAAGCGGTTTCTTCCGGCGTGGAGTTGACTGCGGTGCAGGAGGGCATTCCCGAGATGATTCCGACCGAGGCCTGTTACCTGGGCTGGCAGGAGTCGCTACAGCTGCTCGCACAACTGGTGGAGGCGGAAATCCGTCAATGAACGCCAGCACCGCCAACCATGCCTGCGCACCCGAAGTTCTCCTCGCACGCTGACTACATCGCTGCGGCGCTTCCACAAGCCCAGCCGATCTTGCGCCAGATTGGCGGCATCGTGGAAGCCAGGGTGCCCCAGGCGATTCCTTGTATCAGCTACAACATGCCGGCGTTCAGGTTGACTCGAACCTTCTTCTACTTCGCGGCCTTCAAGAAACACATCGGCATCTATCCGCCGGTCACGGACGATCAGCAACTCACCAGCGAACTGGCGCCGTTCCGCAATGCGAAGGGCAATCTTGCCTTTCCGGTCGATCAGGAATTTCCCTGGGTCCTCATCGGAAAAGTCGCTACGGCGCTTGCGATCCAGTACGGGAAAAAATGACGCCGTGCCAGCCTTCCCCCTTGCGCGCCGTCTGGCTGTCCGGCCTGCTGGCCCTGGCGCTGTTCGTCGGTCTGGCGTGGTACCTCTCGCCGCTGAAGCCGGGGGTGGTCGCGCTGCAGTTTGCTTTCACGCCCCGGGCGTTCGGGGACATCATTCACCAGTGGTCCCCGGACGATCTGCAGCGCTACCGCCGCCACCTGCCGGTTGACTTCATCCTGCTGGCCGCCTATGGAGTGTTTGGCTACCTGCTGTCCCGGCGGGCAACTTTCTTCCGCGCGGGCGCACCGTTCCTCCATCGAATCGGTTCGTGGTTCCTGCCCGCAGCCGCGCTCTTCGATGCGCTTGAGAATGCGTTGCATGCCTGGTTGACCGAGGTGCCGCGCTTCGGGGTTCCGGCCGTCTATGCCGCGTCCGCGAGTTTCTCGGCCCTTAAGTGGGCGTTGATCATTGGCTTCGGGCTGCTGCTGGCCATGGCACTCTGTCGCGCAGACGCCTCGGGTTCCAAACCCGGCCGGGGACGAAACGATTAGGCGCTGGCCCAGCAAACCCCTCAGGGTCCACCCTGGGGCGTTGCACGGGCGATGATGGCGGCCACGTCCACGCCGCGGGGCAGGCTGCCGTAGTTGTGATGGCCCTGCTGCTCAAGCCGTGAACGGCAGAAGGCATCGCCCACAAAGCTCGGGGCATGGCGCATGAGCAAGGCGGCCTGCATGGCCAGGGCCAAACGATCCACGATGTCGCGCGCCCGGTACTCGAAGTCCTGAAGGTCCTTGAAATCCCGGGCGAGGTCGGCCACATGGCGGTCCAGTGCCGCATGCGCGCCGCGCGCCGGGCCCACCTCGGCAAAGAAGGCATCGACGACGGCCGGTGTCTTGGACAGGGCGCGCAGCACGTCCAGGCACTGCACGTTGCCGCTGCCCTCCCAGATGGCGTTGACCGGGGATTCGCGGAACAGGCGCGGCATCATGCTGTCTTCCATCACGCCGCTGCCGCCGATGCACTCCATGGCCTCGTAGGCGTGGTTGGGCGTGCGCTTGCAGATCCAGTACTTGCCCACCGCGGTCATCAGGCGCACCAGCAGGTCTTCATGTTCGTCGGCGCGATTGTCCATGGCGCGGGCCATGCGCATCGTCAGGGTCGTGGCGGCTTCGCTCTCCAGCGCGAGGTCGGCCAGCACGTTCTGCATCAGTGGCTGCTGGTTCAGCACCTTGCCGAAAGCTGAACGCTGGGCGCAATGGTGCAGCGCCTGGGACGCGGCCATGCGCATGCCGGCGCTGGAGCCGATCATGCAGTCGAAGCGCGTCATGCTGACCATCTCGATGATGGTGCGCACGCCGCGGCCCTCTTCGCCGACCATCCAGGCCAGCGCGCCGCGAAGTTCGGTCTCGGACGACGCATTGGACGCATTGCCCATCTTCTTCTTCAGGCGCAGCACCTGCATCGGGTTCTTGCTGCCGTCGGGGCGCCAGCGCGGCAGCAGGAAGCACGAGAGGCCGCCGGGCGCCTGCGCCAGCACCAGAAAGGCATCGCACATGGGGGCGGACACAAAATACTTGTGCCCTACGAGCTCATACGCCTGGCCGGGCCCGCCCACGCCGGCCGGGTGGGCGCGCGTGCTGTTGGTGCGCACGTCGGAGCCGCCCTGCTTCTCGGTCATGGCCATGCCGATGGTGATGCCCTGTTTCTGCTCCATGGGCACGTTGCGCGGGTCGTACACCCGCGCCGTGATCTTCGGCTCCCAGATCCGGGCCAGGTCGGGCTGCAGGCGCAACGAGGGCAACGCGGCAAAGGTCATGGTGATCGGGCAGCCGTGGCCGGCTTCCACCTGGGTGTGCAGGTAGGTCCGGGCGGCGCGGGCCACATGCGCGCCGGGGCAGGGCGCCGTCCAGGGCGAGGCGTGCAGGCCGTGCTCGATGGAAGTTTTCATGAGCTGGTGATACGCCGGATGAAACTTCACCAGGTCGATCCGGTTGCCGAAACGGTCGTGGGTGTCGAACTCGGGCTGGAACTTGTTGGCCAGGGTGCCCAGCTCCAGGTAGTCGGCGGAACCCGTCAGCTTGCCGAACTCGCTGAGTTCGCCTTCAGCACTCCCGCCGCCTTCGCGCCGAACCGCCTCGCACAGAGCGGCATCGCTGGTGTACATGTTGTAGTCGCAGAGCTCGCTGGAGAGGTTGGTCACCTCATGGGTTTCGGAAAGGTATAACGCGCTGGGGAGCGTTTCGATTCGGGCGTTCATGGGATGTCTCCATTCAAGATCTGCTGCCGGCTTCATGATACCGATCCACGGCGTGATCAGGGAGGCGGCAGCAGGCCAGCCACAGGGTGCGGTTCATGGCCATTGCGCCGGGCATCTGCGGAAATTCGGCTTGAACAATATACTGACCCCCGTACCTGATGAAGATTTCCGCAAGCCATGAACCACTGTTACGACGTTGAAGAAGCCGATTTTGATGCGCTGGTGCTGGCCCGCTCGCACGAGGTGCCGGTCGTGCTCGACATTGGCGCCGATTGGTGCAGCCCCTGCCGCGTGCTGACGCCCCTGCTGGAGCGGCTGGTCGCCGGGTATGGCGGGAAATTGGTGCTGGCGAAGGTCGATGCCGACGAAAACATGCGGATCGCCGGCCGGCATCAGGCCAAAGGTTTCCCGACCGTCATCGCCTACAGCCGGGGTGTCGTCATCGACCGTTTCCACGGCGCGCAGACCGAAGGTTTCCTGCGCCGCTTCCTCGACCGCCTGGTCGAAGAACACACCCGCCACGGCGATGTGCCGGAACCCGCTGCGGCAGGCCGGCAGACCTGACAAGCCGGCCCGGAACCCGGTTTGACCATGATTTCACCCTCATCAAAGAAAGGCTTCCCATGAATCTGCCCGAGCGCGACGGCGACGGTTACCTGACGGACATGAATGCGTGGACCGAAGAAATTGGCCGCGCCATGGCCGAGGCCGACGGCTATGAGCTTGACGAGGCCAAATGGAACCAGATCATGAAGGCCCGGGAGTACTACGAGGAATTCAGCGGCGTGCCGCCGATCCGCAAGTTCGCCAAGTACCTGAATGAAGACCAGAACGCGGTGTTCAAGCTCTGGATGACCGGCCCGATGAAGCCGATCACCAAGTACGGCGGCCTGCCCAAGCCTACGGGCTGCGTTTGAAGCCCTGGCTCAAGCCGCTCAGGCGGCGCGCAGGTGAATCTTGTCGTACGCCGCCAGCAACTTGCGGTGCATTTCACAGCCTTCCAGCATCAGCCCGGGGGCGGACAGGCCCATGAAGCGGTCGGTCTGCATGATGAGCGCGTGGGCCTGCGCCACGGCACCGGCCCCGTAGAGATGGCGCAATGCGTCCAGGTAGGGGCCGGTGTCGCCCATCTCGGCCAGGCGAATCAGGCTTTCAATGCAGGCATACACGGCGCGGCGCTGGGGGTTGAGCTGGTCGAAGTTGCGTACCCAGTCGCAGCCTTCCAGCGTGGCGGCTTCGTCGCCGATGGCCAGGGCCAGCAGGGTCTTCAGTTCCCCTACACGCAGGTCAGCCCAGAATGAGCCCGCATCCGCCGCCAGTCCGATCACCTGCGCTACCAGTCGCTGGTCGGCCAGCGCGGATTCGTTCAGCGTGTCGAGCAGGTCCGAACACTCTTCGTCGTCGAGGTCGGTCAGGTTCAGGACGGCTTCGCGAAAGTGATTGGCAATGCTGTTGTTCTCGAACTCCAGGTCGTCCACGGGATAAATCTCGGACATGCCGGGCACCAGGATGCGGCAGGCGTAGACGCCGAGGTGCTTGAAGTCGGCCACGTAGATTTCCCGGCCGTCCTTGTGGATGCGGTCCACGGCCCAGGCGTAGTCACCGGCGGTGGTGTTGCTGAAGTTCCAGTCACAGAAGGCGTGGTCGGGCTGGTTGCCCAGGAACTTCCAGTGGATCACGCCGCTGGAATCGACGAAATGGATCTCGATATTGGGCGAACTCGCGACTTCGTCCAGATCGAGGCCCGGCGCGGGAAAGCCCCCCAGCGCGTCCAGTGCCCGGCCCTGTAGCAGCTCGGTCAACGCGCGCTCCAGGGCGATCTCGAAACGCGGGTGGGCACCGAAGCTGGCGAAACAACCCTGGTCGTGCGGGTTCAGCAGGGTTACGTTCATCACCGGATACTGGCCGCCCAGCGAGGCGTCCTTGACCAGTATGCCGAAGCCGGCCGAACGCAGTGCCGCAATGCCCGCGGCAATGCGTGGGTAGCGGGCAATCACGGCCTCAGGCACGTCGGGCAGGCAGAGGCCTTCGCTGATGATGCGGCCCTTGATGTGACGCTCGAAAATTTCCGACAGGGCCTGCGTGCGCGCCTCGGCCTGGGTGTTGCCGGCCGACATGCCATTGCTGACATACAGGTTGCCGATGATGTTGACCGGAAAATACGTGACCACGCCGTCGCGCTCGCGCACGTAGGGAATGGCGCAGATACCCCGCTCGACGTTGCCCGAATTGAACTCCACCAGGCTGCTGGCGTCCACGCTGCCCTCGGGGTTGTAGAACTTGTGTAGTTTGGGGTTCAGCACATCGACCGGCCAGCAGCCGTCTTCGCCGGGTACAAACCAGCGTTCCTGCGGGTAGTGCACATGCGGCCGGTCTGCCACCTCGGGGCCGAGATAGTAGTGGGTCCAGAAATAGTTGGTCGAAAGGCGCTCGAAAAACTCACCCAGCGCGCTGGCCAGGCAGGCAAGGCGGGTGGCACCCTTGCCATTCGTGAATAGCAGCGGGCAGTCCCGGTCGCGAATATGGACCGACCAGATGCCATCGACCGGGTTCAGCCAGGATTTTTCTTCGATGTGGAAGCCGAGCGCCTGCAGTTTGCCTTGCAGGGTGGTGATGGTGGCTTCGAGTGAGGCGTCCTTGCCAGGGATGAAAGTTTCGGTGTGCATGAGTGAGCATAGCGCACGGGGCCCGCGAGCCGTCCACCCTCTCGCGTACCCCGTGTTTTGCCGATTGACCCGAGCGCGCCGTGCCGGTATGGTTTGGCATCGAAGTCGACCAACACTGTGGAGCCTCGCCTTGAATCACACGCTGGTACAGCCGGTTTCGCCCCACCCGCCCTACCGGGACCGCAAGCGCCACGCCTGGCTGCTCTCGCTGGCGGTGCCGGCCCTGGTGGCTGCCGGGCCGTTGCTGATGTTCTGGATGGACGATGTCCGCGCCTTGTGGTTGCCCGTCCTGTTTATCTATGTGGGTGTGCCCCTGCTCGATGCCTTGATGGGCGTGGATCGCAGCAACCCGCCGGAGTCGGCCGTGCCACAACTAGAGGCGGACCTCTTCTACCGGCGCGTGACGTATGCGCTGGTGCCGATCCTCTGGGCGGCATTTGTGTTTTCAGCCTGGTTTGTGGCCACGCAGCACCTGCCCTGGCACGGCTGGCTGGCCATGGTGCTGACCGGCGGCGGAATTGGCGGGTTTTGCATCAATCTCGGGCATGAACTGGGCCACAAGCAGACCCGGCTGGAGCGCTGGCTGGCCAAGGTCGTGCTCGCGCCCACGGGTTATGGCCATTTTTTCATCGAGCACAACCGGGGCCACCACCGCGACGTGGCAACGCCGGACGACCCGGCGTCCTCGCGCATGGGCGAGTCGATCTGGCGCTTCGTGCTGCGGGAAATCCCTGGGGCGGCCCGGCGCGCCTGGCGGCTGGAGTCCGACCGCCTGCAGCGAGACGGGCTGCCACGCTGGTCGCTGCACAACGAAATCCTGCAACCGGCGCTGATCACGCTGGCGCTGTGGACGGGCTTGATCGTCTGGCTGGGGATTGGCGTTGCGCCCTTCCTGCTGGCGATGTCGGCCTGGGCGAACTTCCAGCTTACCTCGGCCAACTACATCGAGCACTACGGTTTGCTGCGGGGACGGCGCGCTGACGGCCGCTACGAGCGATGCCAGCCCCACCATTCGTGGAACAGCAACCATGTGTTCTCCAACTGGGCGGTGTTTCACCTGCAGCGCCATTCGGATCATCACGCCCATCCCGGGCGGCGTTACCAGTCGCTGCGCCATTTTGAGAACCTGCCACAGTTGCCCAGCGGCTATTTCGGCATGTTCGTCGTCGCCTACATCCCGGCGCTATGGTTCCGGGTGATGGACCGGCGACTGCTTGCCGCGGTAGGCCACGATCCGGAACGTATCAACTTCGACCCGCGTCAGCGGGACCGGTTGATGCGCCAGCATGGCTTGTGACGGGTCTGGCGGCGCTTGAAGCGTTGCCAGACCCTGATGCCGCATCGCGGGTTACAGGCCCGCCAGGTCGCGCAGCACGGCGACCTTGTCGGTCCGCTCCCAGGTGAACTCGGGTTCTTCGCGGCCGAAGTGTCCGTACGCGGCAGTCTTCTCATAGATCGGGCGGAGCAAGTCGAGCATCTGGATGATGCCTTTGGGCCGCAGGTCGAACACCTCGCCGACGATCTGCGCGATGCGCTCGTCGGGGATCACGCCGGTGCCCTCGGTGTACACCGTCACGTTCATCGGCCTGGCTACACCGATCGCATAGGCCACCTGAATCTGGCACTGGCGGGCGAGGCCGGCGGCGACGATGTTCTTGGCCACGTAGCGGGCGGCATAGGCGGCCGAGCGGTCCACCTTGCTCGGGTCCTTGCCGCTGAACGCGCCGCCACCGTGCGGGCAGGCGCCGCCGTAGGTGTCGACGATGATCTTGCGTCCGGTCAATCCGCAATCACCCTGCGGGCCGCCGATGACGAAACGGCCGGTCGGGTTGATCAGGTACTGGGTGTCCTGCAGCCATTCCTTGGGCAGCACCGGCTTGATGAGTTCCTCGATGATGGCTTCGGTGAACGACGCCTTCATCTTGTGCTGGGTTTCGCTCTGGTCCGGGCTGTGCTGGGTGGACAGCACCACGGTGTCGATGCTGTGCGGCTTGCCGTCCACATAACGCATCGTGACCTGGCTCTTGGCGTCCGGGCGCAGGAAGGGCAGCCGGCCGTCCTTGCGCAGTTGCGCCTGCCGCTCCATCAGGCGGTGCGCGTAGTAAATCGGCGCAGGCATCAGCTCGGGAGTTTCGTTGCAGGCGTAGCCGAACATCAGGCCCTGGTCGCCGGCGCCGGTGTTCAAGTGGTCGTCGGACGCATGGTCCACGCCCTGGGCGATGTCGTTGCTCTGCTTGTCGTAGGCCACCAGCACGGCGCAGCCTTTATAGTCAATGCCGTAGTCGGTGTTGTCGTAACCAATACGCTTGATGGTGTCGCGTGCGACCTGGATGTAATCCACGTGCGAATTGGTGGTGATCTCGCCCGCCAGCACCACCAGGCCGGTGTTGGTCAGCGTTTCGGCGGCTACGCGGCTACGCGGATCCTGGGTGAAGATGGCATCGAGAATGGCATCGGAGATCTGGTCCGCCACCTTGTCGGGGTGGCCTTCAGACACGGATTCGGAAGTAAAGAGAAAGTCGTTCGCCATATGAATAAACTCCTAGGTAGGCTGAAAGCTTGCATTTCCTGCGCTGCCTTCGGCTTTGGAGCCCCGGCGAACGCTTTAGCAGAATTGTTTTAACGTCGCCCTGCAAGTTGCTCATTTAACTCAGCGACGCCCTTAGTTTAACAAGCTCTCGATGCCCCTCCTGTTCCGCCTGTTTTCCCGGTGTCCCCTGTGGCTGCTGCACGCCGTTGGCGTGGCGCTGGGCTGGCTGGTGTTTGCGTTGTCGCCGACCTACCGCCGCCGCCTGGTGGCTAACGCTGCACGGGCCGGGTATTCTTTCTCGCAAGTCCGTGGCGCCGTGTCCCATGCCGGACGCATGGCCGCGGAATTGCCACGCATCTGGCTGGGTGCGCCCACGCCGCTGGAATGGGAGGGCACGGCTTGCGTGGATGCCGCCTATGCCCGTGGGCAAGGTGTGATTTTCCTGACGCCGCACCTGGGCTGCTTCGAGGCTACGGCGCAGGGGCTGGCGCAGCGTTACAGCCCGGTCCACGGGCCGATCGTGGTTCTGTACCGGCCGGCCCGTCACCCTCTGATGGCCAAGGTGCTGGAAGGGGCGCGGGAGCGTCCAGGTCTGGAGACGGCGCCGACGACACTGGCCGGTGTACGCCAGATGATTAAGGCGTTGCGCTCCGGACGCGCGGTGGGTCTCCTGCCCGATCAGGTGCCGCCCGAGGGCATGGGCCAGTGGGCGCCGGTTTTTGGCCAGCCGGCTTACACCATGACACTGGGGGCTCGACTGGCCCTGCAAACGGACGCCTGTGTGTTGCTGGTCTGGGGTGAGCGCCTGCCATGGGGGCGTGGCTTCCGGCTGCATTTCCGCGAACTGCAGTCGCCGCTTTCCCCGGTGCTGGAGCCGGCGGTGGTGCAGATCAACCAGGAAATGGAGCGCCTGATCCGGGAGTGTCCGCAACAGTATCTGTGGGGGTATGGGCGCTACAAGCAGCCCCGGGTCGATCCGGTGAAGAACGCATGATGCCGCATCCCGGCATTTTGTTCATGCGCCTGATCGCGCCCTTGCCGCTGTCGTGGTTGCGTGGTCTTGGCGCACTCCTGGGGCGGTTTTTATACACCCTGGCCGCACCCCGGCGCAAGGTGGTTCTGGCGAATCTGGCGCTGTGTTTCCCGCAGCGACCCCTGGCGGAGCGGGAGAATGTAGCTCGACAGTCATTCGTATGCTTCGCCCAGGCCTTTCTGGACCGGGCCTGGCTCTGGCATGGCAAGCCTGAGATGGTGCGCCGGCGGCTGTGCCTGACGGGCGCGACCAGCGAGCTGCACGGCCAAGCGCCGACCATCATTTTTGCACCGCATTTTTACGGTCTGGATGCCGGGGCGACAGCCTTGAGCCAGCAGGTCGAGCGGCGCTTCACCACCATCTACACGCCGCAGCCTGGACGTGCCGTGGATGCCTGGATCAAGAATGGACGCCGGCGCTTCGGCCAGGTCCGTCTTTTTTACCGCGCCGACGGGCTCAAGCCGATTGTCGCGGCCTTGCGAACAGGCGAAGTCCTGTACCTGCTGCCCGACATGAATTTCGGGCCGCAGGAGTCGATTTTCGTGCCGTTTTACGGTGTACCGGCGGCCACCGTTCCCTCACTCTCCCGGCTGGCCAGGCTGGGCCGCGCCAAGGTGGTCCCGGTGATCACCCGCATGACCACGACGGGCTACGAGGTGCAGGTGCATCCGGCCTGGAGCCACTTTCCGACTGAAGACCTCGAGGCGGACACGGCGCGCATGAACCGGACCCTGCAGGATTACATCGACACCATGCCGGCGCAGTACTATTGGGTTCACAAGCGCTTCAAGACCCGGCCTCCCGGTGCACCGGCGGTGTACTGAATGGGCAGCAGGCTCAGGGTGCGGCGTCGGGCGCTGAATCCTCTGCCGGGGGCTCGGTGGAGGCCGCAGCCTTGACCTTGGGCGCTGGCTGCGTCGGGTGTGCCCACTGCCACAACAATTGCGCCACTTCGTCCACGCCCTGCTTCTTGAGTGCCGAGAAGAGCTTGACCTCGCCACCGCCGGCTTGCAGGCGCACGATCGACAGCGCTTTGTTGGCCTCGACCCGAGTGAGCTTGTCGGACTTCGTCAGCAGCACCAGAAACTTCAAGCCGGCCTCGACGCGCGGACGGATGACGTCGAGCAGGATTTCGTCGAGTTCGGTCAATCCTAGCCGCGGGTCGCACAACAACACGATGCCGGTCAGGTTTTCCCGGCTCACCAGGTAATTGGCCATGACCTGCTGCCAGCGGATTTTGTCCTGCTTGGGCACGGCGGCATAGCCATAGCCGGGCAGATCGGTCAGTACGGCGTCGGTCACATTCTGCTTGCCCAGCGCAAAAAGGTTGATGTGCTGGGTGCGCCCGGGTTTTTTGGACGCGAACGCCAGCTGCTTCTGCTGTGTCAGGGTGTTGATGCAGGTCGACTTGCCGGCATTGGAGCGGCCCACGAAGGCGATTTCGGGCACATCGAGCGGCGGCAGGAAGTGCAATTGCGGCGCTGTCGTGAGAAATCGGGCGGTGTGCATCCAGCCCATGGCGATCACCGGCGCGGGGGCTGTGGCGGTGACGGGCTCGGGGGCGCGGGGGGTGGGGTTCATCCAGGGACCTTGGTTACTTGGGGCAAACCCAAGTCCGCATTGTAGAATCATGTGGTTTTGCGCCAACCTACTCCAAACCCTGCCATGAAGCTGTTTGTCTCTTTCCTGATGGTCGTCCTGTTTGCTGGCTCTGCCCTGGCCGCAGACGACAAAGCCGCCGCCAAGGTGGTCAAACCTGATCTCGCCAAAGGTGAGGCCAGCTTCGCAGCCGTCTGTGCGGCGTGCCATGCCGCTGACGGCAACTCCATGATCCCGGCCAATCCCAAACTGGCCCAGCAGCACCCCGAGTACACGCTCAAGCAGTTGCAGGAGTTCAAGTCGGGCAAGCGCGCGAATGCGATCATGAGCGGCATGGTCGCGGCGCTGAGCGAAGACGACATGAAGAACATCTCGTATTGGCTGGCTTCGAAGAAGGCCACGCCCGGGTTCGCCAAGGACAAGGAGACGGTCACACTCGGCGAGCGCATTTACCGCGGCGGCATCCCGGACCGCCAGATCGCAGCGTGCACCGGTTGTCACAGCCCGAATGGCGCCGGCATTCCGGCCCAGTACCCCCGAATCGCGGGTCAGCATGGCGATTACACCGTGGCCCAGTTGGTGGCGTTTCGCGACGGGGTCCGCAAGAACAGCGTGCAGATGACCGGTGTGGCTGCGAAAATGAACGACCGCGAGATCAAGGCGGTTTCGGACTATCTCGCCGGATTGCGATAAGCCAGGGCGTCTTGCGCCAAGCGCATCAAACGCCTGTTCGGTTTCCCCCTTGGCGGGCGATGCGCTGAGCCACTGCTTCCGGGGAATGGTTTAGGGACGGTCGGTTCTCCCGAGTCCACATCAGGGCGGGTCTTGTTGCAAGCCCCGCCCTTTTTGTTTCCGGTATCCGCTTTACGTATCGCCGTTTCGATGTTGAACGCCGAGATCAGCGGCGCTTCGCAGGCTTTACCGACGTCCCTGCGGTTTCCCGGTTGCGGAAGGCTTTGACGCTTCGCGACATCGGGGTATCTCCGTGTTTCGGGGAACTTTCGGCGGAACTTTGTAAGAATGTCTGCCGTTCCACGACCAACGCCGAAACAGGACCGCAACATGCTCATCAAGTCTTCTGACGACGGTTTCATTCACCCGATTTCCAGCGAGATCACCTCGCGCACCTTGTACGAAGGCCGGCGCGACATGCTGCGGCTGATGGCTGGCGGCGTGGCCGGGGCGGCGCTGGCTTCATGGGCCGCCCGCGACGCGCTGGCGCAGGCAGCACCTTTTCAGCGCCCGGGCAAGCTCGCGGCGCTGCCAGCCCGGAAATCCGGCGTGGCGGGGGCGATGACCCTGGAAAAGGTCACCGATTACAAGGACGCCAGCACCTACAACAACTTTTACGAATTCGGGACCGACAAGTCCGACCCGGCCAGGAACGCGCACACCCTCAAGACCACGCCCTGGACAGTGGAGGTGGAGGGCCTGGTCCGGAAACCGGCGAAATATGCGCTCGAAGACCTGCTCAAACTCAGTGCGCAAGAAGAGCGCATCTATCGTCTGCGCTGCGTGGAGGGCTGGTCGATGGTGATTCCCTGGGTGGGCTATTCGCTGAGCGAACTCATCAAACGGGTCGAGCCGCTGGGCAATGCCCGATACGTCGAGTTCGTGACGCAAGCCGATCCCAAGACCATGCCGTTTGTCGGCTCCAGCGTTCTGGAGTGGCCGTACGTGGAGGGCCTGCGCCTGGACGAGGCCATGCACCCGCTGACACTGCTCAGCTTTGGCATGTACGGAGAGGTCTTGCCCAACCAGAGCGGTGCGCCAGTGCGGCTGGTGGTGCCGTGGAAGTACGGTTTCAAGAGCGGCAAGAGCCTGGTGAAAATCCGCTTTGTCGAAAAAGAGCCGCGCACCGCCTGGAACAAGGCTGCCGCGCAGGAGTACGGCTTCTACTCCAACGTGAACCCGAATGTCGATCATCCGCGCTGGAGCCAGGCGACCGAACGCCGCATCGGCGAGGATGGCCTGTTCGCCAAGAAGCGCAAGACACTGATGTTCAACGGCTACGAAGCGCAGGTGGGGCAGCTGTATGCCGGCATGGATCTGAAAAAGTACTTCTGATGCAGGTGTCCCGCGCGCTGCTGCACCCGGCGGCCAAGCCGGTGCTGTTCGGGGCAGGGCTGCTGCCGTTCGCCTGGCTGCTGGTGGGCGCCCTGACCCAACAGCTCGGAGCCAATCCGGCGGAGCACCTGATTCGTGCGACCGGGGACTGGACCCTGCGTTTTTTGTGTCTGGTGCTGGCGGTGACGCCCTTGCGGGTGATCAGCCGAACCCCGGCGCTCGCCCGCTTCCGCCGGATGCTGGGCCTGTTTGTGTATTTCTACGCGGTGCTCCACCTGTTGAGCTACAGCGGCTTCGACATGGCTTTCGACGTGGCGGACATTGCCCGGGACATCGCCAAACGGCCCTTTATCCTGGTGGGCTTTACCGCCTTCCTGCTGCTGACCGCACTGGCGGCTACGTCGTTCAACCGCGCGATCCGGGCTCTGGGTGCCGTGCGGTGGCAGTGGTTGCACAAGGGGGTGTACCTGATTGCCGCCCTCGCGGTCCTGCATTTCTTCTGGATGCGTGCCGGCAAGAACGACTTCGCTGAAGTCGCGGTGTACGCCGTGATCCTCGGCGGGCTGCTGGGCTGGCGCTTGACCCGGTTTATGAAGAAAAAGAGCACTATCCCAGCGTCGCTGGGTCTTCTCTAGCTATCGATAGTATAGTTTTCAGCGAACCAGGGATTCTGCACGCATCTGGTCTTCGGCGGTTTCGCGGCGCCGTATGAGATGGGCACTTGCACCGTCCACCAGCACCTCCGCCGGCCGCCCCCGCGTGTTGTAGTTGCTGGCCATGCTCATGCAGTAGGCGCCGGCAGACAACACCGCGAGCAGGTCGCCTGACGCGACGTTCAGCGCACGGTCGCGACCAATCCAGTCGCCGCTTTCGCAGACCGGGCCGACGACGTCGAAAGTGGCGGCTTCGCCCTCCCGGGGCTGCAGGGGCACGATTTGATGGAAGGCCTGGTACATCGCGGGGCGCGGCAGATCGTTCATGGCGGCGTCGATGATGCAGAAGTTTTTCAGCTCGCCCGGCTTCAGATAGAGCACCTCGGTCAGGCAGACGCCCGCGTTGCCGACCAGCGAACGGCCGGGCTCGATCATCAGCGGGCGGCCGCCATAGCCGCGCGCATCGAGCCGGGCCAGCAGCCGCGTCCAGAGCGCATCCGCCTCGGGCGGTGTGTCACCGTTGTAGTCGATGCCCAGGCCGCCGCCAAAATCGATATGCCCGATCGGGATGCCAGCCGCTTCAATTACATCGACGAGGTCCAGAATCCTGTCCATGGCATCGAGATACGGGGTTTCTTCGGTGATCTGTGAGCCGATGTGGCAGTCGATGCCTACGACGCGCAGGCCGGGCAAGGCGGCGGCGCGCCGATAGGTCTGCAAGGCACGCTCATGCGCCACCCCGAACTTGTTGCCCTTCAGGCCCGTGGAAATGTAGGGGTGGGTCTTGGGGTCCACATTCGGATTCACCCGGACGCTCACGGCGGCCGTAGCGCCGCTCAGCATGGCCATCTCGCTCAACACCTCCAGTTCGGCCTCGCTCTCCACGTTGAAGCAGCCGATGCCCGCGGCCAGCGCCTGGCGCATCTCCTCCCGTGTCTTTCCGACCCCTGAGAAAATGACCTTGGACGCATCACCGCCGGCCGCCAGCACGCGCCGGAGTTCGCCGCCGGAGACGATGTCGAAGCCGCAGCCGGCCCGGGCAAACACCTGCAGCACGCCGAGTGAGGAGTTGGCCTTCATGGCATAACAAATCCGGACGTTGCGTCCGGCAAAACCACGCTGGTAGGCGGCAAGCGCGGCCAGCATCGATGCTTTGGAATAGACAAACAGCGGTGTTCCGTGTTCTTTCGCCAGATCGGCCAGGCAGACGTCCTCGACGAATAGCCGGTTGCCCCGATAGGCAAAGTGGGGCCGGCCTGGAAGCAGGGCAGGGTTCATTGGGAGGGCGTCGCAGCTGGGGAGGGAGGGGCGGGATTGACACTGGCAGGAGCGGGTTTCGACGCGGTGGCGGTCGCGCCGGACGGCGGCAAGACCAACGGGCCTTTTTGCCCGCAACCATTCAGAACCACCGCGCTTGCCGCAAGGACAATCGCGGTGACTAGAATTTGATCAACTTTGAACATGGGCAAATTGTAATGACCGACCTCGAATTCATGGACCGTGCGGAAAGCGTGCTGGGCAGCATTGAAGCCGCCTGTGATCGATTCAACGATCAGACCGTCGCGGATATCGACAATCAGCGCGTCGGCGGCATGATCACGCTGACCTTTGAAAACCGGAGCCAGATTGTCGTGAACCTTCAAAAGCCGCTGCATGAGATCTGGCTGGCGGCGCGATCGGGCGGCTATCACTTCAAGTATGACGGCCGCCACTGGATGGATACCAAGGGGCAGGGCGAATTCTTCACCACCCTGTCCCGCGACGCCAGCGCGCAGGCGGCGGTCCCGCTGGCGTTCTCCGCCTGATCAGTTCTTGAACATTTCGAGGATGCGCTTGCGCTCATCGGCGGGCGGCGGCTCCTGCGCGCCCGGCTCACCTGGCGAAGGGGCGGTGGTGGACTTGTCCTCAACGCCCAGGCTGCGAACGCCAGCGCTCTGCACGAACTCATCGAAGAACCATTCGCCTCCGACATTCACGACGCCTTCGGGGACGGGGAGTTCCTTGATCGGCACCCCGCGCAGCGCAGTTTCCATGAAGCTGATCCAGACCGGCAGGCTCAAGCCCCCACCCGTCTCACGGTCACCCAGCGAACGTGGGGTGTCATAGCCCATCCAGACCACCGCCGCAAGCGTGGGCTGGTAGCCCGCGAACCAGGTGTCAATGGAGTCGTTGGTCGTGCCGGTCTTGCCATACAGGTCCGCGCGCTTGAGCAGGGCCTGCGCCTTGGCGGCGGTGCCTGAACGGGCCACCTCCTGCAGCAGGCGGCTCATGATGAAGGCGTTGCGCGCGTCAATGGCCCGCATGGATTCATTGAGGAACGGCGGCTGGCTTTCGATCAGGACCTTGCCTTTCTGATCGGAGACCCGGGTGATCAGCCAGGGGTTGACGCGGTAGCCACCGTTGGCGAATACCGAATAAGCGGTCGCCATCTGCATGGGCGTCACGGAACCCGCTCCAAGGGCCATGGTGAGGTAGGGCGGGTGCTTTTCGGCATCAAAACCGAAGCGCGTGATCCATTCCTGCGCGTTATGCGCACCCACCGCCTGCAGGATCCGGATGGACACCATGTTTTTCGACTTGGCCAGGGCGGTATGCAGCGGCATGGGCCCTTCGAATTTGCCGTCGTAGTTCTTCGGCTCCCAGGGCTGGCCGCCGGTGACGCCAGCGTCGAAAAACAAGGGAGCGTCATTGACAACGGTCACTGGCGTAAAGCCTTTTTCCAGCGCCGCTGAATAAATAAAGGGTTTGAAGCTGGAGCCGGGCTGTCGCCATGCCTGGATCACATGATTGAACTTGTTCTTGTTGAAATCAAAGCCCCCGACCAGCGCGCGGATGGCGCCATCCCGAGGATCCAGGGCCACGAAGGCGCCCTCAATCTCCGGCAGCTGGGTGATTTCCCAGGTGTTCTTCGGCGTCAGGGCCACCCGGATCACCGCACCGGGGCGGATCCTGATTTTTGGGGCGGCTTTGTCTGACAGCCCGGACTGGGCCGGTTTGAGCCCGTCGCCGGTGATCTCGATGGTCTCGCTGTTCTGGCGAATCGCAACAATCTTCTTGGGCGAGGCTTGCATCACGACCGCGGACAACACGTCACCATTGTCGGGATGCTCGGTCAGCGCGTCATCGATTGCCTCCTCCAGCTCCTTGGGGTCGGCCGGGAGGTCGATGAACCGTTCGGGCCCCCGGTAAATCTGGCGCCGCTCGTAGTTCATGATGCCCATGCGCATGGCCCGATAGGCGGCACCCTGTTCTTCGGCTTTGAGCGTGGTGTAGACGTTCAGGCCGCGGGTGTAGGTTTCATCTCCATACTGGGCATAGATCAGTTGCCGGACCGTTTCGGCCACGTACTCAGCGTGAACCCGCGAGTTGTCGGGGCCGGTCTTGATTTTGAGCTCTTCTTTTTTTGCCGCTTCAGCCTGCGCCGGGGTGATGAAGCCGTTTTCTTCCATTCTTTCAATGATGTAGAGCTGCCGTGAGCGGGCGCGCTTCGGATTGTTGATCGGGTTGTACGCCGAAGGTGCCTTCGGCAAGCCCGCCAGCATCGCAGCCTCGGCCACGCTGAGGTCTATCAGGGGCTTGCCAAAGTAGGCTTCCGACGCTGCCGCAAAACCGTAGGCGCGGTTCCCGAGGAAGATCTGGTTCATGTAGATCTCGAGAATCTGATCTTTGGTCAGCAGGTGTTCCAGCTTGAAGGTCAGCAGGATTTCATAGATCTTTCGGGTGTAGGTCTTTTCGGACGAGAGGTACACGTTTCGGGCGACCTGCATGGTGATGGTGGAGGCGCCCTGGCTCTTGAGGCGGCCCATATTGGCCAGTCCCGCACGAACGACCCCGAGGTAGTCCACGCCTCCGTGCCTGTAGAAGCGTGCGTCCTCGATGGAAAGAACAGCGTCTTTCATGACTTTCGGGATGTCGCTGATCGGTGTGAGCTTGCGTCGCTCCTCGCCAAATTCGCCCATCAAGGCACCGTCCGACGTGAAGACCCGAAGGGGCAGCTTGGGACGGTAATCGGAGAGGTCTGAAATATCAGGCAGGTTGGGGTAAGCGGCAGCCAGGGCGACCGCGACCAGGAGTACGAGCGCCGCGATTGCGGCCAGGGCCAATCCCGCACACCACAACAGCAAACGCAACAGCCGCAGGTGCCACGAACTTCGTGAGGAGGGAGCGGTCGGCGGTGATTCTTGGAGGTGGGACTGTTGAGGCATAAAAAATGCGCGAATGCGCCCAAGCATTATAAAAATTCATCAAATGCGTGTTGGTACGCTTCGTTCCGGATTGTTACCTGTTGCAACACTAACGCCCCATTTGGAGGCCGGTATCACCGCCACAGGGTCGATACGTCTGCTTTTGGCAACGCTTGTGGGGCGTGTTGTTCCGGAAATCCTTTGCTGGACAAGGAGCTTACTGATAGCATTCAAGTGATTTCTTAAGTTTTCCAGCCACTTCATGGTTGGGTTCAGGGGACTGTCTTGATCTCATTGGGATCCTTATTTAGCCGTCAACCAGCGCCGATGCTGGGGCTCGACATCAGCTCATCCAGTGTGAAGCTGGTTGAGTTGGGCCGAAGTTCTTCGGGTCAGTGGATCCTGGAGCGTTGCGCCATGGAACCCCTGGAGCGAGGCTGGATCACGGATGGAAACATCGAGAAATTTGACGAGGTCGCCGAGGCCGTCAGGCGAGTGGTGAAGAAAAGCGGAACCCGCACCCGGAATGTTGCGATGGCCCTGCCTCCCTCCGCCGTCATCACCAAGAGGATTGTCCTGCCGGGCGGCTTGAGTGAGCAGGAACTGGAAGTGCAGGTTGAATCTGAGGCGAACCAGTACATCCCGTTTTCGCTGGACGAAGTCAGTCTTGACTTTTGCGTCATCGGGCCGAGTGCTTCTTCCTCGGGTGATGTGGACGTCCTGATTGCCGCTTCCCGCAAGGACAAGGTGCAGGACCGTCAAGGCCTTGCGGAAGCCGCGGGACTGAAGTCGGTCATTCTGGATGTGGAGTCCTATGCGTCCAAGCTTGCCATTAGCCGGCTGATCGAAGGCTTGCCGAACAGTGGGGCCGATGCCATCGTCGCGCTTTTTGAAATTGGGGCCTTCACCACCAGCATGCAGGTCATCCGCAATCAGGAAGTGCTTTATGACCGTGATCAGGCCTTTGGCGGAGCCCAGTTGTCGCAGCTGATCGTGCGTCAGTACGGGTTTTCGCCCGAAGAAGCGGAAACCAAGAAGCGAAATGGTGATCTTCCCGATGACTATGCAAGCGGGGTCCTGCAACCGTTTGTGGAAAGCATGGCCCAGGAAATCAGCCGCGCCATGCAATTTTTCTTCACTAGCACGCCGTACAACCGCGTCGACTACGCCATGCTGGCCGGGGGGTCTTCGGCTCTTGCAGGCCTGACCGCCGCCGTAACGCAGCAAACATCGTTCCCGTGCAGCCTCGTTGATCCGTTCGCGGGCATGGAAATCAGCGGCGGCGTGCGCGAGAATAAATTGCGTCGGGAGGCCCCGTCTTATTTGACGTCGTGCGGACTTGCCATGCGGAGGTTTCTGCAGTGATCCTCATTAACCTATTGCCGCACCGCGAGGCTGCGCGCAAACGCAGGCAGGAGCAGTTTTACGCAACACTGGTCGGCGCCGTTTTGCTAGGCGCCTTGCTGGCCGGCTTTGTGTACCTGTGGTATGAGGCCCAGATTTCCAGTCAGCGCGGGAAAAACCAGTATCTCCAGACCGAGATCAAGCGTCTTGAGGCGCAAATCAAGGATATCGCGACGCTGCAAAGTGAGATCGCCTCCCTGCGCGCGCGTCAGCAGGCGGTCGAGGATCTTCAGGCAGACCGCAATCTCCCCGTGCACCTGTTGAACGAACTGGAGCGTCTGTTGCCCGATGGCGTCTATGTGACGTCCCTCAGGCAGCAAAACCAGACCGTGATGATCACCGGCACAGCGCAATCCAACGAGCGCGTCTCCGAGCTGTTGCGCAATTTTGCGTACAACAGCCCCTGGCTGACGCGACCTGAGCTCATCGAAATCGTGGCCGGCAACGTCGCCTTGTCGCCGCGTGATCAGCGGCGGGTTTCAAACTTCTCTGTCCGCATGCAACTTCGGCGGGCCAGCGAGGTTGCGCAAATTGCCGCGGCACCGGCCAGTGCAGTACCTGCGGCCTCCGCGGCATCGGGTGTGGCCTTGGCCGCAAAGATCAAGCCTTGAAGGGAAGCAGATCATGGTGACCATTGCCTCCCCGACTTCCACTTCCGTGGCCTTTTTTGACACGCTTAAAAGGCAGTTCCGCAATCTTGACCCGAAGGACCCCGCTTCGTGGCCAAGCCTGCCCCGCTACTTGTTGTGCGCCTGCGTGACCCTGCTGGTGATCGGCGGTCTCTGGTTTGCGTGGCTCCAGGATTCCGACATCACCCTTCAGGCAGAGAAGTCCAAGGAAATCCAGTTGCGGGAAGACTTCAAGAAGAAACTCGCCCAGGCGGTCAACCTGGAGGCCTTGAAAAAGCAGCGCGAGCAGGTTCAGCAGTACGTGACGCAACTCGAAAAACAGCTTCCCGGCAAGGCGGAAATGGATGCATTGTTGTCGGATATCAATCAGGCCGGACTCGGGCGCAGCCTTCAGTTCGATCTGTTTCGTCCTGGCCAGATCAGCGTGAAGGAATACTACGCCGAGTTGCCTATTGCCATCCGGGTGGTCGGTCGATACAACGACATTGGCTCGTTCACTTCGGATATCGCCTATCTTTCACGCATCGTGACCCTCAACAACTTGACGCTCATTCCCGGGCGGGACGGCGCGTTGGCCATGGACGCGACCGCCAAGACGTTCCGCTACCTGGATCCCGAAGAGGTCGCGGCGCAACGCAAGGCAGCGCCGGCACCCAAAGGGGGCAAGAAATGACGACGGGCCGAATCATCTGGACGCTCGTGTCCCTGCTTGCACTGGGTGCATGCAGTGGTTCGGGTGAAGAAGAACTGCAGCAGTGGATGGTCGAGCAGAGGAACCAGACCAAGCCCAAGATCACACCCATACCGGAGCCCAAGAAGTTCCTGCCACAGACGTACCGTGTGAGCATCGGGCCGGAGCCTTTCAATGGCCAGCGGTTGACCCAGGCCTTGCGCCAGGCGTCCACCACGGCAACATCCAATGCCGCGCTGGTTGCGCCCGAGCTGGAGCGGCGCAAGGAACCCCTGGAAAGCATGCCGCTTGACAACATGAGGATGGTGGGCAGTTTCAACAAGGCAGGGCAATTGGTCGCCATCATCAAGGTAGACAACCTCCTGTACCAGATCAAACCGGGAAACTATCTTGGACCCAATTACGGGCGGGTCACGAAAGTGTCGGAGACCGAGGTCGTCATGCGGGAGATCGTGCAGGATGCCGCTGGGGAATGGATTGAACGTGTTGCCACACTGCAACTGCAAGAGAGGTCAAAATGAAGAATAACCAGAATCCTTTGCTAAGGCGGCTGGGGCGCGGCATATTGGCATTGGGTGCCGTGTTCGTTTCCCTGTCCGCTTATGCGCAGAACACCATAGAGTCTGTCACCGGCTCCATTCAGGGGGGCGTTGAATACATCCGGGTTGACCTGGCACAGCCACTTGCCGCGTTGCCCGGCGGATTTGCGATTCAGGTTCCGGCTCGCATTGCGCTGGATTTCCCGGGGGTGACCAACGGCCTGGGTCGACCGAACGTCGAGATCAACCAGGGCAATCTGAAGTCGATCAATGTCGTCCAGGCGGGCGACAGGACCCGCATGGTCTTGAATTTGAAGCAGGCAACGGGTTACAAAACCGAGATAAAGGGCAAGAGCCTGCTCATTTCCCTGGACCCCATTGCCGTGCCGGTTTCCATTGCGGCCGCGTCACCGGTGTTTGCCGAGAACCGGAACCGCGATGTGTTGCCCATCAAGGACCTTGATTTCCGCCGCGGTGCCGAGGGGGCCGGGCGGGTGATTGTCGACCTGGCTAACAATCAGGTGGGGGTTGATATTCGCCAGCAGGGGCAGACCCTGGTGGTGGAATTCCTGAAGTCGTCGATGCCCGAAGGGTTGCGGCGGCGGCTTGATGTTTCAGACTTCGGCACACCCATCCAGTCCGTGGCCACCTTCCAGACTGGCGACCGGGTTCGCATGGTCATCGAGCCACGCGGGGTGTGGGAGCACAGCGCTTACCAGAGCGAAAACCAGTTTGTTGTCGAGGTCCGGCCCCAGAAAATTGACGCCGGAAAACTGGTCCAGGGAACCGGATTCAGCGGCGAAAAGCTCTCGCTGAATTTCCAGAACATCGAGGTTCGCTCCCTGTTGCAGGTCATCGCTGATTTCACGAATTTCAACATCGTGACTTCGGACTCCGTCACTGGCGCGGTGACGTTGCGCCTGAAGGACGTTCCCTGGGACCAGGCGCTGGACATCATTCTGCGGGCCAAGGGGCTGGGCATGCGCAAGGTCGGCACGGTCCTGTGGATTGCGCCCCAGGGCGAATTGAATGCGAAGGAAAAGCAGGAGCTTGAAACCAATCTGGCCGTGCAGAGCCTGGAGCCCCTGAAGAGTGTCGCGATTCAGCTCAATTACGCCAAGGTGTCGGATATCCTGGTGCAGATCAATCAGAGCAACACGGGCGGTGTCCAGGGGCAACGATTCCTGAGCGCCCGCGGCAGCGCGTTTGGCGAGCCGAGGACCAACCAGCTGTTCATCTCCGACATTCCTTCGAGCCTGGCGCGGATCCAGGACATGGTGTCAAAGCTGGACATCCCCGTGCGTCAGGTGCTGATCGAGGCGCGCATCGTCGAGGCTCAGGACACCTTTGGAAAATCACTGGGCATAAGGCTGGGCGGCGTTGATCTGCGCGGTGTGCGCGGTGGCGAAGCCGGGTGGGGATTGAATAACACCAACCGCATCGCCGGTGCGGGCACCTATGAGGCCATTGGCGGGACAACCGGCCAGACCTCCACGGCGCTGGACGCGCTCAACACGACGCTGGTGAACTTGCCGGCCATTGGCGTCGGCGGGTACGCCCCGGCCACGTTTGCCGTTTCGCTCTTTAGTTATGCTGCCAACCGGTTCCTGAACATGGAACTTTCGGCGCTGGAAGCGGATGGCAAAGGCAAGATCGTGGCCAGTCCGCGCGTGGTCACTGCCGATCAGACCAAGGCCTTGATCGAGCAGGGCACGGAATACCCCTACCAGCAGGCCACCAGCAGCGGCGCAACGTCCACGGCGTTCAAGAAGGCGACCCTCAAGCTGGAGGTCACGCCGCAGATCACGCCCGAGGGCAACGTCATCCTTGATGTTGACGTCACCAAGGACAGCCGCGGTGAGACCACGGCGCAGGGCATCGCGATCAACACCAAGCATGTGAAGACGCAAGTGCTGGTCGAGAACGGCGGCACCGTGGTCATCGGCGGCATCTTCGAGTTGACGGAAAACGAAAGTGTCACTCAGGTGCCCCTGCTGGGCGATGTGCCTTATGTCGGGAACCTGTTCAAGACCCGTAACCGCAGCACCAGCAAGCAGGAGATGCTGGTTTTCATCACGCCGAAGGTGATTGCGGACCGAAACGCGGCGCGTTGAGTGCGCCACAAGACAAGAAGACTACGGGAAGAATATTTATGCGTTACATCAAACTCCTTGTGAGCCTCGCCTTGGCGTTTCTTCTTGCCGCCTGCGGGGGCGGAGGCGGTGACCCTGGGACCAATACATGCTGCTCGGCAACGTCCTCACCGTCGTCTTCCGCACCGACCATTACTGTCGCTCTTTTAGATGCGGCTGGTAGCGAGGTCAACAACATTCCTGGTGGCGCTGTCTATACCGCCCGGGCGACGCTAAAAAGCAATTCGGGGGCTCCGGTGGTTGGCACCTTGGTCAGTTTCAGCGTGGAGGGTGCAGCGATTGCCAGCCTTAGTCCGAATACGGCATTGACGAATTCGGACGGCGTGGCCGTGGTTACCATTGCGCCCGCCTCGGCCTCCAGCGCTGGCGCAGCCACACTAGCGGCGGCTGCAACAGTTTCCGGCTCCGAGGTCAAAGCGCAAATTGATTTTGCGGTTCAGGCGGCTGGAAGCGGGACCGCTCCCTCATTGAGTGTCGCCATCTACGATGCGACGGGGAAAACGGTGACCAACATTACTGCCGGGGGCCAATACACTGCGCGCGTCACGGTCAAAGCTGCATCAGGCGCGCCCGTGTCATCCGCGCTGGTCAACTACAGTCTTGTGGGTGTTGCGGTGGCCACCTTGAGTCCGAACACGGCGTTGACGAACAGCGCTGGGGTTGCCGAAGTGACCATTGCGCCAGCGTCTGCTTCGAGCCTGGGTGCCGCAACGCTATTGGCGAGTTCGCTGGTTGATGGAACTGGGGTCTCGGCGCAGGTGAATTTTGCTGTTCAGGCCTCCAGTGTTGTGGCCGTGCCCACTTTGACGGTGGGAATTTACGATTCGTTAGGCAATGCGGTAAACACGATTGCAGCGGGTGGACGATATACGGCTCGTGTCTCGGTCAAGGGCGGTAACGGCTTGCCAGTGCCGTCAACATTGGTCACTTACAGCGTCGTTGGAGCAGCGATCGCAACACTGAGTCCGAATACGGCATTGACCAACAGTCTGGGTGTGGCTGAGGTGGCCATCGCTCCGGTTACATTGTCCAGCCTTGGGGCCGCCTCTCTTTCAGCCAGTGCCGTTGTGGCAGGGGCGACAGTCTCTTCGCGGATGGACTTTGCCGTTCAGGCTTCGAGCACCGTCACTGCACCGGCGTTGACGGTAACGATCCATGACGCCTCAGGCGCATCGGTGAATACGATCGCTATAGGTGGCGCCTATGTCGCCCGAGCAACAGTCAAGGATTCATCGCGGTTGCCGGTGGCATCTGCGCTGGTCAATTTTGATCTTGGCGGGGCATCAATTGCAACTCTGAGCCCGGAGACGGCGTTGACTAACAGTGCGGGGGTGGCCGAGGTGGCAATAGCGCCATCCTCGCTGTCGAGCATTGGTGCTGCGTCGCTTTCCGCGAATTCCAATGTGGCGGGTGCGAGCGTCTCGGGACAGTTGGACTTTTCTGTACAGGCCTCCAGCCTTTCGCTCGCGCCGGTCGTCGTGGGCAGCGCAAACTTGCCTTCGGGCGGCAACACCCCGGTGCAAGTCACAGCGTTGATAGGTGGCGCACCGTCCACAGGTCTTGCCGTGAATGTGAGCTATGCGGCGTCGTGTGGACGAATCAACGGACAGGACACCAGCGCCGGGGGGGTCAGTGTGACCACCAATGGCAGTGGTGTCGCCGCCGCCGTTTATGACGCGGTCACTGCGGGTGGTGAACTCTGCAGCGGCGCGATCACGATCACCGCTTCCAGTGCTGGAGCTTCGCCGAAATCAACGACGATAAATGTGGCCGCGCCGAGTGCCAACGCGGTTGTGTTTGTATCGTCTGCTCCTTCCCAGATTTTTGTAGCGGGATCGGGCGCCGTGGAACAGGCCATCGTGAAGTTCAAGGTGTTGTCCTCGGCGGGCACTGCCATGGCGAACGTACCCGTCAAGTTCAGTATCGTGGTCAATCCAGGAGGTGTCGGGATTGGTGCTGCCAGCTCTACGGCGGCAACGACGGTAACGACCAGTGCCTCTGGTGAAGCGTCCGTCTCTGTTTTTTCCGGCACCATTCCAGGACCCGTCAAGGTGCGGGCTGAACTGGTCTCGAATTCTGCGGTGTTTTCGGAGTCCCAGAATCTGACGGTTGCTTCGGGTCCGCCTTCACAGCGATTCATGAGCCTGTCGGTTGAGACCTTCAACATCGAGGGCTGGGTGATTGACGGTACCAGCACCCAGTTGACGGTTCGGGTTGCGGATCGCCAGGGCAATGCCGTCGAGGATGGAACGGTGGTGAACTTCACCGCTGAAGGGGGTCAGGTTGCACGCAGCTGCGCCACGACGCGTGTGGGGGGAATTTCCCAGTGCAGCGTGGCATTCCAGAGTCAGAATCCCCGCCCCGCAGGTGGTCGTGCATCGGTTCTGGCGTATCTGGAGGGAACCAAGGACTATGTCGACGGCAACGGAAACAACCGTTACGACGCGGGCGTAGATACCTTGCTGAACCTCGGCGATTCCTACCGTGACGACAATGAAAACAATGGTTATGACTCGTCTACCGGCGAGTTCCTGATCCCCCGAGGTGGCGTCCTCACCTGTGCGGGAACCGGCGCGCCCTTCCCTGCGCGGGTCAACACTTGCGACAGCAACCTGTCGACGACGGTACGCCAACAGGCGGTCATTCTTTTCTCTTCTTCAAACCCCTTGCTGGTGACTACTGAAGAGTCCAGCACGGGACTTTCGTTCCGGCTCAGCAGTCTGCAGAATCCATTGCTTCCGTTGCCCGCTGGAACCACGGTGTCGGCTGAGGCGTTCGATACCAACTCGGCAGACGGGAAGAACTGCTCGCTTGCAGGCACCGTCTTCGGCTCTCCGATTCCAAATGTCAATCCGGGTACGAACCCTGGCGCTGATCTGTCGACCTCCCATGGGGTCACACTCAAGGACTGTCTGTCGGACGACGTGGTGGCGATCACCGTCCGCGTACCCTCGGGCCTGGGGACGACATACCGCATCAGGATTCCTTGAAAGTCTCCCTCGTCGGGCTCCCCGGCTCCGGTAAATCCACCGTCGGCCGCCAGCTTGCGCGACGGCTTGGCGTGCCTTTCGCCGATTCCGACCATGTGATCGAGCAGCAACTGTGCTGCTCGATCCGCGAATATTTCGAGCGCGAAGGCGAAGACCGGTTTCGTGACCTCGAGGCGGCGGTGCTTGATGACCTGACCCGGCATCACCAGGGCGTTCTCGCGACCGGTGGCGGCGCCGTATTGCGGGAGGCGAACCGGTCGCACCTGCGCGCCCGAGGCCATGTGGTTTACCTGCGCTCCACGCCCGAAGAGGTGTTCCGCCGCCTGCGCCATGACGTGAACCGGCCGCTGCTCCAGGTCAACGATCCCCTGGGCCGGCTGCGTGACCTGTTTGCCGTGCGCGATCCGCTGTACCGCGCAACCGCCCACTTCGTCATTGAAACCGGCCGTCCGTCAGTGGCCAGGCTGGTCAGCATGATCATGATGCAACTCGAGCTCGCGGGCCTGGTCCTGCCCCCAGCTGGCGCCACCGAGACCGCGCCCCCCTTGTCCTGAAAGCGGTGGTTTGCGGTGTGCGCCGCCGGGCTGGCCTGCCGGGGAATGTCCTAAACTCACGGCCATGCCAACCCAGCCCTCCCTCCAGCACGTCGAGATCGCCCTCGGAGACCGCAGCTACCGCATCGGCATCGGCGCCGGATTGCTCGACGACCCGCTGACCTATGCTGCCGCCCCGAAAGCCGCGGCGGCGCTGATCGTCACCAACACCACGGTGGCTCCGCTGTATGCGGCGCGGCTGAAAACGGCACTGTCGGGCAAGTACCCGGCGCTGCACACGGTCGTCTTGCCCGATGGCGAAAGCTACAAGACTTGGCAGACTCTCAACCTCATCTTCGACGCCCTGCTCGGCCACGGCTGCGACCGCAAGACGGTGCTCTACGCGCTGGGCGGCGGCGTGATCGGTGACATGACCGGCTTTGCCGCCGCCAGCTACATGCGTGGCGTGCCCTTCGTGCAGGTGCCCACGACATTGCTGGCGCAGGTGGACTCGTCGGTCGGCGGCAAGACCGGCATCAACCACCCGCTGGGCAAGAACATGATCGGGGCGTTTTACCAGCCGCAGCTGGTGGTGTGCGATATCGACACCTTCAAGACCCTGCCGGAACGCGAGCTGAGCGCCGGTCTGGCCGAAGTGATCAAGTATGGCCCGATCGCCGACCCGGCCTTTCTGGACTGGATCGAAGCCAACCTGGACGCCCTGCGGGCCCGCGACCCGGCGGCGCTGGCGTGCGCCGTCAGGCGCTGCTGTGAAATCAAGGCCTGGGTCGTGGGCCAGGATGAGCGGGAATCCGGTCTGCGCGCGATCCTGAACTTTGGCCACACCTTCGGGCATGCGATCGAGGCCGGGCTGGGCTACGGCGCATGGCTGCACGGCGAGGCCGTGGGCTGCGGCATGGTTATGGCGGCCCGCCTTTCACAGCGCCTGGGGCTGGTGGACGATGCCTTCGTGCAGCGGCTTACCACGCTGGTGGCGCGCGCCGGGCTGCCCGTCAAGGCGCCCTGGCTCGACGCGGGCGACAACGCGGGGCGGTACCTGGCGCTCATGCGGGTCGACAAGAAGGCCGAAGGCGGGGAAATCAAGTTTGTCGTGATCGACGGCATGGGGCAGGCCTCGGTGCGCGGCGCGCCCGACGCACTGGTCCGTGAAATCATTGACGGTGCCTGCGCCTGAACCGTCCGGATAATAGTAAAAAAGATAGCTAACCAAGACCTTCCGACGCTGGGAAGGGCACGATTTGTTCAAAATATCATGATGTTGGCGCCTTTTGCGGCTGATCCGGCCGGCTCCCGCGGTCGGCGCTATCCGGAGGCCCCGGCACCGACCCGGTCCGAGTACCAGCGCGACCGCGACCGCATCGTGCATTGCACCGCCTTCCGCCGGCTGGTCTACAAGACGCAGGTGTTCCTGAACCACGAAGGCGACCTGTTTCGCACCCGCCTCACCCACTCGCTCGAAGTGGCGCAACTGGGCCGCTCGATCGCCCGCTCCCTGGCGCTCAATGAAGACCTGGTGGAGGCCATCGCGCTGGCGCATGACCTGGGCCACACGCCGTTCGGCCACGCCGGGCAGGATGCGCTGAACGACTGCATGAGCGGGGACGGCCAGGAATGGGGCGGCTTCGAGCACAACCTGCAGAGCCTGCGCGTGGTCGATCACCTGGAGGAGCGCTATCCGGCCTGGGACGGCCTGAACCTGAGCTTCGAGACCCGCGAAGGCATCCTCAAGCACTGCTCGCCGGCGAACGCGCGGAAACTGGAGGCGACCGATCCCACGGGCGTGGCGCGCCGCTTTCTGGATCAATCGCAGCCTGGCCTGGAGGCCCAGTTGTGCAACCTTGCCGATGAAATCGCCTACAACGCCCACGACATCGACGACGGCGTGCGCTCCGGGCTGATCACGCTGGAGCAGTTGCAGGAGGTCGAACTCTTCGAGTTCTACCGCGTGCAGGCCCTGCGCGAATACCCGGCGTTGCAGGGCCGTCGCGTGCTGTTTGAGGCGATCCGCCGCATGCTCAGCGCACAGGTCTATGACGTCATCGACACCACCCGGCAGGCCCTGGCCGTGGTGGATCCCCGCGCGGCCGATGAGGCGCGCCAGGCCGGCCCGATGGTGCTCTTCAGCGCGGCGATGCGCGACAAATCGGCCGTGCTCAAGCGCTTCCTGCTCAAGAACCTGTACCGCCATCCGCAGGTGGTGCAGACCACCGGCCAGGCGAAGCAGGTGGTGCGCGAGCTGTTCAGCGCTTACCTGGCTGATCCGTTGCAGATGCCGCCCGGTTTCAGCGGGCGTGCGGTGATGTCCGCGGGGCATCCTGCCGGCGTGGCGCGCGCCGTGGCCGACTACATCGCCGGCATGACCGACCGTTTCGCGGCGCGCGAACACGAACGCCTGACCGGGCGCAGGTTGCTGGCGTGAGCATTCGGAAAACCTTCCAGAATCTGCGCACCGACATCCCATGAAACGCACCGCCATCGACCCGGCCCTGCTGGTGATCCTGGCCGGCGTGTGCGCGGCGCTGCACGTGGGCAAGCTGCCGCCGGCGCTTCCCGTGCTGCGCGATGCGCTGGGCGTCACGCTGCTGCAGGCTGGCTTCCTGCTCTCGATGGTGCAGCTCGCCGGCATGACCCTCGGCCTGGCCGTTGGCCTCACCGCCGACAGTTTCGGGCTGCGCCGTTGCATGCTGCTGGGCCTGTGGACGCTGGCCGGCGCGAGCGCTGCGGGCGGCTGGGCGCGCGGCGCGCCGGATCTGCTGGTGCTGCGCGCGCTGGAGGGCTTCGGGCTGCTGCTGGTCGCACTGCCCGCGCCCAGCCTGATCCGCAAGCTGGTCCCGATGTCGCGGCTGAGCACCATGCTGGGGCTGTGGGGCGCCTACATGCCGTTGGGGTCGGCGATGGCCTTGTTGTGCGGGCCATTGGTCATGGCGCTCATCGGCTGGCAGGGCTGGTGGTGGGGCCTGGCGCTGCTGTCGGGCGCCATGGCGGTCGGGCTCGCGGCCAGCGTGCCCCCGGACGCCGCACGTCGCAGCACCCCGGGCACCGCGGCCACCGCGGCCACCGGGCCGGCGGCGCAAACCATCACATCAGTCCCACCCTGGCCGCGGCGCCTGCGCCAGACGCTGAGCGCGCGCGGCCCCTGGCTGGTGGCCCTGAGTTTCGCGGTGTATTCGGGCCAGTGGCTGGCCGTCATCGGCTTCCTGCCGTCGATCTATCTGCAGGCCGGGATCGGCGGCGCTGCCGTCGGCTTGCTGACCGCGCTGGCTGCCGCCGTCAACATCATTGGCAACGTGGGCTCAGGCCGGCTGTTGCAACGCGGTGCCAGGCCGCAGCACCTGCTCTACATCGGCTTCGCCGCGATGTCGCTGGGCACGCTGATGGCATTTGCCCTGGCGCCGGGCCAGCCCTTGCTGCGCTATGCGGGCGTGCTGCTGTTCTCGATGGTGGGTGGCATGATTCCCGGCACGCTGTTCTCGCTGGCAGTGCGCCTGGCGCCCGGCGACGACACGATTTCCACCACGGTGGGCTGGATGCAACAATGGTCGGCCGCCGGCCAGTTCGCCGGCCCGCCGCTGGTGGCCTGGGTGGCTGGCGTCGTGGGTGGGTGGCAATGGACCTGGACCGTCACGGGAGCTTGCTCGGTGATCGGCCTGGCGCTGGCGGCGCAGATCGCACGCACCGCCCGGCCGGACGATGCGGCATACTGAAAGCCATTAATAAAAAAGAATGTACGGAGGGACGCGTCGTGAGTTTTCTCAATCAGCTCAAGTCGCAGGCGGCAGAGCTTCAAAGCCGGCAGGCCCGGGAGCAACGCAACTTTGAAGAGAGCACCGCCCAGACGGAATACGCCTGCAACACGGTTTCGGTCTACCTTCAGGAACTGGCGCGCCAGCTCAATGTGATTGCGCCGCCGGGGCCCACACTCAGTGTGGACGGAAAAACGCCGTGGCCGGCCATGCGGCTGGTGAGCTTTCGCTGCGACGCGCGCAAGAAGACGCTGCGCGGCAAGGAGGTCTACGACTACCTGAGCCTGGGCTGGGACATCGTGCCCCAGCACGGAAAGCCGCTGCTGGCCTGCGTCAAGGTGAATTTCCCGCCGGATCTGGAGCGCGTGCAAAAGCGCCTGGGGTGGGGCGCCATCCAGCATGAGCGCAGCGATATCCGGCATCCGGGAAAGAACGCCCTGCTGGCCTACAGCTTTGAATTCCTCACCCAGTCCCGCGGCAGTGTGGTGGTCACCCCGGACCATGACACCGCGACCCTGGCTTTTCGCGCGATGAACCTGAGCGGCTTCGAGCTCGTCCAGGCTTCCTGGCCCGCGCGGCAGGTCGGCCAGCCCTTGCTGGATGAACTGGCCAAGCGCATCGTGCAGCAACCCCATGCCTTCGGCTGAACGTGGAGCTGCCCATGCAGGCTGAACAGAAAGAAATTGTCGAGCAGGACACCCGCCGCTGGCTGGAGCGCGCCGTCATCGGGTTGAACCTGTGCCCGTTCGCCAAATCGGTGCACGTCAAGGGCCAGGTGCACTTTGCCATCAGCGACGCCACCGACGCCGAGGCCCTGCGCCTTGCGCTGGTCACCGAACTGCAGGACCTGGTGGCGCTGGCCCCCGAGGTGCGCGACACCACGCTGCTGGTCGCGCCCGATGCCTTCCCCGACTTCCTGGACTTCAATCATTTCCTGGTCACGGCGGACCGCGCCCTGGCCGAACTCGACCTCGAAGGCATCCTCCAGATCGCCCCGTTCCACCCCCGGTTCGTGTTTGCCGGCACGCTGGACGACGACATCACCAACGCCACCAACCGCGCGCCGTACCCGACGCTGCACCTGATCCGGGAGGCCAGCATCGACCGGGCGGTGAAGTCCTTCCCCGAGGCCGAGGCGATCTTTGAGGTCAACATGGCCACCATGGAAAAGCTCGGCCCCGAAGGCTGGGCGGCGCTCGACGTTGGGCCCACGCGGGACGCGGGCGACTGTGGCAAGCTCAAGCCATGACGAAGAAGAAGCCTGCCGTTGGGCCCGGCACCCCGGCCCTGGCCCCTGAAATCCGCCCCGGCCAGTCGGTCGAACTGCTCAAGGAACTGCACATCCTCACGCGCGAGGGCAAGCTCAACCAGGATTCGCGGCGCAAGCTCAAGCAGGTCTACCACCTGTTCCAGTTCATCGAAAAGATCCTGCAGGAGCTGCAGGCATCGAAGGCGGGCGAGGGCGGCCTCACGCTGGCCGACCACGGCGCCGGCAAGTCCTACCTCGGCTTCATCATTTACGACCTGTACTTCAAGGCGCTGAAGACCGGCCACATCTACGGCATCGAGACCCGGGCCGAGCTGGTGCAGAAGTCGCGCGAACTGGCCGTGCGCCTGGGCTTCGAGCGCATGCGCTTTTTGAACCTCAGCGTGGCCGACGCCACGCAGTCGGACGCGCTGCCCGCGCGCATCGACGTCGTCACTGCCCTGCACGCCTGCGACACCGCCACCGACGACGCCATCGCCTTCGGTTTAAGCAAGCACGCGAAATTCATGGTGCTGGTGCCCTGCTGCCAGGCCGAGGTGGCGCGCACGCTCAACGCTGGCAAGGCGCTCAGTCTGAATCGCACGCCGCTGGCCGAGCTCTGGCGCCACCCGCTGCACACCCGCGAGATGGGCAGCCAGATCACCAACGTGCTGCGCTGCCTGTATCTGGAAGCCTCCGGCTACCAGGTCACGGTGACCGAACTGGTCGGCTGGGAGCACAGCCTGAAGAACGAACTCATCATCGCGAAATACACCGGCCAGAAAAAGCGCAGCGCCGCCGAGCGCCTGCGCGCGATCCTGGAGCAGTTCGGGATTGAATCGCTGCTGGAGACGCGGTTCAAGCTGACGGACAGCCCGGGTTGAGGCCGGCTGGAGGCACGGTTTGGCGAATCCAGCCGTTTGCTGGCGGCCTGGTGAGTCCTGAATAGATAGCTGACTATGACCTGTTCACGCTGGGTAGGTGGCAAAAAAGCCTGGAATTTGCGTTTTCGAGGCCTTTGGCGGCCCGCTGATACGCCGTGATGAGTCCACATTTGATTATTAATCGGGGTCAGATCCCCATTATCATGATGCAAAACCAACCCTTGCATCCTCCTCATGGCCCGTCTTCCTCGCCTCACGCTCCCCGGCTCCCCGCACCACGTCATCCAGCGCGGCAACAACCGGCAGGCGATTTTCGCGTCTGCCGCGGACTACCAGACGCTGCTCGACCTGCTGCGGGACAACGCGCAGAAGTAAGGCGTGGCGATTCACGCCTGAGTCCTGTGGTGGTCAGAGTCCCAATTATTTGAGCTTTTTTTGCCCCATCCCAGCGTGAAATGGTCATTGTTTGCTACGAATGTTGATGCTTTTCAGCAACGTCTATTTGCCAAAAAGGTCTGCGTGCGTGCCGGTCCGCTCGAAGTGAACGGTTTCGCTGTCCAAACGATAGATCAGCAGCCAGTCGGGTTCGATATGAAGATCGCGCCGTGGTTTCCAGTCACCTTTCAACGGGTGGTCACCCAGTTCGCGTGGAAGGGGTTGGTCAGCCAGCAGCAGGCTGATGATGTCGCGCAGCTTGCCCATGTCCTTGCCACGTTTTTGCGCCAGCCGCACGTCGCGTTTGAACTGGCCGGTGTAGCTTGGCAAGCGCATCAGATACCCAGTTGCTTGAACAGGTCTGCCGCGCTGGAGGCATGAAACACGTCTTCGCCTTTGTCACTCCTGCGCAGCGTGTCGGCGGTCAGCGCGTTGGGCGTTTCGCTGTCGGCGATGTACAGGCGCATCAGGTCGCGAATGATCTGGGCGGCCGGGCGATGACGGCCGTTTGCCGCAGCCATGAACCGGTCGCGCAACTCCGGTTCCATCTTGATCGACATTTGCACTTCTTTGGTCATGGCGGACGGCTGGTATGAGTGGTGAGGATTTTGATTTTATGGGTATTCGTTGGATGTTCAAAAGGTATCTAGATTGATGCGTCTTCTTTGGGCTGGAGGGGCTTTGATCGGTGTCCGCATTTCCCACATAACCCGTCTTCCCCGCCTTACGCTCCCCGGCTACCCGCAACACGTCATCCAGCGCCGCACCAACCGACAGGCGATATTTGCGTCCGCCGCGGACTACCAGGCGCTGCTCGACCGGCGGCTTCTGGCTGGGCACGTACCGATAGGACATCCGATGACACCCAATTCTGCTGCTTCGTTGCCGCAGAAGGTTTGCGGTTGTTGAGTCGTTGTTAATTGGGTTTTATTGGGTGTAATATGGGGTGTATGTTTCAAATCGAAACCCTGCAGATCACCCCGGAAATCCTGCGGCTGATCGCACGGATCGACGAGTTCAAGGGTGCCTGGCGCGCCTTGGGCACGCTTGCACCTGAGCGTCTGTCGGCCCTGCGCCGAGTCGCCACCATCGAGAGCATCGGCTCCTCCACCCGCATCGAAGGCAGCAAGCTGACAGACCGGGAGGTGGAAAAACTGCTCTCCAACCTCGCCATCCAGTCCTTCGACACGCGCGACGAACAGGAAGTCGCCGGTTATGCCGAACTCATGGACCTGGTGTTCAGCGCCTGGCGCGACATTCCGTTCAATGAGAATCACCTCAAGCAACTGCACCAGATCCTGTTGCGCCACAGCGAGAAAGACGCGCGGCACCGGGGGCAGTACAAAATCGGCTCGAACAGCGTCGCGGCTTTTGATGAGAACGGCCAGCAGATTGGCATCGTTTTCGAGACGGCAAGCCCATTTGACACGCCTCGCCTGATGACTGAACTGGTGGCCTGGGTGAATGACGAGCGCGAGAAGGCGCAACTGCACCCCTTGCTGATCATCGCCATTTTCGTGGTGGTCTTTCTGGAAATTCATCCGTTTCAGGATGGCAACGGCCGACTCAGCCGGGTGCTGACCACCCTGCTTCTGATGCAGGCGGGCTATGCCTACGTGCCGTACAGCTCGCTGGAAAGCGTGATCGAGCTGAACAAGGAAGCCTACTATCTGGCCTTGCGCCAGACGCAGGGCACGATCCGGACCGACGCGCCCGATTGGCAGGCGTGGCTGGTGTTCTTCCTGCGCTCGCTGGCCGAGCAGGTCAGGCGACTTGAGAAGAAGGTCGAACGCGAGAAGATCGTGCTGGCTGCCTTGCCGGATCTGTCATTGCAGATCGTCGAATTTGCCCGTGAGCACGGTCGCATCACGATGGGCGATGCCATCAAGCTGACTGATGCGAGTCGCAACACATTGAAAGTGCACTTCCGGAATCTGGTCGCACGCGGCCATCTGAATCAGCAAGGCAGTGGGCGCGGCGTCTGGTATGAAATACGGTGACCTTGACGCCGGGTAATCAGGTTCCGACAGATCCGGGTCTAAATCGGTAAATCGGGGTAAATCGGGGTCAGATCCCCATTATCATGATGCAAAACCACCCCTTGCATCCCCCTCATGGCCCGCCTTCCCCGCCTCACACTCCCCGGCTACCCGCACCACGTCATCCAGCGCGGCAACAACCGGCAGGCGATTTTCGCGTCCACCGCGGACTATCAGGTGTTGCTCGACCTGCTGCGTGACAACGCGCAGAAATTCAGCGTCGCGATTCACGCCTATGTGCTGATGAGCAACCACTTTCACCTGCTGGCCACGCCGACGACCGACGACGGGCTGCCGCTGATGATGCAGGCGGTGGGGCGCAGTTATGTGCGCAGCTTCAACAACGCCCAGGGCCGCACGGGCACGCTGTGGGAGGGGCGCTACCGCTCCACGCTGATCCAGTCCGAGCGCTACCTGCTGGCCTGCATGGCCTACATTGACCTGAATCCGGTGCGCGCCGGGCTGGTGGGGCAGGCGGCCGACTACCCGTGGTCCAGCCACGGGCACTACATCGGGCGCAGGGTCGACAAGCTGGTGACGCCGCATCCGCTGTTCTGGGAACTGGGCAACACGCCGTTTGCCCGGGAGGCGGCATACGCCGAATTGGTGCATGCCGGCATCACGCTGGCGCAGCAGACCGCGCTGACGCGATCGGCGCTGAGCGGCTGGGCGCTCGGCGAGCCGGATTTTGTGGCAGATCTGCAGAAGCGCACGGCCCGTCGGGTCAGCCCGGCGCTGGCGGGGCGGCCGGTGTCTATAGCGCCCTCTGCAGCGAAAAAATGAGTCAAATTGGCGCGATCCCAGCGTGAATGGGTCAGTATTCGCTCTTGTTTTTGATGTGTCCCCGAATAACCATCGATCTGCAAAATGAAGCAATAATTGGAATCTGACCCCAATTATTTTGCTTGGCATTGTTGTTGCAGTGCAGTATGCTTCCTCTCCCTGTGAAATTTAGGAGTGCGCCATGACCACGGCAGCCCAAAAAACTGAACTGCAACGCACCGGTCTGTACGACCCGGCCAATGAACACGATGCCTGCGGCGTGGGTTTCGTGGCGCACATCAAGGGCGAGAAGTCGCACGCCATCGTGCAGCAGGGCCTGAAGATTCTGGAGAACCTGGACCACCGCGGCGCGGTCGGGGCTGACAAGCTGATGGGCGACGGCGCCGGCATCCTGATCCAGTTGCCTGACGCGCTCTACCGCGAGGAGATGGGCAACCAGGGCGTGACCCTGCCGCCCCCGGGCGAATACGGCGTCGGCATGATCTTCCTGCCCAAGGAGCACGCCAGCCGCCTGGCCTGCGAGCAGGAGATGGAGCGTGCCATCAAGGCCGAAGGCCAGGTGCTGTTGGGCTGGCGCGACGTGCCGGTCAACCGCGAGATGCCGATGTCGCCGAACGTGCGCGCCAAGGAACCCGTGTTGCGCCAGGTGTTCATCGGCCGCGGCAACGACGTGATCGTGCAGGACGCGCTGGAGCGCAAGCTATATGTGATCCGCAAGACCGCCAGCGCCAACATCCAGCGCCTGAAGCTCAAGCACAGCAAAGAGTATTACGTGCCGAGCATGTCCAGCCGCACGGTGATCTACAAGGGTCTGCTGCTGGCCGACCAGGTCGGCACCTACTACCTGGACCTGCAAGACCCGCGCTGCGTGTCGGCCCTGGGCCTGGTGCACCAGCGTTTCTCGACCAACACCTTCCCCGAGTGGCCGCTGGCGCACCCGTACCGCTACATCGCCCACAACGGCGAGATCAACACCGTCAAGGGCAACTACAACTGGATGAAGGCGCGCGAAGGCGTGATGTCCTCGCCCGTGCTGGGCGCCGACCTGCAAAAGCTCTACCCGATCAGCTTTGCCGACCAGTCCGACACCGCCACCTTCGACAACTGCCTCGAATTGCTGACGATGGCCGGCTACCCGATCAGCCAGGCCGTGATGATGATGATTCCCGAGCCGTGGGAGCAGCACACCACCATGGACGAGCGCCGCAAGGCCTTCTACGAATACCACGCCGCGATGATGGAGCCGTGGGACGGCCCGGCGTCCATCGTCTTCACCGACGGCCGCCAGATCGGCGCCACGCTCGACCGCAACGGCCTGCGCCCGGCGCGCTACTGCATCACCGACGACGACCTGGTCATCATGGGCTCGGAAGCGGGCGTGCTGCCGGTCCCTGAATCCAAGATCGTGCGCAAGTGGCGCCTGCAGCCCGGCAAGATGTTCCTGATCGACCTGGAGCAGGGCCGCATGATCGACGACGAGGAGCTCAAGGCCAATCTCGCCAACAGCAAGCCCTACAAGCAGTGGATCGAGAACCTGCGCATCCGGCTCGACGACGTGGCGGGCGGCGGCGAGCCGGCCAGCGCGTCCGAGAGCACGGTGAGCCTGCTCGACCGCCAGCAGGCCTTCGGCACGACCCAGGAAGACATCAAGTTCCTGCTGGCCCCGATGGCGCAGGCCGGCGAGGAGGCCATTGGCTCCATGGGCAACGACAGCCCGCTGGCCGTGCTGAGCGACCGCAACAAGCCGCTGTACAACTATTTCAAGCAGCTGTTCGCGCAAGTGACGAACCCGCCGATCGACCCGATCCGCGAGGCCATCGTGATGTCGCTGGTGTCCTTCATCGGCCCCAAGCCCAACCTGCTCGACATCAACCAGGTCAACCCGCCGATGCGGCTGGAGGTGAGCCAGCCGATTCTCGACTTCGCCGACATGGCCAAGCTGCGCGACATCGAACAGCACACCCACGGCAAGTTCCGCAGCGTCACGCTCGACATCACTTACCCGCTGGTCTGGGGCCAGGAAGGCGTGGAAGCCAAGCTGGCCTCGCTGTGCGCCGAGGCGGTGGACGCGATCAAGGGCGGCAAGAACATCCTGATCATCAGCGACCGCGCCGTGTGCGCCACCCAGGTGGCGATTCCGGCGCTGCTGGCGCTGTCCGCCATCCACCAGCACCTGGTGCGCGAGGGGCTGCGCACCACCGCCGGCCTGGTCGTGGAAACCGGCACCGCACGTGAGGTGCACCACTTTGGTGTGCTGGCGGGCTACGGTGCGGAGGCCGTGCACCCCTACCTGGCGATGGAAACCCTGGCGGCGATCCACAAGGACCTGAGTGGCGACCTGTCGGCCGAAAAGGCCATCTATAACTACGTCAAGGCCGTCGGCAAGGGCTTGTCGAAGATCATGTCCAAGATGGGCGTGAGCACTTACATGAGCTACTGCGGCGCGCAGCTGTTCGAAGCCATCGGCCTCAACAGTGCCACCGTCGCCAAGTACTTCACCGGCACGCCCAGCCGTGTCGAAGGCATCGGTGTGTTCGAGATCGCCGAGGAAGCCATCCGCATGCACAAGGCCGCGTTTGGCGACGACCCGGTGCTGGCCACCATGCTGGATGCCGGCGGCGAATACGCCTGGCGCACCCGCGGCGAGGAGCACATGTGGAGCCCGGACGCGATTGCCAAGCTGCAGCACAGCACCCGTTCCAACAACTGGAACACCTACAAGGAATACGCGCAGATCATCAACGACCAGAGCCGCCGCCACATGACGCTGCGTGGCCTGTTCGAGTTCAAGATCGACCCGGCCAAGGCGATTCCGGTGGAAGAAGTCGAGTCGGCCAAGGAAATCGTCAAGCGCTTCGCCACCGGCGCCATGTCGCTGGGCTCCATCTCGACCGAAGCCCACGCCACGCTGGCCGTCGCCATGAACCGCATCGGCGGCAAGAGCAATACCGGCGAAGGCGGCGAAGACCCGGCGCGTTATCGCAACGAGCTCAAGGGCATCCCGATCAAGAAGGGCGATTCGCTCAAGAGCGTGATCGGCAACGACGTGGTCGAGGTCGACCTGCCGCTGCAGGACGGCGACAGCCTGCGTTCGCGCATCAAGCAGGTGGCGTCGGGCCGCTTCGGCGTGACCGCCGAGTACCTGAGCAGCGCCGACCAGATCCAGATCAAGATGGCGCAGGGCGCCAAGCCCGGCGAGGGCGGCCAGCTGCCCGGCGGCAAGGTGTCGGACTACATCGGCCGCCTGCGCCACTCGGTGCCGGGCGTGGGGTTGATTTCCCCGCCGCCGCACCACGACATCTATTCGATCGAGGATCTGGCGCAACTGATCCACGACCTGAAGAACGTTGCACCGCATTCCAGCATCAGCGTCAAGCTGGTGTCGGAGATCGGCGTAGGCACCATCGCCGCCGGCGTGGCCAAGTGCAAGGCCGATCACGTGGTGATCGCCGGGCACGACGGCGGCACGGGCGCCTCGCCCTGGTCGTCGATCAAACACGCCGGCAGCCCGTGGGAAATCGGCCTGGCCGAAACCCAGCAGACGCTGGTGCTCAACCGCCTGCGCAGCCGCATCCGCGTGCAGACCGACGGCCAGATGAAGACCGGGCGCGACGTGGCCATCGGCGCGCTGCTGGGTGCCGATGAGTTCGGCTTTGCGACCGCGCCGCTGGTGGTCGAGGGCTGCATCATGATGCGCAAGTGCCACCTCAACACCTGCCCGGTGGGCGTGGCCACCCAGGACCCGGCGCTGCGCAAGAAGTTCTCCGGCAAGCCCGAGCATGTCGTCAACTACTTCTTCTTCATCGCCGAGGAAGTGCGCCAGATCATGGCGCAGCTCGGCATCCGCAAGTTCGACGACCTGATCGGCCGCGCCGACCTGCTCGACATGAAGAAGGGCATCGAGCACTGGAAGGCTAGCGGCCTGGACTTCAGCCGCCTGCTGGCGCAGCCGCAGATGCCCGCCGACGTGTCGCGCTTCCACATTGAAAGCCAGGACCACGGCCTGGAGAAGTCGCTCGACAACGTGCTGATCGCCAAGTCGCGCGCCGCCATCGACAAGGGTGAAAAGGTCCAGTTCATGGAAGTCGCCCGCAACGTCAACCGCTCGGTCGGCGCCATGCTGTCCGGCGCGCTGACCCAGGTGCATCCCGAGGGCCTGCCGGACGACACCATCCGCATCCAGCTCGAAGGCACGGGCGGCCAGTCCTTCGGCGCCTTCCTGGCCAAGGGCATCACGCTGTACCTGATCGGCGAGGCCAACGACTACACCGGCAAGGGCCTGTCGGGCGGGCGCATCGCGGTGCGCCCCAGCCTGGACTTCCGCGGCACGGCCACGCAGAACATCATCGTCGGCAACACCGTGATGTACGGCGCCACCTCGGGCGAGGCCTATTTCAGCGGCGTGGCCGGTGAACGTTTCGCGGTGCGGCTTTCGGGTGCCATTGCGGTGGTGGAAGGCACGGGCGACCACGGCTGCGAGTACAT
This sequence comes from Burkholderiales bacterium, assembly GCA_011391155.1. Lineage (GTDB taxonomy): Bacteria > Pseudomonadota > Gammaproteobacteria > Burkholderiales > Burkholderiaceae_C > JAABQG01. The sequence continues at coordinate 42,941 of JAABRA010000414.1, forward strand.
GACTGGCGGCACGGTGGCGGTGCTGGGTAAGACCGGCCGCAACTTCGCGGCCGGCATGAGCGGCGGCATCGCCTATGTCTTTGATGAAGACGGCCAGTTCGCCAAACGCTGCAACACGGCCATGGTGTCCATGGAGAAGGTCCTGCCCGCCGCCGAGCAGGAGGCCAGCGTGGACCGCGCCATCTGGCACCGCGACCAGACCGACGAGGCGCAGCTGCGCAAACTGCTCGAAGACCACCTGCGCTGGACCGGCAGCCGCCGCGCCCGCGAACTGCTCGACCATTGGGCCGAGTCGCGCGCGAAATTCGTCAAGGTGTTCCCCAACGAGTACAAGCGCGCCCTGGGGGAAATCAATGCACGAAAAAGGGCTGTTCCCAGCGTCACGCCGTCAAAGTCTGCTTCCAATAAAGAAGCAGTCGCCGCGAAATAAGAAGCACTGAGCGAAGCACAAAGGTAGCGAATCATGGGAAAAGTCACGGGCTTCATGGAATACGGGCGCATCGAAGAGGGCTACAAGCCCGTCGCAGAGCGCCTGAAGAACTACGCGGAATTCGTCGTCGGCCTCGATGACGGCAAGGCGAAGGTGCAGGCGGCGCGCTGCATGGACTGCGGCACGCCGTTCTGCAACAGCGGCTGCCCGGTCAACAACATCATTCCGGACTTCAACGATCTGGTGTACCGCGGTGACTGGAAGAACGCGTTCACGGTGCTCGATTCGACCAACAACTTCCCCGAATTCACCGGCCGCATCTGCCCCGCGCCCTGCGAGGCGGCCTGCGTGCTCAACGTGAACGACGACGCGGTGGGCATCAAGTCGATCGAGCACGCCATCATCGACCGTGCCTGGGCCGAGGGCTGGGTGGTGCCGCGTCCGGCGAAACACAAGACCGGCAAGAAGATCGCCGTGGTGGGCTCCGGCCCGGCCGGCATGGCCGCGGCGCAGCAACTGGCCCGCGCGGGTCATGACGTGACGCTGTTCGAGAAGAACGACCGCGTCGGCGGCCTGCTGCGCTACGGCATTCCCGACTTCAAGATGGAGAAGTCGCATATCGACCGCCGCGTCGCGCAGATGCAGGCCGAAGGCGTGACTTTCCGCACCGGCGTGATGATCGGCACGCTGCCCGAAGGCAGCAAAGTCACCAACTGGGCCAAAGAAACCATCAGCCCCGAGCAGTTGCGCAAGGACTTCGACACGGTGCTGCTGACCGGCGGCTCCGAGCAGTCGCGCGACCTGGCCGTGCCGGGCCGTGACCTCGCCGGCATCCATTTCGCGATGGAATTCCTGCCGCAGCAGAACAAGGTCAACGCGGGCGACAAGCTCAAGGGCCAGCTGCGTGCGGACGGTAAGCACGTCATCGTGATCGGCGGCGGCGACACCGGCTCGGACTGCGTGGGCACCAGCAACCGCCACGGCGCGGTCAGCGTGACCCAGTTCGAGGTGATGCCGCAACCGCCCGTGGAAGAAAACCGCCCCATGACCTGGCCTTACTGGCCGCTCAAGCTGCGCACCAGTTCCAGTCATGAGGAGGGTTGCGAGCGCGAGTTCGCCATTTCCACCAAGGAATTCATCGGTGACAAGGGCAAGGTCACGGGGCTGAAAACGGTTCACATCGAGTTCAAGGACGGCAAGATGGTCGAAATTACCGGCACCGAGAAGACCTACCCAGCCGACCTCGTGCTGCTGGCCATGGGCTTCGTGAACCCGGTGGCGTCCATCCTGGACGGTTTCGGGGTCGAAAAGGACACCCGTGGCAACGCAAAGGCGACGACCGACTTCATCGATGGCTACGCCACGAACGTGCCCAAGGTGTTCGCGGCGGGCGACATGCGCCGCGGCCAGTCGCTGGTGGTGTGGGCGATCCGCGAAGGGCGCCAGGCCGCCCGCTCGGTGGACGAATTCCTGATGGGCGCCAGCGACCTGCCGCGCTGATCCCTTCAAACGGGGGGCATCAGGGTTTACCTGAATCCTTTATCATGCAAAAAGCCGGGCACCGTCCGGCTTTTGCATTCATGAACCCCCTCAAAACCGACGCCCTTGTTGAACTGCGGAACCTGACCTTCGGGTACGGGGAGCGGGTGGTTCTGGACGACATTTCGCTCACCATTGCGCGCGGCAAGGTGACGGCGGTCATGGGTGCCTCTGGCGGCGGCAAGACCACGATACTGCGCCTGATCGGGGGCCAGTGGAAAGCGCAGCAGGGGCAGCTTTTGTTGCAGCGGAAGACTGGGGGCGAATCCGCGCAGGACATCGGCACCATGGACCGGCACGAGCTGATCCTGGCGCGCCGGCGCATGGGCATGCTGTTCCAGTTTGGCGCCCTGTTCACCGATCTCAGCGTGTTCGACAACGTGGCCTTCCCCCTGCGTGAACACACCGACCTGCCGCAGGCCCTGATCCGCGACGTGGTGCTGCTCAAGCTCAATGCGGTGGGCCTGCGCGGCGCGCGCGACCTGATGCCCTCGCAGGTGTCTGGCGGCATGGCGCGGCGCGTGGCCCTGGCCCGGGCGATAGCGCTGGACCCGGAACTGGTCATGTACGACGAGCCCTTTGCCGGGCTGGACCCGATCTCGCTGGGCACGGCGGCCCGCCTGATTCGCCAGTTGAACGACGCCATGGGCCTGACCAGCATCGTCGTGTCGCACGACCTGGATGAAACCTTCCAGATTGCCGATCAGGTCATCGTGCTGGCCAACGGCAAGGTCGCAGCCCAAGGCACGCCCGATGAAGTGCGCAACAGCACAGACCCGCTGGTGCACCAGTTTGTCAGCGGCCAGAGCGACGGCCCGGTGCAGTTTCACTACCCCGCGCCGGCGGTCGGGCTGGACTTCGGGGCAACCGCACCATGAGCTGGTTCAAACCCGCCGACGTCGGTTTTGCCACCCGCCAGACGCTGGCGGAGTGGGGCCATGGCGCCAGGCTGCTCTTGCGCCTGGTCCTGTTGTTCGGTGCCAGCGTCAAGCGCTTCGGGCTGGTGCGCGACCAGATTTTTTTCCTCGGCAACTATTCGCTGGCCATCATCTCGGTGTCCGGCCTGTTTGTCGGTTTTGTGCTGGGGCTGCAGGGCTACTACACGCTGCAGCGCTACGGCTCGTCCGAGGCGGTGGGGTTGCTGGTGGCGCTGAGCCTGGTGCGTGAGCTCGGCCCGGTCATCACCGCGCTGCTGTTTGCCGGCCGGGCCGGGACCTCGCTCACGGCCGAGATCGGCCTGATGAAAGCGGGCGAACAGCTCAGCGCCATGGAAATGATGGCGGTGGACCCGGTGCAGCGCATCCTGGCGCCGCGTTTCTGGGGCGGCGTGATCGCCATGCCCCTGCTGGCCGCCGTGTTCAGCGCGGTCGGCATCCTGGGCGGCTATGGGGTGACGGTGCTGTTGATCGGCATCGACTCCGGCGCCTTCTGGAGCCAGATGCAGGGCGGCGTCGATGTGTGGAGCGACATCGGCAACGGCGTGATCAAGAGTGTTGTGTTCGGCGTCGCGGTGACCTTCATCGCCCTGTTGCAGGGCTACGAGGCGCAGGCCACGCCGGAAGGCGTGTCACGGGCAACCACGCGCACCGTGGTGGTGTCGTCGCTGTCGGTTCTGGGTCTGGACTTTGTCCTGACCGTCATGATGTTCAGTATTTAGGAGAGTGCCATGCAGCGTTCCCGGAATGATGTGTGGGTGGGATTGTTCGTCATGGTGGGCCTGGTGGCGATCCTGTTCCTGGCGCTCAAGTCGGCGAACCTGCTGAACCTGAGCTTTCAGTCGGATTACAAGGTGACGGCCAAATTCGACAACATTGGCGGCCTGAAGCCCAAGGCGGCGGTTAAGAGTGCCGGCGTCGTGGTCGGCCGCGTCGAATCCATCACCTTTGACGACAAGACGTTTCAGGCCCGCGTGACGCTGGCGCTGGAGAGCCGCTATGCCTTTCCGAAAGACAGCTCGCTGAAGGTGCTGACCAGCGGCCTTCTGGGCGAACAATATATCGGCATCGAGGCGGGCGCCGACGAAAAAGTGCTGGCGGCAGGCGACAGCCTGGGCTCGACGCAGTCGGCCATCGTGCTGGAAAACCTGATTGGCCAGTTTCTGTTCAATAAGGCCGCCGAGGCGGGCACGGCGCCATCGGCGGCGCCCTCGACGGGGAAGAAGAAGTGAGTGCATCGATGACGGAATCCGGATGTCTGGCGCAGCGCATGCGCCGTGGCCTGTGGCTGCTGGTGTGCACGGCCGTGCTGCTGCTGGCGGGTTGCGCGACGACGCCAGGCGCCCATCCTGGAGATCCACGCGATCCGTGGGAGCCCTTGAACCGCGACGTCCATGCGTTCAACGAAACCTTCGACCGGGTCGCCTTCAAGCCGGTGGCCGTGGCCTACAAGACCGTCACGCCCCGGCTGGTGCGCGCCGGCGTCACCAATTTCTTCAACAACCTGGGCGATGCCTGGTCGCTGTTCAACAACGTGCTGCAAGGCAAGCTGCAGGCGTCGGTCGAGACCTACTTCCGGATGACCGTCAACACCCTCTGGGGGATTGGCGGCGTGTTTGACATCGCCACCGAGATTGGCGTGGAGTCGCATACCGAGGACTTTGGCCAGACCCTGGGGCTGTGGGGCCTGCCGACCGGCCCCTATCTGGTGCTGCCGTTTTTCGGGCCTTCGAATGTGCGTGATGCCCTGGCCACACCGGCCGATACTTTTGGCTACCCGGTGACGCTGGTCAACCCCGTCGCCCTGCGCAACAGCCTGGCCGCCTTGAATGCCGTCGACAAGCGCGCAAACTACCTGCGGGCCGGCGAGATGCTGGAGGAGTCGGCGCTGGACAAATACGTTTTCAGCCGCGACGTTTTCCTGCAGAAGCGTCGCAACGATATTTACGACGGCTCGCCGCCGCCGGAGGAAGAGGCTCCGGACGCGTCGGCGGCAGAGCCGCAGGCGCCCGTCGCCCGGCCCTGAAGGCCGCAGCCGGGTGATCCTTCCGTTGGGGCTATCCGCGGGAACCCCATCCCTGGTCTGGACTCCAACCCATAATCAATACTTTCTCCGCCAACCGGGCGGCTCTTTAAGACTTTCCATGAACCACCCCATCCTCCGCTTCCTGTCCAGCTTGTTGTCCGGTTTCGCGACTGCCGTGGTGCTGGCGGTTTCTCCCGGGGTTTTTGCCGCCGACGAGGCGCCCGATGCCATGATCAAGCGCCTGTCCACGGATGTCCTGGACACCATCAAGGCCGACAAATCCCTGCAGTCGGGCAATCTTGCGCAGGTCATTGCGCTGGTGGACAGCAAGATCATGCCCAATGTCGATTTCCGGCGCATGACGGCGTCGGCCGCCGGGCCGGCGTGGCGCAAGGCGTCGCCCGAACAGCAAAAGCGCCTGCAGGAAGAGTTCAAGATCCTGCTGGTGCGCACCTATGCCGGCGCGTTGTCGCAAGTCAATGAGCAGGAGGTGGTGATGAAGCCCCTGCGCGCCTCCCCGCAAGACCAGGAGCTGGTGGTGCGCAGTGAAATCAAGGGCCGCGGCGATCCCGTCCAGCTGGATTACCGCCTGGTGAAGACCCCGTCGGAGGGTTTCGGATGGAAGATTTATGACCTCAACGTGATGGGCGTCTGGCTGGTCGACACCTACCGCGGCCAGTTCGCGCAGGAGATCAACGCCCATGGCATGGACGGCCTGATAGCAACGCTGGCCGAGCGCAACAAGGCCAACGCCCGCAAAGGCTGAAGCCCCGCGATGCTGGTCCTGCCCGCCGAATTGACACTGCAGCAGGCCACGGCCTGCCTGGCCATGCTGCTTCAGAGCCTGCGTGCCGGGGCGCAAGCCCAGGTGGTGGTCGATGCCAGCGCACTGGTGCAGTTTGATTCGTCCGCGCTCGCTGTGCTGCTGGCCTGCCGCCGGGAGAGCCTGGCCGCCGGCAAGACCTTCGTGGTGCGCGGGCTTTCTCCCAAGTTGCTGCAGCTGGCCGGCCTGTACGGGGTCACGGAGCTGCTGGCGGAGGCTCATTGAGCGGTTTCCTGGCAGGCGATTCGCGGCACTTCCAGCGGGCTGGGGCCTCAGCCCTTAAAATCAGGCGCTCCCATGCCCGCCATTTCCTTCCAGTCTGTGTCCAAGACCTTCCCGGCAGCCCGGGGCGGGTCGGCAGAACCCCTCAAAGCGCTCGATGACGTCAGCTTCGACATCGAAGAAGGCGAATTCTTCGGCCTGCTCGGGCCGAATGGCGCGGGGAAAACCACGCTCATCAGCATTCTGGCGGGTCTGTCCCGGGCCACGCGCGGCCGGGTGCTGGTGCAGGGCTACGACGTGCAGGCCGACTACGCGCAGGCACGACGCCGGCTCGGCGTGGTGCCCCAGGAGCTGGTGTTCGACCCCTTTTTCAATGTGCGTGAGGCGCTGCGCTTCCAGTCGGGCTACTTTGGCGTCAAGCACAACGACGCCTGGATCGACGAGCTGCTCGACAGCCTGGGACTGGCGGACAAGGCCAACGCCAACATGCGCCAGCTCTCCGGCGGCATGAAGCGCCGGGTGCTGGTGGCGCAGGCACTGGTGCACAAGCCGCCGGTGATCGTGCTGGACGAGCCGACCGCCGGCGTGGACGTGGAGTTGCGCCAGACCTTGTGGCAGTTCATTGCCCGGCTCAACAAGCAGGGCCATACGGTGCTGCTGACCACGCACTACCTTGAGGAAGCCGAAGCCCTGTGCGGCCGCATTGCCATGCTCAAGCAGGGGCGGGTGGTGGCGCTGTCGAAAATGGCCGATCTGCTCAAGTCCGCGTCGAGCAATGTGCTTCGATTCAAAATTGATAGCGAACTTCCACCAGTCCTTGCCGGGAAAGCCCGGATTACCGGCCGGATCGTGCAATTCCCCGCGCACAACGCGCACGAAGTCGAACAATACCTGGCCGCCATCCGCGAAGCCGGCCTGCAGGCCGAGGACATCGAGATCCGCAAGGCCGACCTGGAAGACGTGTTCCTGGAGGTGATGGGGGCGAATGCCGGCAGCGCGGTACGCGAAGCGACCAGCGTGGGGGCACTGAGCGGCGACGGGCCGCCCCTAGACGCGACGGCCCCCTCGGGGGGCAGCGCAGTACGCGAAGCGACAAGCGTGGGGGCCAATCCAT
>JAABRA010000404.1 GCA_011391155.1 Burkholderiales bacterium
CAGCGAGAACAGGTTGAGCTCCTTGACCTGGGGTGACCAGTTGATGGTCGAGCCGATCGCCATGTCGATCACACCCTGGCGCAGTGCGCTGAACTCGCGCGTCTGGTCGCCCTGGATCAGCGACACGCCGGGAAACAGCTTGATGTTGATGCGCCCCTGCGTGCGCTCCTTGACCAGGTCGGCCCAGATCTGCCCGCCCTTGCCCCACGGAAAGGCCGTGCCCACCACCAGTGACATCTTGTACTCGGACTTGTAGGGTGCGGTCTGGGCCGTGGCCCCGGTGGTGAAGGCCAGCGCGGCAGCAGCTGCCATCGTGAATTTGAGGAAGGTGCGAAGTTTCATGGGAACAGTCTCCTTGGGTTAAAAAAAGAAAAATGACGAGGCAGGGGTCAGTAGCCCAGCCGTGCCGGCAGCCAGAGCGCCAGTTGCGGCCACACGATGACGGCAATGATCACCAGGGACATCGAGGCGACCAGCCACAGCACCCAGCGCACGGTCTCATCCATGCCCACCCGGGCAATGCGGCACGACACCATCAGGTTCACCGCCATGGGCGGGGTGAACTGGCCCAGGGCGACCAGCAGCGTGAGCAGCACGCCGAACCACACCGGGTCCCACTGGTAGTGCTGCATGATCGGCCACAGCAGCGGCACGAAGATCAGGAAGATTGAAATCCCGTCCAGGAACATGCCCACGACGACCAGCAGCAGCACCAGCAGGATCAGCACGCCCTGCTCGCCCAGGCCCGAGTTCACGATGGCATTTGTCACCGGGTCGATCACCCCGAGCGTGGACAGCGAATACGCAAAGATGCCGGCCAGCGCCACCACGATCAGGATCACCGCCGACAGCTCGCCCGACTCACGCAGGATGACGAACAGGTCGCGGACCTTGATGGTGCGGTGGATCACCATACCCACGAACAGGCCGTAAAACACCGCCACCACCGCAGCCTCGGTGGGCGTGAACCAGCCTGCGCGCATGCCGCCGAGGATCAGCACCGGTGCCACCAGGCCCCAGATCGCCTCGCGCAGACTGCGCAGCAAGGGCGGGCGCGGCAGGTCGGCTTCAAGTTTGCCCATGCCATGCCAGCGTGCCAGCCAGAGCGTGGGCGCCATCAGCGCCAGGCCGACCAGCACGCCCGGAATCATGCCGGCGGCAAACAGTGCCGGCACCGACGCGCTGGGCACCAGCACCGAATACACGATGAACGCGATCGACGGCGGAATCAGGATGTCGGTCGCTGCCGCGGCGCCCACCACGCTGGCGGAGAACGCGGGTGGATAGCCGGCGCGCGACATCGCCGCGATCATTACACCGCCCACCGCCGCGGCCGTGGCCGGCCCCGATCCCGAAATGCCGCCCATGAACATGGCCACCGCAATCGCCACCAGGGGCAGCATGCCGGGTCCGCGCCCGACCAGGGCAATCGCGAAATTGACGATGCGCGCGGCCACCCCGGAACGGTCGAAGATCGAGCCGACCAGCACGAACATCGGGATCGCCAACAGGGGGTACTTGCCCAGGCCGGCATAAAAATTTTGCGGCACCGCCAGCAGGCCGAACCACTGGGCGTCGCTGTTGGCCAGCGCAATGCAGGCCGCGCCGATCAGCCCCAGCGCGGCGCCCAGCGGCACGCCGGCCAGCATCATCACCACGAAGCCGGTGAACAGCAGGGTTGCGATCATTCGTGCGACTCCCGGGCGCGGCTGCGCCGGATCAGGAAGCCGACAGCCCGCAAGGCAATGGCCAGCGAGATGACCGGCAACCAGACCGAATACCACCACTGCGGCACGCCGATGCCGGGCGAGGTTTCGTTGAAGCGGAAATCGTCCCATACGACGCGCATGCTCAGGCCTGCCATCAGGAAGAAGAGGATCGCCACCATCGCCGCGCCGAACAGCGCCAGGCGGCGCTGGCGCGCGGGCGTGCCGCTGGCCGAAAAGAACTCGATGCGGATGTGCCTATCGCGCGCCACCGCTGCGGAACCCGCCACCATGGCCAGCAGGATCATCAGGAACACCGAGAACTCCTCGGTCCAGGCGAAGGAGCTGTCGGTGAAATAGCGCACCAGCACGTTGGCGAAGGTGATGCAGGCCAGCAGGCCCATGATGATCACCGTGGCCCAGTCCTCGATCTTCAGCGGGACAACGGTGGTTTCATCGGGTGCCGCCGGTTCCGGCACTTCGACAGGCAGATGAGCGGGTTCGTGTAGATGCATGAGGAAGGGAGACAGGGTAGAGGCAGGGCCCGGTGCCACGCATCGGGAGATACCTTGATGGTTCGGTATTCAGAGCAGCATGGCCCGCACCGCCGCCGCCACGGCATCGGCACTGATGCGCGACTCGGCTTCGAGCACCGGCGCGTAGCCCACCGGGATGCGCGGCGCACCCAGGCGTTTGACCCGGCAGCCGGTGGCCTCGGCGACCGTGGCGGCGATCTCGGCGCCAAAGCCGCCTGCTTGCACCGCCTCATGCACCACCAGCAATTTTCCGGTTTTTGCGCAAGACGTGAGTACTTGCTCATGGTCCCAGGGCCAGATGGAGCGCAGGTCGATCAGCTCCACGTCGATGCCCTCGGCGGCCAGCGCGTCGCAGGCCTGCTCGCAGAGCAGGGCCTGGCGGCTCCAGCTCACCAGGGTTAGCGCGTTGCCGGCGCGCCGGATCGCGGCCTTGCCCAGTGGAATCTGCACGCTTTCGTCGACCACGCCCTGCGCGCCCCACAGCGTCTTGTGCTCGATATAGATCACCGGGTCGCCCGACTGCAGTGCCGCACGCAGCAGCGAATAGTTGTCCTGCGGGGTCGACGGGCAGACCACCACCACGCCCGGCAGGTGGGCGAACCAGGCCTCGAGCGACTGCGAATGCTGTGCCGCCGAGGCGTCCCAGATGCCGCCTGGCAAACGCGCCACCAGCGGCACGCGGCCCTGGCCGCCGAACATGAAGCGGTTTTTCGCCGCCTGGTTGACGATCTCATCCATGCCGCACAGGGCAAAGTCCACCACGCGCATCTCGACGATGGGCCGCAGCCCGGCCAGCGCCATGCCCACGCCGGCGCCCATGATCGCGGCCTCGCTGATCGGGGTGTCGATCACGCGCTGGGCGCCAAAGCGCTGCTGCAGTCCGGCGTACTGGCCGAAGATGCCGCCGCGCCCGACGTCCTCGCCCAGCACCACGACGTTCGCATCCAGCGCCATTTCACGCTGCACGGCCAGCACGGCGGCCTGCGCATAGCTGATGGGCGCAGGGGTTGGGTCGTCTGTGTTCAGAACCATGTGCCGGCTCCGGTGGTCTGCACATCGGTGTAGGCGGCGCTGGCGTCGGGCCAGGGGGCGGCATCGGCCGCCGCCAGCGCGGCTTGCACCTCGGCTGCGGCCTCGTTTTCCAGCGCATCCAGCGTGCCGATGTTGTGGCCCAGCGCCTGGAAGCGTTCGCGCAGCCGGGCGATCGGGTCGGTCAGCAGCGCAGCGGCCAGCTCCTGCGGGTCGCGGTAGGCGGCCGGGTCCACCGAAACATGGCCCTTGACGCGGTAGGTCAGCGCGTGCAGCAGGCGCGGGCCCTGACCGGCGCGCACCTGCGCCACCAGGGCGGCGGCCGCCTCAAAAACCTCGATCACATCGTTGCCGTCCACCTGCGTGGCGGCGATGTCCATGCTCAGGGCGCGGGCCGAGGCCCCCGGCCCGCCAATCATCGGCGCGCTGGCGGTGGTGGCGCTCCAGCGGTTGTCCTCGCAGACGAACAGCACCGGCAGCCCATACACCCGCGCCCAGTTCAGCGCCTCCAGAAACGGCCCGCGGTTGATCGCGCCGTCGCCGAAAAAACACACCGTGATCGCATTGCGGCCCTGAATTTTTTGCGCGTGCGCCGCACCCACCGCAATTGGCAGGCCGGCCGCCACCACGCCATTGGCGCCCAGCATGCCCACGGAAAAATCCGCGATGTGCATCGAGCCGCCCTTCCCGCCGTTGAAGCCCGTGGCCTTGCCGAACAGTTCGGCCATCATGCGGCCCAGATCGGCGCCCTTGGCCAGCGTGTGGCCGTGGCCGCGGTGGGTGGAGGTGAGGTAGTCGGCCGGGTGCAGGTGCGCGCAGACGCCGGTGGCCACGGCCTCCTGCCCGGTGGAGAGGTGCAGCGGGCCGCGCACCCGGGCGGTAGCCCCGGCGCTTTGCCCGTAGGCGCTGACGCCGCCCTGGCTGGCGATTTCAGCCGCGTTCTCGAACGCCCGGATGCGCACCATGGTGCGGTACAGGCCGGCTAGAGCGGCCGCAGATTCAGTCGAAGTCAAGGGGAACTTTCCGTGCCCGTTTCCGGGCTATCAAAAAACCAAGGATCGTAGCACCGGCACCATGACCGGCCTGTCACCCGCGTCGTCACTCGTAGGAACCTCGGGAACAGGCCCTAATCGGTCGAAGGCGTTGAAACTTGTTGATCACTGTCAAGAAGGGAAGCAGGGGTCGGCCTAGAATTTTCCCGGGATGGAGGTGGCTTCGGGGATTCTCTGCCACGGCTTTCATTCACGACACAAGACGCAGCTTGGCGGGTAGGTCTTGGCGGCGTCCGGCAAAACCGGACATCGCACCGTTGACGGACCGCAACCCCCACGACCCGTCGGACATCGTTTTGCAACTACGGAGAACACCATGAGCTTCCGCACTGAAAAAGACTTTCTTGGCGAAAAGCAGCTGCCCGACAGCGCCTACTACGGCGTGCAGACCCTGCGCGGCAAGGAGAACTTCCACATCACCGGCATCCCGATGTCCAGCGAGCCCTACTTCGTCAAGGCCTTCGGTTATGTCAAGAAGGCCGCCGCGCTGGCCAACCGGGACCTCGGCGTGCTCGATGCCCGCATCGCCAATGCCATCGCCGCCGCCTGCGACCGCCTGATTGCCGGCGAAATGGCCGACCAGTTCGTGACCGACTTCATCCAGGGCGGCGCTGGCACCTCGACCAACATGAACGCCAACGAGGTCATCACCAACCTTGCGCTGGAGCAACTGGGCTACCAGAAGGGGGAGTACCAGTACGTCAACCCGAACGACCATGTGAACTTCGGGCAGTCGACCAACGACGTCTACCCCACGGCGTTTCGCCTTGCGCTGATCCTGCGCCTGGGCAGCTACATGGACGCGCTGCGCCGGCTGCAGGCCGCCTTTTTCGCCAAGGCCAAGGAGTTCGATCGCGTGCTGAAGATGGGTCGCACGCACCTGCAGGACGCGGTGCCGATGTCGCTCGGTCAGGAGTTTCATGGCTGGGGCACCACCCTGGGCGAGGAAGTGCAGCGCATCGCCGAGGTGAGGCAGTTCCTGCATGAGATCAACCTGGGCGCCACTGCCATCGGCACCACGGTCACGGCCGCGCCGGGCTATCCGGAGCTGGCCACCAAATACCTGTCCGAGCTGACCGGTACCACCTTCATCCTGGCCGGCGACCTGATCGAGGCCACGTCCGACACCGGCGCCTACGTGCTGCTGTCCGGGGTGCTCAAGCGCACCGCCTCCAAGCTGACCAAGATCTGCAACGACCTTCGCCTGCTGGCCTCGGGCCCGCGCTGCGGCTTCAACGAGATCAACCTGCCGCAGATGCAGCCCGGCAGCTCGATCATGCCGGGCAAGGTCAACCCGGTGATTCCGGAGGTCGTCAACCAGACCAGCTTCCTCGTCATCGGCCTGGACCTCACGGTCACGCTGGCCGCCTCCGCGGGGCAGCTGCAGCTCAACGTGATGGAGCCGGTCATCACCTTCGCGCTGTTCACCTCGATCTCGACCATGGAACACGCGGTGGACAGCCTGAACGTCAACTGCGTGCAGGGCATCACCGCCAACGACGAGCACACCCGCGACATGGTGCTCAACTCGCTGGGCATCATCACCGTGCTGAAACCCTCGCTGGGCTACAAGCAATGCGCCGAGATCGCGCGCGAAGGCTACGAGAGCGGCAAGTCGTTGCACCAGATCGTCGTCGTCGAGCGCCAGCTGATGACGCAGCAACACTGGGACGAGGTGTTCTCCTTCGAGAACCTGATCGCCCCGAAGTTCGAGCAGTAAGCACCGCCGGGGCCCGTCCCCGGCCGGGCCAAGGAGCACAAAAATGACATTCGCCATCGTTCTGCAATTCATTGTGGTGTTGGCCGCCATCTGGATGGGCGCGCGCTCCTCGGGCATCGGCCTGGGCCTGTGGGGCGCCGTCGGCCTGATGGTGCTGGTGGCCGGCTTCGGCATCAACCCGACCTCGCCGCCGATCGACGTGATGCTGATCATCCTGGCGGTCATCATGGCCGCCTCGGTGATGGAGGCCGCCGGCGGCATTGACTTCCTGGTGCGCATCGCCGAGCGCATCATCCGCGCCAACCCGAAGTACGTGACCATCGTCGCCCCGCTCACGACCTGGACCTTCACCTTCGTCGCCGGGACCGGGCACATCGTCTACCCGCTGCTGCCGGTGATCTACGAGACCGCGCACCGCAGCGGCATCCGCCCCGAGCGGCCGATGGCGGTGGCCACCATCGCCTCGCAGCAGGCGATCACCGCCAGCCCGGTGGCAGCGGCCACCGCCGCGATGATCGGCCTGTTCGCCGAGAAGGGCATGACCCAGTGGGGCCTGCCGCAGATCCTGATGATCTGCGTACCGGCCACTTTGACCGGCGTCATCGTCGCGGCCATCGTTTCGATGTTCATCGGCAAGGACCTCAAAGACGATCCGGTTTATCAGGCCAGGCTGGCCGCAGGCGAAATCCCCGCGCCCAAGGCCGCCGCAGAAAACGCGCCACTCAAGCCCGGCGCCAGAATCTCGGCATTCATTTTCCTGGCCGGCGTCGCGCTGGTGGTGCTGTTCGGTTTTTTCCCGGGCCTGCGCCAGCTGCCCGGCGCGAAGAGCCCGCTGGCCATGCCGATCGTGATCGAGATCCTGATGATGTCGGTCGCGGCGATCATGCTGCTGCTGACCCGGGTTCCGGTCGATGAGGTGCCCAAGACCGCCACGCTGCGCGCCGGCGTGGTGGCGGTCATCGGCATCTTCGGCCTAGCCTGGCTCGGCGACAGCTTCATCGCCGCGAACAGGGACGTGATCGTGCCAGCCATCGGCGACTGGGCCAAGGTCGCACCCTGGACTTTCGCCTTCGGCCTGTTCCTGGCCTCGGTGCTGCTCTACAGCCAGGCGGCCACCACCCGCGCGCTGATGCCGCTGGGCATGGCGCTGGGCATTCCGCCACAGTTTTTGATTGCCATGTTCCCGTCGGTCAACGGCTACTTCTTCATCCCGACCTACGGCTCGCTGATCGCCGCCATCAACTTCGACCTGTCGGGCACCACGAAGATCGGCAAGTACGTGCTGAACCACTCGTTCATGATCCCCGGCCTGGTGGCCACCTCGGTTTCGGTGTCTGTCGGGCTGGTGATTGCCCGCATGATTTTCTGATGCGGTGCAGGCTTGATGAGGCCGGTTGCCTCGGCAGTGCGCACCGGGTATTTGAAGAAGTATAAATATGATAGCGAATAATGACCATTTGACGATGGGAAATGGCCGGTTTTACTCATATTTTCAGTCAACACGGCCAAGCCTGGTCCGACGCCTTACGATTTGCTGCGGGAGCCACAACGTGAAATTCGCATGTACGCCGAGCGCGGCGGCCAGGTGCATCCGGGCCCTGGCCGCGTTCACCCTGCTGTTCTGCCTTTCCGCCTGCGACCCGTCAACGCCCGAGCGTGCGGCCGCGCCTGCCGCGCCGTCCGCCGCGGACGCGCCGCAACAGCGCAACTTCACCGGCGCCGGGTCCCTTTCCGGCACCCGGCAGACGCTGAAAATGGGCCCCGGCCGCCGGGCCGAGGCTTTTTGGCTCAGCGGCTCGCTGATGTTGACCGGGGAGCAGCGGCTGGGCCTGGGTTTCCGCGCCGAGGTCATCGGGCTCGCCGACAACCAGACTGGCCTGCAGGGCCGCAGCGTATGGACCGACGAGCGCGGCGACCAGGTCTTCAGCACCTTGAGCAGCGCCACCACCGGCCCGGGCAGCGTCATCCAGGGTCGACTCACCGGCGGCACGGGCCGCTTTGCCGGGGTCAGCGGTGACTACCGTTTCACATGGAGCCCGCTGGTCATCTCCGAGGACGGCGGCGTGAGCGGACGACTGCTCGACCTCAAGGGCTCAGCGCTGCTGGCATTGCCGCCAAGCCCGCCGGGCACCGCGGCCGGTGCCGGACCCGCGGCCGCAGGAGCCAGACCATGAGCGCCACCGACTCCCGCCCAAGCCTGATGCTGCCCGTCCTGAAAGCCGCGGCGCCCTTCGCGCTCGGCATCGGCATCTGGTTCACACCGATCCCCGAGGGCCTGACCCGCGAAGCCTGGCACCTCTTTGCCATCTTCGCCGCCGCCATCTTCGCCGTCATCGTCAATGCGTATCCGCTGCTGACGTCAGCCCTGCTGGCCGGCGCCATCGCAGTGCTCAGCAACACGCTCGATCCGGCCAAGGCCTTTGCCGGCTTTGCCAACCCCAGCGTGCTGCTGGTGGTGGTGGCGTTCCTGGTGGCGCAGGCGGTCGTCAAGTGCGGGCTGGGCCAGCGCATCAGCCTGAAGGTGGTGTCGCTGTTCGGCAAGTCGACGCTCGGCCTGGCCTACAGCATCTTCATCACCGACGCGTTGATCGCCCCCGGCTTCCCCAGCAACACCGCGCGCGGCGGCGTGCTCTACCCCATCATCCTGTCGCTGGCGCAGGGCAGCGGCTCGGTGCCCGAGGACGAGACCAAACGCCGCCTGGGCGGCTACCTGATGTTCTGCGGCATGGCCAGCCTAGCCGTCTCGTCGGCGTTGTGGCTCACCGCCACGTCGGCGAATCCGATCGGCGTCTCGTTGGCGGCTGAACACGGGCTGAAGGTCGATTTCGGCAAGTGGCTGCTGGTGGCCTCGGTGCCGGCGCTGGTGACCATTGCTTTGCTGCCGCGCCTGATCTTCTGGGTGTTCCCGCCCGGCGTCACCAACACCCCCGAGGCGCCCGGGGCGGCGCGCCAGGCGCTGCGCGACATGGGCCCGCTGTCGCGCGACGAGTGGATCACCGCCGTGACCTTCGCGCTCATGGTCGGCGCGTGGATCTTCGCCGGTGTTTTCAAGCTGAACCTCACCGCAGTGGCCATTGCCGGCCTGGGCACGCTGCTGGCCCTGCGCGTGCTCACACTGGAAGACATCTACCTGCAGGGCAGCACGCTGGCCACGTTCCTGTGGCTGGCAGTGCTGTTCGCGCTCAGCGGACAGCTCAACGAACTCGGCTTCATGGGCTACGTGGGCCAGCGCCTGGCCTCGATGCTGGGCGGCATCTCGTGGCCGGTGGCCTATGTGGCGCTGCTCGGGCTGTATGTGCTGATGCACTACATGTTCGTCAGCCAGTCGGCGCAGGTACTCGCGCTGCTGGGCGTGTTCCTCGATGTCGGCATCCAGGCCGGCGTGCCGCTGCCGCTGATGGGCTTCGCGCTGCTGTTTGCCAGCAGCTACTTCTCCACGCTCACGCCGCAGGGTGGCAGCCAGAACATCATCTTCGCCGCCAGCGGCTACCTGACGCAGCGCGAGCTGTACCGGCTGGGGCTGATCACCACGGTCTTCTGCACCGTGGTGTTCCTGGTGATTGGCACACCTTGGATTTTGTGGGTGGGGTGAGAGGCTGCGGCGGGCGCCGTTGCAGCGCCCCGTGCGCGGGAACCCGCGCTCCGGCTAGCGGATGCGGTACGAATAGTGACAACCGATGCAACTGGCGCTCAGCGTGGGCAACGCCGCCAGGGTCTTGTCGCGGTCGCCGGTGGCGGCAATGGCCGCGAACGCGCTGGCTGTCTTGTGGCCTTCCAGACCCAGCGCATGCATGGCGGGCGGCATGTTGGCGCCCGGGCGCGCTTCCACGGGCAGGGCGCGGTTCTTGCCCATGGCCGTCTGGCCCAGCTCTTTTTCGGCCAGCTCGCCGGCCTCTTTCACTTTTCCGGCCACCGTCAGGCTGATGATCTCGTTCAGCGCCAGCAGGTTGGCGCGCATTTCCTCGCGCAGATTGGCCTCGGCCGCGGGCGGCATCCTGGCCAGTTGCCGCACATCGTCAGCCGCCATGGCCGTTCCCGCCAGAAGGACCAGCAAGACAACACATTTCTTGAGCATGAATCGACTCCTCATGATTGCCACCCGGACGCCGCACCCGGATGGGTGCCCAGACGCCCTATTTATTCAGCGACAGCTTATTTTATGCGCAGGGAGTGGCCGGTCTTTGCGCTGGATCGGTCGATAGCGGTATATATTCGATAGCAAACTCTGACCATTCCACGCTGGGATAAGGCCAATTTGATTGGCATTGACCGGTGAAACGTGCCTTGTGGCAGGGCTGGCCTGTCGGTTGGGAAGATTTTCAGGCGAAGCTGCAGGGGACGGAGTTCCCCGCGAACCCGTCCATGTCAATATCACTACTTGTCTGGAGCGCGACCTCCCGGCGCTGGGTCTGCGCATTCCGGCCACCACGCTGCGCCGCCTGTGTGGCGGAAGGGTGAGGGCGCCGGCGACGCGGTTCAGCCCTTCAGCCCGGCCAGCGCGGCCTGCCCCGGGTGCCAGCGCTCCAGCCGGTCCAGCACGATGCGGCGCACGCCGAGCTTGTGCAGCAGCCGCACGGCGCTGTCCACGGTGCTGAACAGCCGGGGCTCGGCCCGGCCGGCCACCACCAGCATGGCTTCGCCCTTGAGCGTGAGGAACTTCACCGCAAACTGCGCGCCCACGGGCTCGATCGTCACGCCCTTGACCGCGCCATGGTCAAACGCCGCCTGGAATTGGGATTGTGTCAAGGTGTCCATGGGGGTTGCATCAGGGTGTGGCGGCGGGTTGATGGGCGTAGTTTAGGGGGAGCCGAGGCGCCGTTCCTGGTGGCGCCTCCCGGGTCTGTTCTTTTCCGCACAAACGCGGCTGTTGTATCTGTGCTACATTTCGCCATCGCTTTTGGCGACTGGCTGCTTCGCTGCTTGACTGCAGTAAGGCAAATGCCCCGGCAGAGGGGCCACCAGTCCAGCCCTTCAACAGCGAGCCGGCTGGCTTCTCTCACGACGCAGCGGCTCTTTCCCCTTCTGATCACGATGCCCCTGCTGAGGCGCGTGCCCTGAATCAGGCCCGTCGCGGGCTTGCCAGGTGTTTCAGGCGGGCACCCCGGCGCTTTGGGCTGCCACTTTCCCGCTTTCGGGCGTACCTGCGTTCAGCACCTAGTTGTGCCACGCCTCGCGCCCCGGACTCTTTCAGTGATTCATAACGATAACAAGATGACGACAACCATGACAACGACAACTTCTTCGACTTCGCCCATCACCATGGGCAAATACCGCATCGCCGCCTGCCCCAGCCCGCTGGACTGCGGGCGCTTTGCCGCGCTGGTGTCGATTGCCAGCGGCAGCGGCCGCGGCACGACCGACCGCGTGATGCGCTTCCACGACCTTTTCGCCACGCACGATGCCGCCGCGCACTACGCGCTGGCGCAGGGCATTGTGTGGGTGCATGAGACCACCCGCACGCAGTAAGCCGCGCCCCTTTTGAATTGATTCAACCCCCTGAAAGGACCGCACATTGGCCAAAGAAGAACTGATCGAGATGATGGGCATCGCCAACGAGGTGCTGCCCGACTCGCGCTTTCGCGTGACGCTGGACAACGGGCACCAGCTGATCGCCTACACCGGCGGCAAGATGCGCAAGAACCACATCCGCATCCTCGCGGGCGACCGCGTGTCGCTGGAACTTTCCCCCTACGACCTGACCAAGGGCCGCATCACCTTCCGCCACATCGAAGGCCGCGGCCCGATGGTGCCGCGCCGGCCCAGGTAACACCCCCTGAGCCGGGTCGCCGCGGTGACGGGTCTCCCGGCCTGACCGCTTCGACCGTCGCCGAGCCGGTGCCAC
>JAABRA010000405.1 GCA_011391155.1 Burkholderiales bacterium
CACCCCGACACCTTCAAGATGTTCGAGGCAAAAGCCTACGCAATGGGCTTCAAGCACGCTGCGGTGGGCGCGATGGTGCGCTCCAGCTACCACGCGGACCAGCAGGCCGGGCACGCGCTGGGACTACCCCGCGCCTGAGAGGCCCTGTTTTCAATAGCAAACAATGACCTATTGACGCTGGGTTAGTGCCTTTTTTATGGATAATTCGCCCCGAAACGGCCTGTGGTTCAATCCCAAGTCGATCCAGGCCAAGGTGGCGCAGGGTCCATGGCAACGCGGCCTGTCGCTGTATCTGGGCCAGAGGGTCCTGAGCCTGGAGATCGATCCGATCAAGGACCACTGGCGACTGCTCGGCGAGGTGCAGGGCACGGAGCGCCTGCCCTATGAGGTGTCGGTCGTACTGAAACTCACCACCGACGGACAAGTACATTCCTGGGACGGCGACTG
The DNA here is from genome assembly GCA_011391155.1 of Burkholderiales bacterium. Classification (GTDB taxonomy): domain Bacteria; phylum Pseudomonadota; class Gammaproteobacteria; order Burkholderiales; family Burkholderiaceae_C; genus JAABQG01. The sequence continues at coordinate 448 of JAABRA010000405.1, forward strand.
CACCTGCCCGGTGCGCTACCAGTGCAAGCACGGCGTGGCGCTGATGATCAAGGCCGCCTACCAGGGGCTGCAGCTGCTGGGCCGTGAAGTGAATGCCGTCAGCCCGGTGGCGCCGCCGACGCCGGGTGAACTGGAAGCCGCGCGCAAAGCCCATCAGACCCAGATGGAGGAAATCGCCCGGCTGGAGGCCGAGGCCCAGGTGCTGCGCTGGCTTGAATCGCTGGACCGCGCCAGTGGCCGGGCCGACGACGCCATCGATGCCTCTGCCGGCAAAAATCGGCCCGAACAGTACCTTTATTTGCTGTCCGTGACGGGTGGCACTGGCCCCACGCCGCGCCTGCAGATGGAAGCCGTGGTGTCCTACCCCAAGCTCACCGGGGGCTGGGCCAAGGCCAAACCGCTGCGCAACCCGCCCGGCGCCGGTCAGGCGGTGTACGACCAGGCCGGTCCGGCGGACCACGAGGTGTTGCAGTTCATGCGCGCGCTGAAGGTGGGCGACGACCAGCTGTACCGCTACGGTGCCACGTTCAGCGTCATTCCCGCCGGCCGGATCGGCGCGATGGCGCTGGAACAGGCCGCCACCACCGGCCGGCTGTTCCTGGACCAGGGCGGCGGTCCCGGCGCAGCCGTGACGTGGGGGCCGCCCCAACCGCTGCGCTGGGCCTGGCAGGAAGTCACCAACGCCCAGGCCGCCGAGCCCGGCTGGGTCCTGCGCGCCCAGCTCGCCGACAGCGGCGCAAAGCTGTGCCTGAACAACCCGCCGCTGTACCTGGATGCGGCCAACCGCATGTGCGGGCTGGCACAGGCCGAGGGCGTGCCGCCCGCGCAGCTGGAAGCGCTGCTCAGGGCACCGGCGCTCAAGCCGTCAGCGCTCAAGAAGCACCAGGCCAGCCTGATGCAGCGCCTGGGGTCCGTGCCATTGCCGCCCATGCTGGAGGCCTTGCCCACACTCACCGGCATCACCCCCAAAGCCTGTCTGCACCTGTCGCCCACTCCGGTGAATCACGTCGCGGAGCGCGGACTGCTGCAGGCGCAGCTGCGCTTTGACTACGCGGGCCATCGCGGCTGGTGGGCCGGCCAGGGGCTGACCGTGCTGGTGGACGATGCGCAGGGCCGCGTGCTGCTGCGCCGCGACGGCGAGGCCGAACTGGAGGCGCTGAGCGCCCTGGCCGGACTGGGGCTGCACGCCACCGGGACCGGCGCGGGGCTGTTCGGCATCCCGGGCAAGGCCTCCCAGACCGCCTGGCTGCACTGGGCCGACAAGGATTTTGCGGTGCTGCGCGAGGCCGGCTTCGAGGTGACGCTGGACGACGCTCTGCGAGGCTGGATCACCCACGCCGACACGCTGGACGTGCATCTGCGGCCGCAAGGCCACAGCGAGGGTGACGCGGGAGAAGACAGCGACGAAGGCACGACATCCCCGTGGTTCGACCTCTCGCTGGGCATCGAGATCAACGGCCAGCGGCACAACATCCTGCCCTGGCTGCCCGATCTGATCGCCGCCGCGGCGGCCAGCCCGCCCGACCCGGCCACCGGCCAGCCCACGCTGCCGCCGTTCGTTTACCTGCGCGCGCCAGCCCTGGCGCGCGCTCCCAACGATTCCGCCAAACCGGGCGATCCGGGCCCATCGGGGGTTGCGGGCGCGCCCGTTGAACCCGGCTTCATCCGCCTGCCCACCGACACGCTCAAGCCCTGGATGGCCGCGCTGCTCGAACTGGTGGGCGACCGCAGCCACGACTTCTCCGGCGACAGCCTGAAACTCTCGCGGCTGGACACGCTGCGCACCACCGCCGCCTTGGGCGAAGGCGCGCTGTGGGAAGGCGCGTTGACCCTGCGCGCCATGCTGCAGCAACTCGGTGGCCACGCCGAACTGCCCGAGGTGCCGGTGCCCGCCAGCGTGCAGGCCAGACTGCGCCCGTACCAGCAACAGGGCGTGAACTGGCTGCAGTTTCTGCGCGAGCACGCGCTGGCCGGCATCCTGGCCGACGACATGGGCCTGGGCAAGACCCTGCAGACCCTGGTCCACATCCAGGTCGAGAAAGACGCCGGCCGCCTGACGCAACCGGCGCTGATCATTGCGCCGGTCAGCCTGATGGGCAACTGGCGGCGCGAGGCCGAGCGCTTCTGCCCGGATCTGCGCGCGCTGGTGATCCACGGCAAGGACCGGCACGAGGTGGCCGGCACCATGGCCGAGTTTGATGTCGTGATCGCGCCCTACTCCCTGCTGCAGCGCGACCGCGAGCGCTGGCTGGAGGCGAAATGGCACCTGGTGGTGCTGGACGAAGCGCAGAACATCAAGAACGCCAGCACCCACGCGGCCCAGGTCGCTGGTCTTTTGCAAACCCGGCACCGCCTGTGCCTGTCCGGCACGCCGATGGAAAACCACCTGGGCGAGATCTGGAGCCTGTTCCACTTCCTGATGCCGGGTTTTCTGGGCAGCCAGAAACGCTTCACCGAACTGTTTCGCACCCCCATCGAGAAACAGGGCGACCCGGAGCGCCTGGCCCAGCTGCGCGCGCGCATTACGCCCTTCATGCTGCGCCGCACCAAGGCGCTGGTGGCGCACGAGCTGCCGTCCAAGATCGAGACCGTGATGCGCGTCGAGCTGTCGGGCAAGCAAGCCGACCTCTACGAAACCATCCGCCTGGGCATGGAAAAGACCGTGCGCGAGGCCTTGAACACCAAGGGACTCGCCAAGTCGCAGATCACCATCCTGGACGCGCTGCTGAAGCTGCGCCAGGTCTGCTGCGACCCGAGCCTGTTGAAGCTTGACGCGGCGAAAAAGGTCAAGACCTCCGCCAAGCTGGAGCAGCTGATGGAGCTGCTGCCCGAGATGCTGGCCGAGGGCCGGCGCATCCTGCTGTTCTCGCAGTTCACCAGCATGCTGACGCTGATCGAGGCCGAGCTGAAAAAGCGCGACCTGAAGTGGGTCAAGCTCACCGGCCAGAGCCAGAAGCGCGACGACCTGATCACGCAGTTCACCAGCGGAGCGGTGCCGCTGTTCCTGATCAGCCTGAAAGCCGGCGGCACGGGCCTGAACCTGCCGCAGGCCGACACCGTGATCCACTACGACCCGTGGTGGAACCCGGCCGTGGAAACCCAGGCCACCGACCGCGCCCACCGCATCGGCCAGACGCAAAGCGTGTGGGTGGTCAAGCTGGTGGCGCAGGGCACCATCGAGGAGCGCATCCTGGCCCTGCAGGAGCGCAAGGCCGCGCTGGCCGACAGCATGTACAGCGGCGCCACCGGGCGCAAGCAGCCCCTGTTCACCGAAGGCGATCTGGCGGAGTTGCTGAAGCCGCTGTCAGGGTGAGGGATGATCCGGCCGGGGCCGCCTGATTCGGGCTTCGGACGGGTTGTGGCCGAGCTTGCGAGCCTCGGTTTAACGGCTTGCTCAAGCCGGACGCCACGCAAGCGCGTCGCCGCGTAGCTTCGGCGTTAGCCCGGGCGTTTTGCGCCTGCAAATGGGCGTTGACAATGCGTACGTTATTACGTACCATTTTGCCTTACTCTGAGGGGACACAAAGATGCAGACGCTCACCGCCAGCGAAGCTCGCGCAAATCTATACCGGATCATTGACGAGACAGCAGAGTCTCATGAGCCGATCATCATCACTGGAAAGCGCACCAGCGCCGTTTTGTTGTCGGCTGAGGATTGGGGCGCGATTCAGGAGACTTTGTACCTGCTCGCGGTGCCGGGTATGCGTGAATCCATCAAGGCAGGTATGGCGGAGCCCCTGGCAAAAAGTGCGAAGGCACTCGAGTGGTAGGCTGGAAGGTCGTTTTTGCCAGGCAGGCACTCAAAGACGCCAGGAAGCTTACTGCCAGCGGGTTGAAGCCCAAGGCGCAAGAACTGCTTGAGGTTCTTGTCAACGATCCATTTCAGAATCCGCCGCCCTACGAAAAGCTGATCGGCGACCTTGCTGGCGCGTATTCGCGCCGCATCAATATTCAGCACCGAATGGTGTATGAGGTTTTCACCGAAGAGCGGACCGTTCGTGTCTTGCGTATGTGGACACACTATGAGTGAGCGGAATGAATGGTTGACCGACGACTCTGGATCGGTTTCCATGCATCGCTTCAAACCGGCCGTTCTGTACTTCGCGCTCGTCCTGGGCACAGGATTTATCCTGGGCACGATCCGGGTGCCGTTGATCGTCCCGCGGCTCGGGGAGCGCCATGCCGAACTGCTGGAGATGCCCTTCATGGCTGTGGCCATCGTGCTGGCGGCGCGCCATGTGGTTCGACGGTTCGATTTGCCCGCGAGCCTGCCGGTGCGCTTGCAGGTCGGGGTCATGGCTTTGGCCTTGTCGGTGATTGCCGAGCTGCTGCTGGCGATGGCGCTCCAGGGTCGGTCGCTTGTGGAGTTCATCGCCAGCCGCGATCCGGTGTCGGGTTCGGTCTACCTCGCCATGCTGCTGCTGTTCGCGCTGATGCCGGCCATGCTGGCGCGCTGGGGCCGCAGGGCCTGAGCCCGGCCCTAGCGCTCGCCCGGCCTCGCAAACCCGCTTTCCACCCAGGCCACGGCACTGCTGCGGTTGAGCTTGAACGAAGGCGCCACGCGCACTTCGGCCAGCAGGTCATCGCCTTCGTCCCGGGCGCTGAGCACCGCGGTGGGGTTTTCCTCGTCGGGCACGATGTCCAGCGCCACGGTCACCCGGGCCGCGCGGGCGGTGACGGTGATGCTCTGGTGCAGCGTGGCGTGCAACTGTTGCTCGCTACGGCGCACGAACTCGCTGGCGGTCTTGACCAGGGTGTTGAAGGCGTTGGTGTCCAGCGGTTTGGGGTTCTTCTTGTCGCGCCCCATGGTCCAGGGTCCGACCAGCGCGGGCTCGGGCTCGCCGTCGCGGATCATGGCCACGGCCCAGCCGTCGTCGTCTTCGTTCTTGATGACCTGGGCGGTCCAGCCGTCGCCGCGCCACAGGCGGGGTTCCTGGGTCTTGGTGGGTTCGTCGGTCTGTTCAGGCATTGTCTGGGGGCGTCGGTGGGGGAAATGGAGGCAGAGCGGCGATGCTAACCGGCACGGCGCGGACATTCCCCGCAGGCGATCGGGCGGTCGTGCTGAAAACGGATGTGCTCGGGCACTTAAACTCGTGCCCGATCCCCACACCGACGAGACGGCCGGGTTCTGGCGGCCCAAGACGCTGATTTCAGCATTTTCATCATCAAAACCCGCACTTCCCAGCGTCAAATGGTCACTTTCAGCTATGGTATTTGAAGGCTTTTTCTCAGGCTGCAGTGGCCATCGCCTCCCAGGCTGCCAGCGCCTCGGCGGACAGCATCAAGGCCGGTCCGCCGCCCATGTACACGCACACGGCCAGCATTTCCTCCAGTTCGGCGCGGGTACAGCCCAGCCGGTGCAGGGCCTTGACGTGAAAGGCGATACAGCCCGAGCAATGTTGCGTCACGCCGATGGCCAGCGCGATCAGTTCCTTGTGTTTGGCGCTGACCGTCCCTTCGGCCATCGACGCGCGCGCCAGCTGGCCGAACCCGGCCATGGCCTCGGGCTGGGCCTTGCGAAACGGCGCAAGGTTGTGATTGATGTCTTGAATCAGGCCTTTGGAATCGAACGTGCTCATGGGATGCCCTGTGAGGTGGAGGCGCCGCGGCGCCGGATGGTTTCTGAATGACCGCCCCGCTGCTGGCCTTGGGCGCCATTGCCCTTTGGGCGACGCTGGCCACGTTGGGCGTTTCGCTGTCGCATGTGCCGCCCTTCCTGCTGACCGGGCTGGCCTTGCTGATCGGCAGTATGGTGGCGCTGCCGCTGTCGCGTTTTGACTTCCGTCAATGGCGTGTCCCGCCCGCAACACTGGCCCTGGGCATCTACGGCCTGTTCGGCTATCACTTCCTGCTGTTCACCGCCTTCCGGCACGCACCGCCCGTGGAGGCGAATCTGGTGAACTACCTGTGGCCCTTGGGCATCGTGGTGATGGCGCCGCTGTTCCTGCCGGGCGTGCGCCTGGGGTTCATGCATGTATCGGCCGCGCTGCTCGGCTTTGGCGGGGCGGCGCTGGTGATCCTGGGCGGACGCACGGTCACCGGTGGTTTTGCCTGGGGCTACCTGCCGGCGCTGGGCGCCGCCTTCGTCTGGGCCAGCTATTCGCTGATGACCAAAAGAGTCCGGCCCTTTCCCACGGCGGCGATCGGCCTGTTCGGCCTGGTCTCGGGCGTGCTGTCGCTGGCCTGCCACGCGCTGATGGAGCCGGCCGTGCGTTTGTCGTCACGCGACTGGGGCCTGATTACGCTGATGGGGCTGGGGCCGCTGGGAGCCGCGTTTTTCCTGTGGGATGCGGCGCTGAAGCGGGGCGATGCGCGCCATATCGGTCTGCTGAGCTTCCTGACGCCCCTACTGTCGACCCTGCTGCTGCTGGCGGTGCGCGGCGAGCGGCCCAGTGCCACAGTGGGAATCGCCGCGGCCATGATCGTCGGCGGGGCCGTGCTGGGAACGCGCGGCCGTTGAGGCGCCAGGCCCCTGTGGACGGTCAGCGCGCCATGGCGCTGGCCGGATCTTCGGATTCCAGCACGCCCTGCGCCCAGGGCTGCAACTTGCCCGTATCGGCGCGCAGCACCTCCTGCTTGACCGCCAGAATCTGCGACGGGTGCATGGAAAAGCTGCGCAGGCCCAGGCCGAGCAACAGCCGCGTGAGGGCGGCATCCCCGGCCATCTCGCCGCAAACGCTGACGCCCTTGCCCTGGGCATTACATTCGGCGATGGTGTCGGCCACCAAGCGCAGCACCGCCGGGTGCAGCGGGTCGTACAGATGCGCCACGCTCTCGTCGGCGCGGTCGATGGCCAGCGTGTACTGGATCAGGTCGTTGGTGCCGATCGACAGAAAATCAAAGTACTTGAGAAACAGCTTGAGCGTGAGCGCGGCCGCCGGAATCTCGATCATCGCGCCGAGCTTGACCGGGCCGTAGGACATCCCGAGGTTGTCGAGCTGCACGCGGGCATGGTCCAGCAGCGAGAGCGTCTGGCGGATTTCGCTGCCATGGGCCAGCATGGGAATCAGCAAGTGCACCTGCCCATGGGCTGCGGCACGCAGGATGGCACGCAACTGGGTCAGGAACATGGCCGGGTCGGCCAGGCTCCAGCGGATGGCGCGCAAGCCCAGCGCCGGGTTCAGGTGGGCGTCATCGTGGCGGGTTTCGTCCAGCGGTTTGTCAGCGCCCACATCCACGGTGCGGATGGTGACCGGCAGCCCCTGCATGCCTTCAACCGCACGCCGGTAGGCCTGGTATTGCTCTTCCTCGTTGGGCAGGCGGCCATGGCGCCCCATGAACAGGAACTCGCTGCGAAACAGGCCCACACCGACGGCGCCGACCTTGAGCGCGGCCAGTGCATCTTCGGGCATCTCGATGTTGGCCAGCAGCTCGACCCGGTGGCCATCCATCGTGACGGCGGGTGTATTGCGCAGGCGCGACAGGCGTTCGCGTTCGAGTTCGCCCTGGCGCTGCTTGAAGCCATATTCGGCGAGGATGATGGGCGAGGGATCGACGATCACCACACCGGCATCGCCGTCGATGATGATCCAGTCATCCTGGCGGATCAGCTGGCTGGCCGCGCGCGCGCCCACCACGGCAGGGATGTCCATGCTGCGCGCCACGATGGCGGTGTGCGAAGTCTTGCCGCCCACATCGGTGACGAAACCGGCGAACACGCTCTGCTTGAACTGCAGCATGTCGGCCGGTGAGAGGTCATGCGCCACCAGCACCAGCGGCACATCCAGCGTGTCATCGAGCAACAGGTCCTGCTGGCGCTTCTGGCGCGGCGGCGCGGCAACCACAGGAGAGGCGCTGCCCAGCATGCGCCGCAGCACGCGCTCGACCACCTGCTCCAGGTCCGCCTTGCGTTCGCGCAGGTATTCATCCTCCATCTCGTCGAACTGGCGCCCGATGATCTCGAACTGGGTGGTCAGCGCCCATTCGGCGTTGTAAAGGCGGTCCCGGATCCAGTGCTTGACACCGGCGGTCAACGTCTCGTCCTCCAGCAGCATGAGGTGCACGTCAAGCAGGGCCGCGAGTTCATGGGGCGCGTCCTTGGGCATGTCCTGCAGCAGGCGCTGCAATTCGTCAACGACGGCATTGCGGCCGGCACGCACGCGGTCGATCTCGGCTTCCACCTGATCCGCCGTGATGAAGTAGTGCGACACCTCCAGCCGGCTGGACGCCACCAGCACCGCCCGCCCGATCGCCACACCGCGAGCCACAGGAAGACCGTGAACGCTGAAAGTCATATTCAGGGAGCGGTCAAGGTATCGGCAAGCGTGGGGGCCACCGCCCGCAGCGCCGGGCCGCCCCAAGCAAGGCCAGCCCCCCCGGGGGGCAGCGCAGTACACGCAGTGACAAGCGTGGGGGCCATCTACTCGCCTTCGCCAAACTTGTCGGCCATCAAGGCCAGGAGCGCGTCCATGGCTTCCTGCTCGCGTTCACCGCTGGTTTCCAGCGTGACTTCGGTGCCGATGCCCGCGGCCAGCATCATGACGCCCATGATGCTCTTGGCGTTGACCCGACGCTCCCCCCGGCTCATCCATACCTCGCACGGAAAGCTGCCGGCCAGCTTGGTGAGCTTGGCCGAGGCGCGGGCGTGCAGGCCCAGTTTATTGCTGATGGTCGTGATGGTCTTTAACATGATTTTTTCGGGGCTGGTTCTGCGGCGCCGTCACCGCCACCTGCATCACGCCCTGGGTGCCCCCCGTGACCGCACGCGACACCAGCGCATCGAGGGGCTCATGACGGTAGCTGACGGTACGCAGCAGCATGGGAACATTGACGCCGGTGACAAGGCGGCAATTGACGCCGTCCGCCAGCTTCTGCGCCACGTTGCAGGGTGTCGCGCCGAAAACATCGGTCAACACCAGCACGCCGCGTTCCCCGTGCGGCCCGCCCAGTTGCTGCAGGGCAATGCGCGCCGTGGCCAGCGTTTCTTCGGGTGGGGTATTGGGCGCGACATCCAGCGCGACGACACTGGCGTCGCAGTCCGGGAAGACATGCAGGGCGCACTGTCGCAGGGCCTGGGCCAGCGGCGCGTGGGCAATGATCAGGATGCTGTTCATGACCCCTGATTATGAGGTTTCGCCCAGAGGAAATACGCGTGCGATGCCACGCAGCAGGCAAGAAGCACGCTCATGGCGCCCTGGTAGGCCGCCACTTCGCCCCATCCGGCGGCCTTGAAGCCATCGATCAGCAGCCCGATGCCCCATTGCACGCAAAACACCCCCGCGAAAATCACCAGGTTGTACGCCGAAAGCGCCCGTCCGGCCAGCGTCTGCGGAAAGGCCATGCCGACCGCCGGCTGGGCCAGGGAGACAAAGCTGCAACTCATGCAATACAAGGCCAGTAGCGGTGTTGCCATCGTGGAGAGGCGGCCTCCCGCCACGATAATAATAGTTAACAGCACGAAGCTGGAGGGCAGCCCCAGGGCGATCAAGCGCTCCGGCGTGAAGCCCCGGCGCACCAGGTGCGGGTTGACCAGGCCCCAGACCCAGAACGTGCACAACATGCTGATGTTGATCCAGAACAGGCCCGTGGCAGCCTCGGCGCTGGTGTAACCGGCGACCTTGATCATCCAGGGCCCGGCCCACAGGGTTTGCAGGGCGATCAAGCCCCCGTAGCTGAAGAACCCGATGGGTGTCATGCGCCGGAAGTAGGGATGTCGCCAGACCTCGGCATAACTGGCACGCGCCGGCTGGGCGTCGGGCGGCATGGCGTGCTGGGCGGCAGCCGGCACCGCGGCCGATTTCCAGCCAGGCACCCATGCGGCGATCAACGCCATCGAAACCAGGACCAACGCGGCAAGCCCCCAGAACAACGGGCGCCAGCCGACCAGCGGCATCAGCCACTGGACGGGCAGTGTGGACGCCACCATGCCCAGTGAGCCGGTCATGAGCATCCAGGAATTGGCGCGCAGCTGGGTGCTGGCGTCCAGCCAGCGACGGTTGCCGGTCAGTGGCGCCATCAGGCAGGCGCTGACACCCGCGCCAATCAGCACCCGCGCCGCCAGCAGGCCCGAAAAACCCGTGGCCATTGAAAACGCCAGGCAGCCCACTACCGCCACGCTCAGCAGACTGAGAATGACCTTTTTCGGCCCGTGCTGGTCCAGCCAGGCACCCATCGGCAGTTGCGTGGCGGCGAACCCCAGGAAGTACCCTCCCGCCAGAAGGCCCAGATCGCGCGCGTTCAGGCCAAACTCCCCTGTCAGCACCGGCGCCAGGGTGGCGGTGATGGCGCGCAGCAGCGCGGAAAAGAAGTAGGCGAAGGCAAACGCCAGAAAGACCACTACGGCAGTACGGCGCGGCAACAAATTCATGGCACGGCCTGGAGCTTGAGTCCGTCAAAAAAGGCCTCAGCCGCTTCGGGCTGGATGGCGGGCGCGTAGATCACGGCATGAAACAGCCAGAGGCCGTCACCGGATGATCGGGCGAACCAGACCGCCTGCGATTGCACGCCGGTGCCGTCCGCGCGCTGCCCCACGGCCGACAGACGCACAGACTGGGGAAGGTCCAGGCTGCCGGCAGGGCGAAACGGCGCTTCGCGGATGTCGCGCGCCCGCATGTTGGCCAGCGTCGCCGCGCGCCACTGGGCCAGTGCGGCCCCCGCGGATGCCCCGGCGCCAAGTCGCACCTGGCTGGCGGCGAAAGTGGCGCCACCGGCATCGCACCCGGTCATGGTCAACGCGACGGACTCGCCAGCCAGCTCCAGCGGGCGGCTGGCCCGGTCCGGCTTGCAGGGCAGCAGGATGCGCAAGGGAGCGCCGTCGAGCGGCACCTCCCGCCAGTTGAATGCCGGACTGCAGGCAGTCAGCCAGGCCCCGAAGGGAATCAGTGCAATAACAGTCCAGCGCATCGGCGCAATTATCACGGCCCGTGGTTTTTCGCGACAATCAAGGCATGAATTCACTAGATGGCGTTCGCGTACTCGACCTGTCCCGGGTGCTGGCGGGCCCCTGGTGCACCCAGACACTGGCCGACCTGGGGGCGGATGTAATCAAGATCGAGCGTCCGGGAACGGGCGATGACACGCGCACCTGGGGCCCGCCTTTCCTTAAGGACGCGCAGGGCAACGACTCGGCAGAGGCCGCCTATTACCTCGGCACGAACCGCAACAAACGCTCGGTGGCCTGCGACATCGCGCAGGTGGCCGGGCAGACGCTGATCCGGGACCTGGTGCCGCACTGCGATGTGTTTGTCGAAAATTTCAAGGTCGGCGACATGGCGCGCTACGGCCTGGACTACGACCGCCTGAAGGCCCTGAACCCACGCCTGGTGTATTGCAGCGTCACCGGCTTTGGCCAGACCGGCCCTTACCGCGAACGTGCGGGTTATGACTACGCGATCCAGGGCATGGGCGGGCTGATGAGCATCACC
>JAABRA010000406.1 GCA_011391155.1 Burkholderiales bacterium
CACCGATCCGAAGGGCGTGCCACAGACCAACAGCCAGACAGAGTGGGACTCCGACACCGGGATTTTCAGCGTCGACCCCATGGGCGCAAGCCCCTCCTATGCCACGAGCGGCGTGATCAACTACCTGAACAAGTTCGGCACGGCGGGCAGCGTCAAGGGCTATTACAAGGGGCTTGACCCGGTGGGCGAGCTCTATTACGAAGCGCTGCGCTATTTCCAGGGCCTGCCCCCCTCATCACAGGCAGTGACCACGTACAACAACGATGCTGGCAAGGCGGACGGCTTTCCGGTCTACACCAGCGCCCCCACCGCCACGACCACCGTCGCCTACCCGGCCGCCAAGGGCTGGGCCGACCCGTTGCAGAACGCCTGCGAGCGGCGCAACTTCATCCTGGCCATTGGCGACGTGAACACCCACTACGACAAACAGCTGCCGGGGCACATGTCCACGGCCGGTGTCAACAGCTTCCTCACACAGGACCCGGCGCGCGCGGCGGTGACGATTCCCGGCTCAGGGTCGGCATTCAACGCCGTGTACTGGACAGACCTGCTGACGGGCTTCGAGACCGGTACCACCAAAGCCTACACCGACGCGCTGGGCCGGGCCCAGACCACCGCCGGCAACCCCAATCCGAACCCGAACAACACGTCGCTCGATACCAAGGCCACGGGTTCGGGCGGCCACTCGGCCTACTACTGGGCCGGCGCTGCCTATTGGGCCAACACCCAGCCGATCCGCCTGGACCAGGACAAGGACGGCCAGAGCATGAAGGACATCCGCGTCAAGACCTTTACGATTGACGTGGACGAAGGCGGCAATGGCGACATCGAGGACTCCAACACGCGGGGCATCAAGCCGCGGCGCAGCAGCTTCTACCTGGCCGGGAAGTACGGCTGGTTCAACGACGCCAACCTCGACGGCAACCCGTTCACAACGGCCGGCGCGACCAACAACACCGAGTGGCAGGATCCTGCAGCGCCCAACACGCCTGACGGCTACGTGATCGCCAGCCAGGCCCAGAAGATGATTGACGGCATCCGGAAGTTCTTCAAGACGGCCTCCACCCAGCGCGGCGCGGCATCGGTTTCCGCCATCAGTTCGGCGCGCTACACCGCCGATGCACCCAATGGTGACTTCTTTGCACCGCAGTTCAATGTGAGCGACTGGTCTGGCACCGTGCAGCGCTCCAAGCTCGCCCTGAATACCACGACCGGCACGGTTGAATCCACCAACGAATTGATCTGGGATGCCGGCGTGATCCTGAACAGTGCCTCGATCGCAACGGGCGCCGTGGTCGAGCCCATGGTCAAGCCCGCCGACCGGAACATCATCACTCTTTCGACCGACACTGTCACCAAGGGCGTCCTGTTCGATGTGGCGAACAAGGGCCAGTTCGACGCGGCAGTTCTTGCCGAACTGGGCAAGGACCCGTCGAACGGCAGCACCGACAGCCTCACCGATGCGCGCATCAACTTCATTCGCGGCGATCGCAGCAATGAAGGCCCCTCATCGGTTGGGAAATTCCGCCAGCGCGGCAGCCCCATGGGCGACGTGATCAATTCCGGGCCGGTGTACAAGCAGAGCGCGGACCCGGGCCTGACGGGTGCCGGCTACCAGGCGTTTGCGTATTCCGTCAAGGACCGCGGTGCGACCATCTATGTCGGCGCCAACGACGGCATGATGCACGCGTTTCGTGCGGATGACGGCAAGGAACTGTTTGCCTACATTCCAAGAGCGGTTGCCACCAAGCTCAACAAGCTGACCAACCCGAAATACCTGCACCAGCCCTATGTCGACGGCGTGCCGCTGGTGGGCGAAGCGAAGGTGGGTGCCAACTGGAAGACCCTGCTGGTGTCAGGCATGGGGGGCGGCGCGCAAGGCATTTTCGCCCTCGACGTGACAGACCCCACCGCCTTTGGCGTGGGCAACGTGATGTTCGAGTTCACCGACGCCAACGACCCCGCCATGGGCAACGTGCTGACGCAGCCGACGCTGGTCAAGCTCAAGATTCCGCCGGTCGCCCCGGCGACGACACCGACCTACAAATGGTTCATTGCGGTCGGCAGCGGCTACAACAACTACAAGAGTGACGGCAGCTTCAGTGCTGCGGGTGAGCAGGCACTGTTCTTCCTCAGCGTGGACAAGAATCCCGGCGAAAACTGGCAAGAGGGCTCGAACTACTTCAAGATCCTGGTGCCTGTGGCAAGCACAACCGCAGCGAACGGCATGCTGAACCCCGGCTTCGCCAAGGACGCCAGTGGTGTTGCGACCATTCTTTACGCCGGCGACCTACAGGGCAACATGTGGAGGTTCGACCTGAGCGACGGCCTTAACAGCTCCGGCATTGCCAACGCGGTGCAATTGTCTGCCGGGGCGAAGATCCCCCTGTTCGTGGCGACGGATGCCGGTGGCAACCGGCAACCGATCACGACGTCGCCGCAAGTGGTCGAGGCCAATGCCTACGGTCACATGGTGGTCTTTGGGACTGGCAAGTTCGTGGAGGCGTCAGACACGTCCACTACGCAGTCGCAAGCGATCTACGGCATCTGGGATTCGGCGGAAACGCAAGCCGCCCGATTCACGGTGCCGAAGACCAAGCTGTTCCAGCGCACCAGCACCACTGTCGGTGAGACCGTGACGCTCACAGCTGGCGGGTTTACCTTCGGCAACGCGGCCGCTACTGAAACGTCGAGCTCCGTGTACCGCGGGTGGTATCTCAATCTGCCGACCGCCAAGGAACGGATTGCCGTGGAGTCGGTCGTGGGAGTCGGCTCGGTGATCTTTGCCAGCGCCATACCCGAGGGGGCCTGCTCGGGTGACGGATCGGGACGCAAATACTGCCTCAACCCGGTGGACGGCAGCAGTACCTGCGGTAGTTTCAGCACGACAATTGGCATTCCCAGTGGCCCGAAGATCTTCCAGATTGAACTGGACGACTCCTCGTACACGGCGCGCAGCCCGACCGGTCGACGTACGGTTACCATCGAACAGCAGGCCATCAGCTCCAGCACGAAGATTACCGATGCCGGGAATGCCCTGGTGACCGGCACGAAGCTGCAATCGATCAGCATCCCGGCGGGGCGTCTGAGCTGGCGTGAACTGCGCAACTGATGGAAACCATGATGCACACTTTCTTTCGAAGAATGGCAAGCAAGCGCAGCGCGCCGCAGCGGCGCGCCCTGCTCGGCTTCACGCTGATCGAACTGATGATCACCGTGGCCATCGTCGGAATTCTGGCTTCGATCGCCTACCCGGCCTACACCAATCAGATCGCCAAGGGCCGGCGTGCCGAGTGTCGCGCGGGCCTTTACCAAGCCATGCAGCAGCAGGAGCGTTACTACACGCAGTTCAACGCCTACGCCCCAGTTGCGGCGGCCTCGTCAGCATCCATTCGCAAGTTTTCGGGTGATACGGCCGAGAGAAGCGCATGCATCAACTTCGAGTCCACCGCCTGCGGGGCAGGTATTGCGGATTGCGTAAAGATCGAAGGCCAGATGGCCAAGACGGACCCCGCAGGGATCACCCACCTGTCACTGGACAGCAGTGGCGGCAAGGCCTGCAAGCTGAGCGGCAGTTCGGTTTCGGTGACGGGTAACAAAGACTGCTGGCCTTGAAATGACCGCCCGCTCGCACCACCGCCATCGCGGATTCACTATCATCGAGTTGATGATCGTGCTGGCCATGGTCGCCGCCTTGACGGTACTGGCCGCACCAGGTTTGCAGAACATGCTGGCCAACCAGCGGTTGAGTTCCGCCGCCAGTGACTTCATGACTGCGGCAATGCAAGCCCGCGGCACGGCGCTCAAGAACAACCAGCGAGTCATCGTGCAACCCACAGCGGGCTCTGCCGGTGCCTGGGCCGATGGTTACCGAATCTTTGCCGACGTTGGTGTTCTGAACAGCACATTCGATTCCGGGACGGACACCGTGGTGCAGACTTTTGAAGCGCTTCCCAGTGAAATCACGATCACCAAGTACACCGGGACGAACAACTTCTTCGGCTATGACGGCAGTGGATTTCTGGCCCCAATCGGCGGATCAGCGAACGGGACCTGGCGAATTTCATCCTCCAAGACCGATCGACAAAAATGCATGATCATTGAGCTTTCAGGAAGGGCGCGCTTGTGTGATCCCAAGCTCGTGGGGACAGCGAACTGCCTGTGCTCGTGACAGCAGGCGCCATGGGCGCGGCGCTAGAACGTGCCGCACAAAGTATTTTCCTCACCAACCCCAATCCCCGTGTCGGCTGCGTATTGACTTCCCCGGACGGCGCAGTTATCGGCGCCGGCCACACACAACAAGCCGGCGGTCCTCACGCGGAAATCATGGCCCTGCGCGATGCACAGGCGCGTGGCGCATCGACCCGGGGCGCCACCGCCTGGGTCACGCTGGAGCCCTGCGCCATGTGCAGTGGCGCCATGCTGCACGCTCGCCTGGCGCGTGTGGTGTACGGTGCGCCCGACCCCAAGACCGGCGCGGCGGGCTCGGTGCTGGACCTGTTCGCCGAGGCACGATTGAATCATCAGACGCGGGTGGAGCCATTGGGCGACACTGACCTCGTTGCCGCCTGCGGGGCGCTGCTGACCACTTTTTTCAAGGAGCGACGTGTGCCCTCTGCCCACCCCCTGCGCGACGACGCCCTGCGCACGCCCGACGATCGTTTTGCCGATCTGCCCGGCTACCCCTGGGCGCCGAATTACCTCAGCGACCTGCCCAACCTGGCCGGTTTGCGCATGCACTATCTGGACGAGGGTCCGACAGACGCCCCCATCACCTGGCTCTGCCTGCATGGCAACCCGGCCTGGAGCTACCTGTACCGCAAGATGATCCCGGTATTCACGGCCCACGGTGATCGCGTGGTGGCGCCCGACCTGATCGGCTTTGGCCGGAGTGACAAGCCCAAGAAAGACGGCTTTCACGGCTTCACCTGGCACCGCCAGGTGCTGCTGGAGTTCATCGAGCGGCTCGACCTCAACAACGTCGTGCTGGTGGTGCAGGACTGGGGCGGCCTGCTGGGGCTGACCTTGCCGATGGCGGCGCCGCAGCGCTACCAGGGCCTGCTGGTCATGAACACCACACTGGCCACGGGCGATGCGCCGCTGTCGCCCGGCTTCGTCGCCTGGCGCGAGATGTGCGCGAAGAACCCCGAGTTCGACGTCGGGCGCCTGTTCGCGCGGGGCAACCCGCAGATGAGTCCGGATGAGTGCGCGGCCTACAACGCGCCGTTTCCCGATCGCGGGCACCGCGCCGCGCTGCGGGCCTTTCCGGCGATGGTGCCGGACGCGATGGACGCCGACGGCGCGGCGATCTCACGCGCCGCGCGGGACTTCTGGCGCCATGACTGGGCGGGCCAGACCCTGATGGCGATCGGCGCGCAGGACCCGGTTCTCGGAGAGCCGGTGATGCGCGCGCTGCAGCAGGTGATCCGCGGCTGCCCGGAGCCGATGCTGCTGCCGCAGGCGGGCCACTTTGTGCAGGAACACGGCGAAACCATCGCGAAGGCGGCGCTGGCGCGTTTCACCTGACGATAATTGGAATCTGACCCCCATTAAGTTTTATGGCCCATATCTACATTTTTTCCCCGTCCAGCGCGGTGCGCGACAAGGCTGCCTTCCGGCGCGGTGTGAAACGGCTGACCAAGCTGGGCCATGCGGTCGAAATCGACGAGGCGGCGCTGGCCGTCAACATGCGCTTTGCCGGGGACGATGCGACGCGGATCGCGGCCATTCACCGGGCTGCCGCCAGCGGGGCCAACGTGGCGCTGATCGCACGCGGGGGCTACGGCCTCACGCGCATCCTGCCGGGCATCGCCTGGAAGCAAGTGGCCAAAGCCGTCGAGCGCGGCACGCAGTTTGTCGGCCAGAGTGATTTCACCGCCTTCCAGAGCGCGCTGCTCGCTCAGACCGGCGCCATCAGCTGGGCCGGACCGGCGCTGGGCGAGGATTTTGGCGTGGAGGGCGAGCCCGACGACATCATGGAAGCCTGTTTCGACGACCTGGTGCTCGATCAGGGCGAGGGCACCGGCTGGCGGCTGCCGCTGGAGAAGGCTTCGATAAATCCTGAATCGATAGCTGAAAATGACCATTCCACGCTGGGTAGAGGCCAAAAAACCATAAAAAATGCGGTTTTGTGGGGCGGCAACCTGTCGGTGCTGGTCTCGCTGCTTGGCACACCGTACTGGCCCGAGGTCAAGGGCGGCGTGCTGTTCTTCGAGGACGTCAACGAACACCCGTTCCGCATCGAGCGCATGCTGACCCAGCTGCTGCACGCCGGCGTGCTGGGGCGGCAGAAGGCCGTCGTGTTCGGCCAGTTCACCGGTATCCGCCTGGCCCCGCACGACAAGGGCTACAAGCTGGCCACGGTGGTGGCCTGGCTGCGTAGCCAGCTCAAGGTGCCCGTGCTCACCGGCCTGCCGTTCGGCCATGTACCGACCAAGGTGCTGCTGCCCGTGGGCGCGAAGGTGGATATGGTGGTGGAGGGGCGCGATGCGCTGATGGCGTGGGGCCATCTCTGAGGGGCTGAGGCGCCGAGGCGTCAGCGTTGCCGATCCGCGCTGCGGGGCAACGCTCCCGGTTTGGGGGTGTCTTTCGAGGCTGCCAGCCGCTGCCGGTGGGCCGCAATCAGTGACGATCAGCGGACGATCAGCGGACGATCAGTGGGCGATCAATGGGCGATCAATGGGCGATCAATGGACTTTGTGCACATGGCACGACTTCATTCCCTTGGGCAGCAAGACCCGGAACAGCGTGTCAAGTTCTTCCAGCGCCTGGTGCGCCCACAACTCGCCATGCATGGCCGACAGGGCCCGCATCAAGTCACCGCGCGCGTACCACAGGCCCTTCACGTCGTCGGCATAACGCAGGTTTCGTGAAACCCTGACGAAGTTCTCGTTGCCCTCTTCGCCCAGGGTAGCGAGCATTGCGGTGCGCAGCTGTTCGAGCAAAGCCAGTTGTGACAGGGGTGGCGTAGCCTCGGTCAGCCCCAGGAGGCTGAAGAAGGTGCTCTTGAGGGTGGGTTTTGTGATGCGCATGCCGTTCATGCTAGACATCGCCCCACGGTCAGTCTGTGCGGCGGGGAACATGGTGCGGATTTGCTGCCGACCGATGGCGATGTCTTTGCGGCAAATGATTTTCGGCGAATTGAAATTCTGCAAAATGAATCAAACCGCAGTCGCGGGCAAAGAAGGCCGGCAGGCGTTTAGCGCCTTAGCCCTCCATCGGCACGCCGTGGTTTTCCAGCACTTCCAGCGTGAGGCCGATTTCCAGGATCACTTTACGCCCGTGCCGCGCCCACCTCGGGGCCAATATCCCGTGAGTGCCAGGTTGCATGCCGGACGTGGAGTCCTGAAGCAAGCGGGCGTCGGCGGGCATTATTGCGGCGCATCGAATGTGCAACGATTGACCATTCTCGACGGCAATCGTGAAGCCCTCAGGCACTGAGCCAGCAAACCGGCTGCGCCTTGCTCCGCAGATGTAGGGCGGGCCCGCCCGGGCCAAGAGGTGCCAAACGCACTGCAATTCGCACACCACAGCAAGACACCGGCGTCGCCCGCGATGTCGACGCACCGACGCCATCTGCATCGCCGGACCGCATGGAGTGTCCGTAGCAAAAGCACCACTGCGATAAACTGTGTCATCGAAGGTACATCCACATTGACTGAATGAATCCCTCCCAACAATGGGTTGACTCCCGGGTCGGTATTGGCCGACGCGCTGGTCGCCAGCCAGAAACTGGATTTTCAGACCTGAAACCATGAGGATTTCTGAGCGCGGCCTTCGGTATCTCGTCTTCGCCTTGCTGGCTATGGCAAGCTGGCCATCCTTGTCGCAAGGCCTGGGGTTTCCCTGCGACACGGTATTCCGGCAAGTCCGCTCTTCAAGTTCGCAATACCTTTTGGTGCAGTTTCCCACGGTCGGCTCTGTACCCGTCGCCAGTTCGCCCACCACTGCGGCAGTGCGCAGCGTGACCACCCACACGGGTGCCAACTCCGGCATGAACGCCATCGGCTGGAGTCCCATTGACGGATACCTCTACGGCATGGCCAATGGCGGTGGCGCAGGCGCGCGCCCCCGGCTTTTCAGGGTGGGCACGACCGGCGAAGCTTTCCTTGGCACCGTTACGGTGCCGTTGTCTATCACTTCCCTTGCAGGTTTTCCTGCCGCCCAGAACCTGACCACGGACTTCACCTCAACGGGTGGCACGATCGACGCGGGGGGAAACTTCTACTTTGCCGGGCAAGGCGCCGGCAACATTGCGCCGTCGGCCATCTATCGGGTCAACAGGGTTGATTTGCTGCCAACCAGCAGCCCAATTCCCGCCTCGACCGTCTACACCATCCGCGACTCGTTGGGCAATCCGACCACCGTCACGAACATGGGCGACTTGAGTTTTGGTGCGGGTGGAGGCAACCCAAATGGTGAGTTGTACGGCGCCACTGGCACCACATTTACCAAGTTCACGCTCACGGACAGCGCCAATGGCTGGGGTACCGCTACGCTGGTCACATCAACGATTGCCACCGTCGGCGGTATCGGTTCCGCGTTTTTTGATGACACGACCGGTCAGCTTTTTGTGTACGACAACACAACCCAAATTTTTGCGGAGGTCCTGAACTACACCGCCTCGGCATCGCGGGGTGGGACCACCTCGGGCGTTTACTCCGGGTTGCCCGCTGCGCCAGGAAGTGCCGCCACCGATGGTGCCGGCTGCGCTAACGGCGGCACACCGTTCAATGCCGATCTGGGTGTGACCAAGACCTACAGTACACCCAACCCACCCACCCTTGTGGGATCAACCGGAACATTTACCGTCGCGGCGCGCAACAATGGCCCCCGTGCCGCCTTCTCGGTGGTTTACCGCGATGTTCTCCCCCCAACCCTGGCCTTTGCACCGGCGCCCGCGCCCACAGTGACGGCCGGCACCTTCACTACCTCGGGAAACACCGGCACCTGGACGCTGAGTCCCCTGCTCCCTTTGACCACCGCGACATTGACCTTCACCGTCAGTGTGTTGAGCGCCGCCACCCCGACTTCCACCAGCTATATCAACACGGCCTACGTGGTAGGGGCGAACTCCTCCAGCGGGGTCCCGCTGCCCGATTCAAATCCGAGCAACAACTCCGCTACGGCATCGGTCACGCTGACCCCTTCGGCCGATCTGCGAATCACCAAGACCAACGGCACAAGCACCGTGGTCTCGGGTACCACGACGTCCTACACGGTGACCGTGAGCAATATCGGCCCCTTCACCGCCACGCAGGCCAGCTTGCGGGATCCGTTGGCCACGGGGTTGAACTGCACCGCGGTGAGTTGCACGGGCGCCACCAACGCCAGCTGTCCCATTGCGGCGTCGGTCACCATCCCCCTGCTGCAGGGCTCGGGCATTCTGCTCACATTGCCACCGACCAGCAGCATGCAGTTCAGCGTTACCTGTGGCGTGACGGCCACCGGTGCCTGGCTTGATCCGCAGCGGCTGGCTTTCCCGCCCGGGCTGCTGGCTGACTCGGGAGTGGCTGCCCCGCCGGGCGTAGATGCGATGCCCGACGCGCAGGATGATCGAAAGCTGAATGTAAAGTCTGAACAGGCGCTACTTGGCAACGTCATCATGGGCAGATGGGTACTTCGTTTGCGCAGGAAACACGAAACTGAAATCGCCTCTGTGCACGGGGAAATCCACAGGCCTGCAAGGCCGGTTGAATCGGCCAAGCCAGCAATCGTTGATCGGCCGCCACCAGGGCCGGCCTGATCAGCACCGGCGGCTACGTCACCAACACGGCTGCCATCACGGCGCCGCCTGGCATCAGCGACACCGTATTGGCCAACAACACCAGCACCGTTGCCGTTTACATCTCGCCCACCGCTTTCCTGACGGCGGCCAAGACCAACGGCGTCAACACGCTGGGCGCCGGTTCCACCACGACCTATACGCTGACCTTCACCAACACCGGCCCCTCCAGCGCCGATGGCGCGGTCATCAAGGACACGCCGAGCGCAGGGCTCAATTGCACCGCAGTGAGTTGCAGCGCGAGCGGGGGCGCCGCCTGCGGAACCGTGTCCGTGGGGGCCTTGCTGGCCGGGCATCCGTTGCCGACTTTTCCGTCGGGCGGTGCGGTTACCGTGCTGCTGACGTGCACCGTGACGGCCTCCGGTCTCTAGCGAACCGGCACCTCAGTGGGCCTCAAAAAAACCTACCTTGGCGCGCGGACCGTTCCGGTGGCCATGCTCCGGGGCAGCAACTGCCGGAACCTGACCGTCAGGTGGTCCATTTCCTGGCGGGCGCGCGCCTCGCCGTGCAACGCGGCCAGCGCGGCCATGAGTTCGCTGCGGGTGTACCAGAGCGTCTGCACATCGTCGGCATACCGCAGTTTGCGCGCCGTCTGCGCGTACGAGTCACAGCCGGTCTCGCCCAGGGCGCCCAGCATGGCCTGGCGCAAATGTTCCAGTCGCAGGGGCTGCGGCGCCTTGGGCGCAGCACTGGAATGACTCAGCAGCTGGTAGAACTTGCGCGTGAGTTTCAGCATCCTTTTGCGCATGAAAGGCAACCCGTGGTGTGTGGAACAGTGTTTTCCGTAAAGGTAGGGGGGCGCACAACGCCTGACAAGGTGGACATGACACCTTGGCGACAGTCTGATGATCAGGCGGATTCGGCGGCATGGCCGGAGTCCCCCGAAACCTGCGCACTTCCCCTAAACTGGCGCTCTGTGAAACCTTGAGTCATCCGCCGCATGGGCACTTTCGCCACCGTCATCTTTTCCGACCTTACGGGCAGCACCGGTGTCTTCGAGGCCCTGGGCAACCAGAAGGCGACGCTTGCGGTGACGCGGCTGACCCAGCTGATGGGGCTTTCCTGCGAGCTGCACAACGGGCGGGTGGTGAAGAACCTGGGCGATGGGGTGTTGGCGGTGTTCGCGCGCGAGGCCGACGCGGTTGATGCCATGGTCGATCTGATGCGCCAGCATCGCACCCGTACGGCGCAGTGGCCGCCCAGCCTGCTCATGCAGATCAAGGTGGGCATGGCCAGCGGCGAGATCGTCCAGGTTGACGACGATTGTTATGGCGAGGCGGTCAATCTGGCCGCGCGCCTGTGTGACCTGTCCGGCCCGGGCCAGGTCTGGGCCACCTGTGCCGTGGTGGAGCCCGTGCATCCGGCCCCCGCCGTGCGCTTTCGCCCACTGGGGCCGATCGGCATTCGTGGCCTGGCCGAGCCGCGGGAGGTCTGCCAGATCGACTGGGACCAGGGCGACGCCACCGACATGATGACCCTGCCGGCACCGCTGGGAGGGTTCGAGACGCGTGGCACGGTTGATCCGGTGCTGGGGCTGATTCGGCTGTCGTGGCTGGATGTGAACGCGGCTTTCCGTTCGTCGGACCTGCCGATCCACCTGGGGCGCCTGTCGGACGTGGAGTTCGCGGTCAATGACCCGCGGGTCTCCCGGCGCCACGCGCGCATCGACTGGGTGGACAACAACTTCGTGCTGACCGATCTCAGCAGCTATGGCACCTGGGTCCGTTTTCCCGGGGGCACCAGCGAACTGGCCTTGCGCCGCAGCGAATGCGTGCTCATGGAGCAGGGCGAAATTTCACTGGGTGCGCCGTTCAGCGACTTCACCGCACCCACGGTCAGCTACGCGCTGTCGGACGGCGGCGTCGCGCTGGCGCATCAACGCAAGACCTGACCGGAGAGACGCTCATGAACGGGATTCGACGCATCGCCTGGGTGCTGCTTTCGCTGGCGCTGCTGCTCGCCGTGGC
>JAABRA010000407.1 GCA_011391155.1 Burkholderiales bacterium
GTCTGCGGCGTTCTCGTTTGCTGCGGCGGCGTTCTTCCCGGCGCTGACGCTCGGCATTTTCTGGAAGCGGGCCAACAAATGGGGTGCCTCACTGGGCATGATCGCCGGCCTGGGCATCACGTTCTACTACATGATCAACACCCAGCCCTGGCTGTACAAGCTGACGCATGGCGGCGCTGCCATCACGCCTGAAATCATCAAGGCCAACACGTGGTGGGACATCGCCCCGATCTCCGCCGGCCTGTTCGGTGTGCCGCTGGGTTTTGCGGTGATCATCATCGTGTCGCTGTTGACCAAGGCGCCGGGCAGGGACATCCAGGAACTGGTCGAGCATGTGCGCTTCCCCAGCCTGGATGGCAAGACCTCGGCTGCCACAGCTGCGCACTAAGCGCTGACTGACCGCAAAAGCCCCCCGTCACCACAGGTGACGGGGGGCTTTTTTTATGTGGCCACCGTGATGGGCCGCTGAAAGGGACGCCCGGGACGGGCCTCGCGCGGTTTCAGGACTTGAGCGCTGCGGCGACGAACTCGTCGGCTTTGGCTTGCGAGCGCATGCCGGCCACCACGCGCCGGATGTCCAGCACGCGGGCCGTGAACTGGTCAATGCTCTTGCATTTTTCCAGCTGCAGGCAAAACGGCTCGCTGCCAGGCCCGAGCAGGTTTTCCAGCAGTCGCGTCGCGCGCCGGATCGAATCGGCCAGGTCTTTTTCGGACAGGGGGCCGGGCGCCATGACGGACTCCGCGGTGGCATCAGGCGTAGAAACCGGTGCGGGAGCGGCCGCCGTTGCCGGGGCCTGCATGACTTCAACGTAGCCGGCGTCCAGCAGCTCGCCCAGCACCTGCCGGGCTTCGTCGGGATCGGTCAGCGATTTGATCAGCGTGGCTACCGTTTTTGTGCCGTCGACCAGGATCAGCAGCATGCGGCTTTTCGGCGCCAGGGCCCGATCCCTGATCTTGATGGCGTTGATGCCCGACTCAGTCTTGTGCAACACATGGGTCAAAACCAGATCAGCCATGTCATTCTCCAGGCATTGTCATTCCAGCTACGTTGCTGGGCGTTGTCAGATTTCCAGAGGTTCCCGCTGGAAGGGTTCCACTGGGGGTATTTTTATTTAGTCTACTCCTTTCGGTCATGGTGCAAACCCGGTTTTTCCCCATCGGGTTTGCCGGGGTTTGTTGCGTAGTCTGGACTGCGTCTGCGTTCATGCCGCGAGGTCTTCAGGGCCGGTGCTGATTTGAGGGTTTCCCCCGGGCTGGCCGGGACGTTTGTGCGGCGGCCCGGCCTTCCTGTGAGGCAGAATCAGCTTCAGGCTAAACGGGTCGAGGCTGCAAGGGATCAAACGCGAATGAGATACGTCAAAACCGAAACGGGACAACGCGCGCTCAAGGAGCGCTCGCCGCAACTGTCCTCCCGCCAGCGGGCGGCGATGATTCTGTTCGACGGCAAGAAAACCGCTGACCAGGTGCTCGCCGCCACGGCGGAACTGGGGGTTGTGGCGATCGACATCGACCATTTGCTGGCTTTGGGGTACCTCAGTGTTGCCGAGGCGCCCGCGCCGCCTGTGGCCCGGCCAGCGGCTTCGGATGGGGTTCACGTTCCAGCGACGCCATGGGTGGAGGCGCCGGTCCCCAGCAAGTCCGAGCGTTTCATCCAGGCCTGGCCCATCGCCATCCGTCTGACCGGCAGCCTGGGGCTGCGCGGCTTCAGGCTCAAGCGCACGGTGGAAGCCGCCTCCGGCTATGACGACCTGGTGGCCTTGTTGCCGGCGATGACCGAGGCCCTGGGTCCCGCAAAAGTCCGGGAATTGAAAGACGCGCTGAGGGTCTGAGCGCCGACTGGTCAGGACCGGTCAGCGCTTGAACTTGCCATCGCTGCCGATGATCGACAGGTCGGCAAAGTCCAGCCCGGTGTGGTCGTCAGGGCTGTAGCTGATTTCCAGCCCGCCCAGATCGAATTTCTGCAGGCTTTCCAGAGCCGCCAGCACTTTCTGTCGCGTCGGGTTGGGAGACGCCCGCCGCAGCGCCTCCACCAGCACCTTGGCGCCCGAATACCCCTCCAGAATGGCCGGGGAGATTTCAGTCAGCCCTTTGGCCTTGGCCAGCTCCAGGGCCTCCTTGACGATGCCGAACGAATACGATTTCTCATAGGGAAACACCTGGGTGATGATGACGCCGCGGCTGGCGTCGCCCAGGGCCTTGATGAAGCCGGACGACGCGTTGTTGGACAGCGTGATGACCTGGGCTGTCGAGCCTGCCGCGCGAAGCGCCTTGATACCGTCCGCGACCGCGGTTCCCGAACCGGCCCAGAGCACCGCCTGGGGGTTTGCCTTGATAAGGCCCGGAACAATGCTTGCGTAGTCGGGTTTGTTCCGGTCGGCCTTGAGCACCACCACCGGTTGCAGTTTTGCCGTGGCGAAGCCTTTGTTGGCGCCTTCGAGTGCGTCGTTGCCAAAGGAGTCATCCACGTGAACCACGGCAATGCGGTCGATGTTCACGGTGTGGAGGTGGGCGATGGCCTTGGCCGCCTCGCGCTGGTAGCTGGAGCGCACATTGAAGATGTACTTGTTCACCGGGCTGTGCAGCAGCATGGCGCCGGTGGACGGCGCGACCAGGGCAATGCCGTGTTTGTCCAGCAGCGGCATGATGGCTTGCGTATGCGGCGTGCCACGAACCAGGAACAGGGCGACCACGCTGCGCTCAGTGATCAGCGTATTGGCGTTGGCGGCGGCCAGCTTGGGGTCGAACTTGTCATCCAGCGTGATCAGTTCGATTTTCTCGCCCCGGATGCCGCCTTTGGCATTGACGCTGTCAAGGTAAAGCCGGGCGCCGTCCACCGCTTCCTTGACGGTGGCGGCCACCGGGCCGGTCACGCCCACGGTCTGACCCACCAGAATCTGGGATTGGGCCATGCCGGCCAATGATGTGATGGCCGCGGCCAGAAGCCAGTGTTTGATGAATTTCATGGGTTAATGCCTTGAGTGGGTGGTCAGTGTAAAAAGCGACCTTCGCAGTGTCGATTCGTAGTTATGCGTACCCTGGCGTGAATGGATTGCGCAGCGGGCCTCGCGTCCGCAACGGATGCCCCCTCGGGCCGCTGTGCCGGCCTTCCTGCCTAGAATCTTCGGCTCCTGACCCAAAGAAGCTCCACATGACCCAGGGATTGATCCGTATTCGCGGTGCGCGCCAGCACAACCTCAAGAACCTCGACCTGGACATCCGCACCGGGGAGCTGACCGTGGTCACCGGCCCCAGCGGTTCTGGCAAGTCCAGCCTGGTGTTTGACACGCTGTATGCCGAGGGGCAGCGCCGCTACGTGGAGACGTTTTCGGCCTATGCCCGGCAGTTCCTGGACCGCATGGACAAGCCCGCCGTGGACAAGGTCGAAGGCGTGCCGCCGGCGATTGCCATCGACCAGACCAACCCGGTGCGCAGTTCGCGCTCCACGGTCGGCACGATGACGGAGCTGAACGACCACCTGAAGCTCTTGTTTGCGCGGGCCGGGCAATTGTTCGACCGGGAGACGGCGCAGGCGGTGCGACACGACTCGCCGGAGTCCATTTACGCTGAGCTGCTGCGCCGGGCCGATGCCTTTCCACTTGGATCGTCCGGCGATGGGGTCGGCACGCCGGAACCCCGGCTGGTCATCACGTTCCCGGTGGAACTGCCGGCCAACACCAGCGCGGCGGAAGTCGAGCAGTGGTTGTCGGCCAGCGGCTTCACCAAGGTGCAGGCCGAGCGCGAGGAGGTTCGTCCCGACGGGCCGCGCTCGAGCGCCGTGCCGGGCCGCCCCAAACAAGCGAGCGCCCCCTCGGCGGGCAGCGAACCACGCGAAGCGGGGAGCGTGGGGGTGGTCAAAGTGCTGGACGTGGTGGCGGACCGCTTCCGGATCGGCAATGTGGAGAAGGCCCGCGTGGTCGAGGCGATCGAGGTCGCCCTCAAGCGCGGAGGAGGGAGGCTCAATGTGTATGCCCTCACCCCGGCCCTCGCGCAGGGGGAGCGGGAGAAGAGTCCGGGCGCTGATGTCGCACACGCCGAGATCTGGAAGTTTTCCACGGGCCTGCACTGCCCCGATAGCGACCTGCGCTACACCGACCCGATTCCTTCGGCCTTCTCGTTCAACTCGGCCGTGGGCGCCTGCGAAACCTGCCGTGGTTTTGGCCGCGTCATTGGCGTGGATTACGGCTTGGTGATTCCCAACGACAAGCTCACCTTGCGCGCGGGCGCCATCAAGCCCATGCAGACCCCCGCGTGGAAGGAAGCGCAGGACGATCTGATGCGCCATGCCGAGGCCGCCGGCATCCCGCGCGACACGCCCTGGAGCAAGCTCACGCCCGCGCAGCAGGGCTGGGTGATCAACGGCTCGCCGCACTGGAACGGCAAGTGGAACCAGCACTGGTTCGGCATCAAGCGCTTCTTCGAATACCTGGAAAGCAAGTCCTACAAGATGCACATCCGCGTGCTGCTGTCCAAGTACCGCAGCTACACACCCTGCGGCACCTGCGGCGGCGCGCGCCTGAAGACCGAGAGCCTGCTTTGGCGCATCGGCTCGAAGGACGATGCCGACGCGGTGATGGCGCCGTCGCAGCGCCGTGCCGCCCCAAGCAGCGACAGCCCCCTCGGGGGGCAGGGAGGACACGATAGTGCCGAGCGTGGGGGCCAGAGGCTTGAGCGGTTCATGCCCGTTGGCGTGCGCTGGACGCGCGCGCAGCTGGAGGCGCTGCCGGGCCTGTGCCTGCACGACCTGATGCTGCTGCCGCTGGACCGGCTGCGGCATTTCTTTGACCTTCAGGCACCCTCACCCCAACCCTCTCCCGCAAGCGGGAGAGGGGGCAATTCACTTCCGGCGCGATGCGACCCACCGCCCTCCAGACTCTCTCCCGCGAGTGAGACAGGGTGCAATTCACTCCCTCTCCCGCTTGCGGGAGAGGGCGGGGGTGAGGGTCGGGGAACGGGTCGGGGTGAGGGTGAATCGCAGGCCCTGAAACTGCTCTTCGAAGAAATCACCACCCGCCTCAAATACCTCTGCGACGTCGGCATCGGTTACCTCACGCTCGATCGCCAGAGCCGCACACTCAGCGGCGGCGAAGTGCAGCGCATCAACCTCACCACTGCGCTGGGCACCTCGCTGGTCAACACCCTGTTCGTGCTGGACGAGCCGAGCATCGGCCTGCACCCACGCGACATGCACCGCATCATCAAGGCCATGCAGCGCCTGCGCGACGCCGGCAACACACTGGTGGTGGTGGAGCACGACCCGGCTGTGATGCTGGCCGCCGACCGCATGATCGACATGGGCCCCGGCCCCGGTGAACGCGGCGGGCAGATCGTGTTCGACGGCACCACCGAGGCGCTGCGCAGCGCCGACACGCTGACCGGCGCCTACCTGGGAGGCCGCAAACAGGTCGGCATGGGCTTCAAGCGCATGGTGACCGACAACACACCGCGCCTCATCCTCGAAGGCGCGCGCGAGCACAACCTGCGCGACGTCACGGTGGAGATTCCGCTGCAGCGGCTGGTGTGCGTCACCGGCGTCAGCGGCTCGGGGAAATCGTCCCTGATCCAGGATGTGCTGGCCCCGGCACTGATGCGCCACTTCGGCAAAGCCACGGAAACGCCCGGCGTACACGACCGCCTGCTGGGGGCGGACCACCTGTCTGAGGCCGTGTTCGTCGACCAGTCGCCGATCGGCAAGACGGCGCGCTCCAACCCCGCGAGCTACGTCGGCGCCTGGGATGCCGTGCGCGAGATTTTTGCCACCGCGCCCCTGTCGCGCCAGCGCGGCTACACCGCCAGCAAGTTCAGCTTCAACAGCGGCGACGGGCGCTGCCCGACCTGCGGCGGCTCGGGCTTCGAGCATGTGGAGATGCAGTTCCTGAGCGACGTCTATCTGCGCTGCCCGGACTGCGATGGCAAACGCTACCGGCCCGAAATCCTTGAGGTGATGATCGAGCGCCAGCCGTTGGGCGCCGTACATCCGCGCGCCATGAACGTGGCCGACGTACTGGACCTGACCGTCAGTGAGGCGGCTGCGGTATTCGCGAATGACCGCGACGTGATCCGCGCCCTGCAGCCCATCGTCGATGTGGGGCTGGAATACGTCAAGCTGGGCCAGCCGGTGCCGACTCTCTCGGGCGGCGAGGCGCAGCGCCTGAAGCTGGCCGGCTTCCTGGCCGAAGCATCGCGAAGTGGTTCGAAAGGCGCGAGCGCCAGCCGCCAGCCGCTGGCGCGCAAGGGCACACTGTTCCTGTTCGACGAGCCCACCACCGGCCTGCACTTCGACGACATCGCCAAGCTCATGCGCGCGCTGCGCAAGCTGCTCGACGCCGGCCATTCGCTGGTGGTGATCGAGCACAACCTCGACGTGATCCGCGCCAGCGACTGGCTGATCGACCTTGGGCCGGAAGGCGGTGACGCGGGCGGCTTGATCGTCGCGCAGGGCACGCCCGAGGAGGTGCGCCAACACGCCAGCTCGCACACGGGCAAGGCGCTGCGCGAGTACGACGGTGCGCTGGGCCTGGGCAGCCACCGCGTGGAAGAAGGTCTTGCGAATTTCTCCCTCTCCCTCTCCCGCTTGCGGGAGAGGGCCGGGGTGAGGGGGTCGCCAGCGCCGGAAATTCACCCTCACCCTAACCCTCTCCCGCAAGCGGGAGAGGGGACTAAGACCACATCCGGCGGAGAAGGAGAGGGTGACATCCAGATCATCAACGCCCGCGAGCACAACCTCAAGTCCTTGAGCGTCAACATCCCGCGCGGCAAGTTCAGCGTGGTCACAGGTGTCAGCGGCTCGGGCAAGTCCACGCTGGCCTTCGACATCCTGTTCAACGAAGGGCAGCGCCGCTACCTGGAGAGCCTGAACGCTTACGCGCGCAGCATCGTGCAGCCGGCCGGCCGGCCCGAGGTCGATGCGGTGTACGGTATTCCGCCGACGGTGGCGATCGAGCAGCGCCTGTCGCGCGGCGGGCGCAAGAGCACGGTCGGCACCACGACCGAGGTCTGGCATTTTTTGCGCCTGCTCTATGTGAAGCTCGGCGTGCAGCACTGCATCCATGACGGCGCGGCGGTGCAGCCGCAAACCCCCGAGCGCATCGCGGCGCAGCTGATGACGCAGTTTCGCGGCCAGCACATCGGCCTGCTGGCGCCGCTGGTGATGAACCGCAAGGGGGTCTACACCGAGCTGGCCGACTGGGCCCGCCCGCGCGGCTACACCCACCTGCGCGTGGACGGCAACTTCCTGCCCACCACCGGCTTTCCGCGCATCGACCGCTTCAAGGAGCACACCATCGAGCTGCCGGTGCTGAGCCTGGACATCCAGCCCGAGAACGAGACGCTGCTGCGCGAAGCGCTGGCCCGCACCCTGGAACACGGCAAGGGCGTGGTCCATGTGCTGAGCGACCTGACCGGCCTGCGCGAGGCTATGCAGGCCGGCACGCCCACGGCTGGCATCGGCCAGTTGCTGGCGTTTTCCACCAAGCGCGCCTGCCCGGTGTGCAGCACCAGCTACGCCGAACTCGACCCGCGCCTGTTCTCGTACAACAGCAAGCACGGCTGGTGCCCCGACTGCGTGGGGACGGGCGTGAAACTCACGAAAGAGCAGCGCAAGGTGTTCGACGACTCGGTGCGCGACGACGACACCAAGGGCCGCGAGCAGACCTTCGCCGAGCCCGAAGCCGAAGACGTGACCGACGCCGCCTGCCCGACCTGCCAGGGCACGCGGCTCAACGCGACGGCCCGGGCAGTGCGGTTTGGCGCGGGAGCCCCTCACCTCAGCCCTCTCCCCATAGGGGCGAGGGAGCAAGAACCGTCGTGGGCGGGAATCGATGTCGCGCTGCTCCCCAGCCCCCCGATCCAGTCGGGGGCAGGCACTTTCCCCAAAGGGTCTAGGGAGCAAGACGGGGCCGCCGCTGCCGGGGACGAAGCGACGCTGGATTCGGACTTGCTCCCTCTCCCGCTTGCGGGAGAGGGCCGGGGTGAGGGCTCTCCCACCGCAGATCAGGCGCGGGCTTCCGCCTTACTCTCTTTCCCTCCGGGAGAGAGCCTGCCCCCGGCTCGACCGGGGGGCGGGAGTGAGGGCTGGCCCATCACCGACCTCGCCCGCCTGGCCGTCACTGACATCCGCCAGTGGGTCGAGTCCCTGGCGCTCACCGGCCGGGATGCCGAGATCGCGCGCGACCTGGTGCCCGAGATCAAGGGCCGGCTCGAATTCCTGGAGGAAGTCGGCCTGGGCTACCTCACGCTGGACCGCGGCGCGCCCACGCTCAGCGGCGGCGAGGCCCAGCGCATCCGCCTGGCGGCGCAGCTCGGCAGCAACCTGCAGGGCGTGTGCTACGTGCTCGACGAGCCGACCATCGGCCTGCACGCGCGCGACAACCAGATCCTGCTGAATGCGCTGAAAACCCTCAGCGACAAGGGCAATACGCTGGTCGTGGTGGAGCACGACGAAGACACCATCCGCCGCGCCGACCACATCATCGACATCGGCCCCAGTGCCGGCAAGCGCGGCGGGCGGCTGGTGGCCGAAGGCAGCGTGAAGGACATCACCGACACCGGCGACTCCCAGACCGGGCGCTACCTGCTGCACGCGATGAAGCATCCGCTACAGGCGCGGCGAGCGGTGTTGCCCCTCACCCCCGCCCTCTCCCCAGAGGGGCGAAGGAGCAACATCCCCGTCGCGAATTTGGGGTCGGATCTCAATTCGGCAAGCGATGCAGCGGAATTGGGGTCAGATCCCGATTCGGCGCAACAGCCTCGGCCCCGGGCCAAGTCCCGATCCGAATCGGGCTCTGACCCCCATTCCGCGCTCCCGGTGCGGAAGCGGTCGAAATCGGACTCTGACCCCAATTTCACCAATTTCACGGACTCCATTTCCGCAGTCCCGGAGCAGCAGTGGCTCCGCCTCACCGGCGCCACCCTCCACAACCTCCAGAACGTCGACGCCGCCATCCCCCTCCAACGTCTGGTCGCCGTCACCGGCGTGTCCGGTTCCGGCAAATCCACGCTGGCGCGCGACGTGCTGCTGGCCAGCGTGCAGGCGTTGGTGGCGCAGCGCGCCACCCGGGCCGGCCGCGACGCCATGGCCGCCGGGCATTTCCCTGCGCTCACCGGCTGCACCGGCCTGACCGGCTTCGAGTCCATCGACCGCGTGCTCGAAGTCGATCAGACGCCCATCGGCAAGACGCCGCGCAGCTGCCCGGCCACCTACATCGGCTTCTGGGACACCATCCGCAAGCTGTTCGCCGAAACGCTCGAAGCGCGCGCGCGCGGCTACGCTGCGGGGCGCTTCAG
This sequence comes from Burkholderiales bacterium, assembly GCA_011391155.1. GTDB lineage: Bacteria > Pseudomonadota > Gammaproteobacteria > Burkholderiales > Burkholderiaceae_C > JAABQG01. The sequence continues at coordinate 9,283 of JAABRA010000407.1, forward strand.
CTTCAACACCGGCGAAGGCCGCTGCCCCGGCTGCGAAGGCCAGGGCATTCGCACCATTGGCATGAGCTTCCTGCCCGACGTGAAGGTGCTGTGCGAGACCTGCCATGGCGCGCGCTTCAACCCCGAGACACTGGCCGTCACCTGGCGCGGCAAAAGCATCGGCGACATCCTGCAGATGGAGGTGGACGAAGCCGTGGACTTCTTCGCGGCCATGCCCACTATCAGCCACCCGCTGCAATTGCTCAAAGACGTGGGCCTGGGCTACCTCACGTTGGGCCAGCCCTCACCCACGCTCTCGGGCGGCGAGGCGCAACGCATCAAGCTCGTCACCGAACTCTCCAAGGTGCGCGACGACGTCACACGGCGCGGCCAGAAGGCGCCGCACACGCTCTACGTGCTGGACGAACCCACCGTGGGCCTGCACATGGCCGACGTGGACAAGCTGATCCGCGTGCTGCACCGCCTGGTGGATGGCGGCCATAGCGTGGTGGTGATCGAGCACGACCTGGATGTGATCGCCGAGGCCGACTGGATCATCGACCTTGGTCCCGAAGGCGGCAAGGCCGGCGGGCGCATCGTGGCGGCGGCCACGCCGGAAGACGTGGTGCGGCTGGGCACGCACACCGGTATGGCGCTGGGGCCGGTGCTGGCGCGGGGGTAGGGAAAAGGGACTTTGGTCGATGGCCCGTCGAGGTTCCTGCGGGGCGTGGGCGTCCCCCTGGATTGCGAAACCCGTTGGCATTCGCGCGCAGGCGGGCATCCAGAACTGCGTGGATTCCCGCCTGCGCGGGAATGACGGCACCTTGATTCCGTGGATCGCATCAAAATAAATAGCTGACTATGACCATTCCACGCTGGGATAGTGCCATTTTTATTGATATTTTTGCCGTAAACCGATCTGGAGCAGGGGGATGGTGTGATCTGCCGCGGGCCGCGCTGGTGTCCTTTGCGATGGCCTACCGAATCAGTGTTTACCCTAGTTTTGTAGGGCTCGCGTCAGCTTCGAAGGTGTCATCAGTCGGCTGTAAGTAATCGCAGCGAAAGTCCGCTCCGCAACGCCATGGCTCTGTCTGTGCAATGTAGTGGTGCAGCGGTTTTTTCGCTGTGGTCTCGTTAATTATTTCGAGGAGATTTCATGAAGGAAGACTTGGGTAGTCAAGCCTACTGGAAGGAAACCCTGAAGCTGCTGAGGAACGTTTTGATCCTCTGGTTTCTGGTGTCTTTCGGGGCAGGTATTTTGTTCGTTGATTTTTTTAATCAATTCCATCTCGGCGGCTATCCGCTGGGCTTCTGGTTCGCACACCAGGGCTCGATTTATTTCTTTGTGATCCAGATTTTTTACTACGCCTGGCGTATGAACAATCTGGACATCAAGTTTGACGTTCACGAAGAATAAGGACCTGATCATGGATCTTCAAACCACAATCTACATCATGGTCGGTCTGAGCTTTGCGCTCTACATCGGCATCGCCATCTGGGCGCGTGCCGGATCGACCAGCGAGTTTTATTCCGCGGGCGGCTCGGTGCACCCCGTGCTCAACGGCATGGCCACCGGCGCTGACTGGATGTCGGCCGCGTCCTTCATTTCCATGGCCGGCCTGATCGCCAACATGGGCTATGGCGGCGGCCTGTTCCTGATGGGCTGGACCGGCGGCTACGTGCTGCTGGCCATGTTGCTGGCACCGTACCTGCGCAAGTTCGGTAAATTCACCGTGCCGCAGTTCATTGGCGACCGCTTCTACTCCAAGGGTGCCAGCATGATCGCGGTGATCTGCCTGCTGACGGCATCGCTGACGTACATCATCGGTCAGATGACCGGCGTGGGCGTGGCGTTCTCGCGCTTCCTGGGCGTGTCCAGTGAGGTCGGCATTTATGTCGGCATGGGCATC
>JAABRA010000408.1 GCA_011391155.1 Burkholderiales bacterium
CCGCGCACGGGCAGGGCATCCGTGACCTGGTGGACCTGGCGCTGGAATCGCTTAACCTGCCCGAGCCCGACGATGAGGAAGCGCCGGCAGACCCCGGGGTGATCAAGCTGGCCGTGGCCGGGCGACCCAATGTCGGCAAGTCCACCCTGATCAATACCTGGCTGGGTGAAGAGCGCCTGGTCGCGTTTGATCTGCCAGGCACCACACGGGATGCAATCACGGTGCCGTTTGAACACCAGGGGCAGCGTTTTGAGCTCATTGACACGGCCGGACTGCGGCGCCGCGGCAAGGTATTCGAAGCCATCGAGAAATTCTCCGTGGTCAAGACCTTGCAGGCGATCGAGTCGGCCAACGTGGTGCTGCTCCTGCTGGATGCCACGCAGGGCGTGACCGATCAGGATGCCCATATCGCGGGCTATGCCCTGGAAAGTGGGCGGGCCATCGTGCTGGCCGTCAACAAGTGGGACGCCATCGATGAATACCAGCGGCAACTGGTTCAGCGATCCATCGAAACACGGCTTGCGTTCCTGAAATTTGCCTCGCTGCATTTCATTTCCGCCCGCAAGCGTCAGGGCCTGGGGCCGTTGTGGGGATCGATCGTGCAGGCCCACAAGGCGGCCACACGCAAGATGTCGACCCCGGTCCTTACCCGCCTTCTGCTGGAAGCGGTCCAGTTCCAGTCGCCGCAGCGCGCCGGCATGTTCCGCCCCAAACTCCGCTATGCGCATCAAGGCGGCATGAATCCGCCGGTTATCGTGGTCCACGGGAATTCCCTCGAGCACGTCACCGAATCCTACAAGCGCTTTCTGGAGGGGCGGTTTCGCAAGGAATTTGATCTTGTGGGAACCCCCTTGCGCATCGAGATGAAAATATCCAAAAATCCCTTTGACGACAAGGACACCCGCTGATACGCGGGTTTCCTGACCGGATTTTTGTGGGGTGATTCGGCCCTGGTCGGCCGGATGCGTCAAGCCCCTGTGTTAAGGTACAGCTTCAATAACAACTCTTGAACACGGAGAATATCGTGAGCAACAAAGGGCAACTTTTGCAGGATCCTTTCCTTAATGCGCTGCGCAGAGAGCACGTGCCGGTGTCGATCTATCTGGTCAACGGCATCAAGCTCCAGGGGCAGATCGAATCTTTCGACCAGTACGTCGTATTGCTGCGCAACACCGTGACCCAGATGGTCTACAAGCACGCCATCTCCACCATCGTGCCGGGGCGCGCTGTGAATTTCGCAGCGACTGAGGGTGGCGAACCTGCACCGCTCTGACATGGTCCTTCAGTTCCGGGAGCGATCCCGCTGCAGGCCGGCTCCAACTTACGCCGGGAGTTGAGTCTGGCCGACCCCTCCAGTTCCCTAGCCGCACTGGCCGTTCTTGTGGGTGTGGATTTCGGTTTGCCGAATTTCGATTCCGGTCTCCATGAGCTGGGTCTGCTCGCGCAGACCGCGGGCTTGAAGCCGGTTGCCCGCATCACCTGCAAGCGCAAAGCGCCTGACGCGGCCTTGTTTGTGGGCAGCGGCAAGGCCGACGAAATCAAATGGCTGGCTGAACAGCATGGCGCGCAGGAGATCCTGTTCGACCAGTCCCTGAGTCCGGCGCAGCAGCGAAACCTTGAGCGGCACACCGGGCTTCCCGTCAACGACCGAACGCTGCTGATTCTCGAAATTTTCGCCCAGCGCGCCCGCAGCCACGAGGGCAAACTCCAGGTCGAGCTTGCCCGGCTGCAGTATGTCAGTACCCGATTGGTGCGCCGATGGTCTCACCTGGAGCGGCAGAGCGGCGGCATCGGGATGCGGGGCGGTCCTGGCGAAACCCAGATCGAGCTGGACCGGCGGATGATCGGCGAAGCCATCAAGCGCACGCGCGAGCGCCTTGAAAAGGTCAAGCGGCAACGCGCCACGCAGCGCCGCCAGCGCCAGCGGCGAGACAGTTTCATGATCTCGCTCGTCGGCTACACCAACGCTGGCAAGTCGACGCTGTTCAATACGCTGGTCAAAGCGCGGACCTATGCCGCCGACCAGTTGTTTGCAACGCTGGACACCACCACCCGCCAACTCTACCTGGGTGAAGCCAGCCGTTCGGTCTCGCTCTCCGATACCGTCGGTTTCATCCGCGATCTTCCGCACGGCCTGATTGATGCCTTTCAGGCGACGCTTCAGGAGGCTGCCGATGCCGATTTGTTGTTGCACGTGGTGGACGCGTCAAATCCGGGTTATCCCGAGCAGATGGATGAAGTGCGCCGCGTGCTTCAGGAGATTGGCGCCAGTGCCGTTCCCCAGGTAGTGGTCTTCAACAAAATCGACGCCCTTGAAATGGAGCGTCGGCCCCTGCAACTGTCGGACAGGTTCGAAGTGGATGGTGTGTCCATTCCCCGGGTCTTTGTCAGCGCGCGCAGCGGTGAGGGCTTGCCAGAACTGCGTGCCGAGCTGGCGGCCATCGTCCGCCAGGCAATGCCCGGACAGATCGCACCAGATTACACGGGTCAACCCGACGACGCCAACCCCTGATTGGGCACAATCGGGGCCTCAGACATACGATAAACATGCGAATGAACCTCAATTTACGCGCCCTTCACGGTGCAGGACTTCGACAGCGCATCCGGGGCATGTTCAATCTGAACGATCCGCGCTGGGGACGGGGCGGGGACAAACCCGCCGAAGGGGAGCCGCCGGAGCCGCCGCGGCCCGACGCTGAACCGCCCTTGCCGCCGACGGGAAACGGTCGAGGCCAGGGGCAGGGTCCCAACCAGGGGCCGCCGGATCTCGACGAATTGTGGCGTGACTTCAATCGAAAGCTCGGAGGTCTTTTTGGCGGGGTGCGCGGCGCCGGCCGTGGCGGCAATAACACCAGCGGCAGTGGCGGCGGCTTTCAACCTCCCGACATGAAAAGCGCCGGTCTGGGTGCGGGGCTGATCGCTGGCGTGGCGCTGCTGATCTGGCTGGGCACCGGGTTCTTCATTGTTCAGGAAGGCCAGCAGGCCGTCATCACCCAGTTCGGGAAGTACAGCTCCACCGTGGGTGCCGGCTTCAACTGGCGTTTGCCGTACCCGGTGCAGCGACACGAAATTGTGGTGGTCACCCAGATCCGGTCGGTCGACGTTGGGCGCGACGTCATCGTCAAGGCCACGGGATTGCGGGATTCCGCAATGCTTACCGCCGACGAGAACATCGTCGAAATCAAGTTTGCGGTGCAGTACCGGCTCAACGATGCGAGAGCCTACCTCTTCGAGAGCAAGGATCCGGCCAGCGCAGTCGTGCTCGCCGCGGAATCGGCCGTCCGGGAGGTGGTGGGAAAGATGAAAATGGATCTGGCGCTGGCGGATGAGCGCGACCAGATTGCCCCCCGCGTGCGGACCCGCATGCAGGACATCCTTGACCGCTACAAAGTCGGGGTGGAAGTCGTCGGCATCAACCTGCAGCAAAGCGGTGTCCGCCCGCCCGAGCAGGTCCAGGCCGCGTTCGACGATGTGCTCAAGGCGGGCCAGGAACGTGAACGCGCCAAGAACGAGGCGCAGGCCTATGCCAACGACGTGGTTCCGCGCGCTGTGGGTTCGGCGTCCCGGCTGCGGGAAGAGTCCGAAGCCTACCGCGCCCGCATCGTGGCGCAGGCCCAGGGTGATTCGCAGCGGTTCCGCTCCATCCTGACGGAATACCAGAAGGCACCACAGGTGACGCGCGACCGCATGTTCATCGACTCCATGCAGCAGGTGTATTCGAACGTCAGCAAGGTGCTCATTGAATCCCGTGCGGGCTCCAACCTGCTGTATCTGCCGCTCGACAAAATTTTGCAGATGACCGGGCCGGGGGCCACGGCTGCCGCCGGTGCAGACGCGTCCGCACCTGGCACTGGTGCTGCGCCAGCCGCCGCGACCCTGCCGGTCCCTGCCGCGCCCGTGGATTCCCGCTCGCGGGAAAGCGCACGCACGCGTGACCGCGAAACCCGATAAGGAAGAACAAAGTGAACAGAGTCGGATTCATAGCCTCGTCCCTGCTGATCCTGCTGGCGCTGCTCAGCTCCTCGCTGTTTGTCGTTGATCAACGGCAGTTTGGCGTGGTTTTCGCACTCGGGCAGATCAAGAACGTGATCACGGAGCCGGGCCTGCATGTCAAGTTGCCACCGCCCTTCCAGAACGTGTCCTACATCGACAAGCGCCTGCTGGTGCTTGAAAGCGTGGACGCCGAGCCCATGCTGACAGCCGAGAAGCAGCGTGTGGTGATTGATTGGTACGTGCGCTGGCGCATCACCGAGCCGACCGAATACATCCGCAACGTCGGGCTGGACGAGAAAGCCGGCGCCAACCAGCTCAATCGCGTGATTCGCAACGCCTTCCAGGAAGAGATCAACAAGCGCACAGTCAAGGATCTGCTGGCCAGCCGCGACTCCCTGGTGGCCGATGTCAAGCGTGAAGTGCTGGCGGCGGTGCGTGGCGCCAAGCCTTGGGGTGTCGACGTGGTGGACGTGCGCATCACGCGCATCGACTACGTGGAGGCCATCACCGAATCGGTCTTCAAGCGTATGGTGGCGGAGCGCCAGCGTGTGGCCAACGAGTTGCGCTCCACGGGTGCGGCCGAAGGTGAAAAAATCCGCGCTGACGCCGATCGCCAGCGCGAGGTGACAGTGGCCAATGCCTACCGGGATGCGCAGAAAGTCAAGGGCGAGGGCGACGCCGAAGCGGCCCGCACTTTTGCCGAGGCCTTCGGCCGCGACCCGCAGTTCGCCCAGTTCTACCGCAGCCTGGACGCTTACAAGGCCAGCTTCAACAAGAAAAGCGATGTCATGGTGCTGGACCCGTCGTCCGAGTTTTTCAAGGCCATGCGGGGTGGCGGCAGCGCGGCGCCCGCAGCTGCCGCCAAGAAGTAGCGCTTGGACAGCAACAGTCTGCTGACGGCGCTGGCCCTCGTTCTGCTGTTCGAGGGCCTTTTGCCTTTCCTGTCGCCCGGTGGCTGGAAGCGGATGTTCTCGCAACTGTTGCAGTTGCAGGACGGGCAACTCCGGTTTTTCGGCCTGGTGAGCATCTTGCTGGGGTTGATGATCCTTTGGCTCGCGGCGTGAAACCGCCCGCAAGCCCGGTAAAATCGCTGTTTTAACAGCCTCCTCATCACATGTCCGCCTGGGTCCTGCCGGATCACATCGCCGATGTCCTGCCTTCCGAGGCCCGCCACATCGAAGAACTCCGCCGCTGCCTGCTGGACACGGCCTGTAGTTACGGGTACGAACTCGTCATGCCGCCGCTGCTGGAGCACCTGGAATCGCTCCTGACAGGGACCGGCGAGGCGCTGGATCTCCAGACCTTCAAGCTGGTCGATCAACTGTCAGGCCGCATGCTGGGCCTGCGTGCCGACACCACGCCCCAGGTAGCTAGAATCGACGCGCACCTGCTCAACCGCGCGGGTGTGACACGCCTTTGTTATTGCGGCCCGGTGCTGCACACCCGGCCCGACCGCGCCTGTGCCACGCGCGAACCCCTGCAGCTCGGCGCGGAGATCTACGGCCACGCGGGCTTGGAAGCCGATCTGGAAATCCTGCTGCTCGCGCTCGAATGCCTCAAGGCGGCGCAGGTGCAGCGCCCGAGCGTCGATCTGGCTGACGCGAGCATCGTCGGGTCGCTGCTGGCCGGAGTGCCGGTCAGCGCGCAAGTGCTGGCGCAGGTGCACGCGGCCTTGGCCACCAAGGATGCCACGGAGCTGGCCGCACTGACCCGCGGCTTTCCAGCGGCCTGCCGCGAGGGCCTGAAGGCCTTGGTACAGCTCTACGGGGATGAAAAAGTGCTCGATGAGGCCCGGAATGCCTTGAAGGCAACACCGGGCATTGACCAGGCGCTTTCGAATCTGCGCTGGCTGGCGCACCAGCTCGGCGACACGCAAGTGACGTTCGACCTCGCCGACCTGCGCGGCTACGCCTACTACAGCGGGGCCCGATTCGCCGTTTACGCGCAAGGCGCCGGCGACGCCGTGGTGCGCGGCGGCCGCTATGACGGGGTGGGCGCCGTGTTTGGCCACAACCTCGACCGGGCGCGTCCGGCGGTGGGCTTCAGCCTGGACCTCAAGGCGCTGGTTGCCGTGGCCGCGCCGCGTCCCCTGAAAGCCGCCATTCGCGCGCCCTGGGGCGAAGCCGCCGGTTTGCGCCGGGCCATAACCGCGCTGCGCGGCCGTGGGGAAACCGTGGTCTGCGTGATGCCCGGCCACGAAAGTGAAGTTGATGAATTCCATTGCGATCGCGAACTGATCGAAGCCGCCGGGCAATGGATTGTGCAGGCCCTTTGAGAACCATTGAGATGAACATGACCCAAGGAAGAAACGTTGTCGTCGTCGGGACCCAGTGGGGTGACGAGGGCAAAGGCAAGCTGGTGGACTGGCTCACAGAGAGCGCGCAGGGCGTGGTGCGCTTCCAGGGCGGCCACAACGCAGGGCACACGCTGGTGATCAACGGCGTGAAGACGGCGCTGCACCTGATTCCCAGCGGCATCATGCGCCCGGGCGTGAAGTGCTACATCGGCAACGGCGTGGTGCTTTCTGCGGCGAAGCTGTTCGAAGAGATCGAAGGGCTGGAAAAAGCCGGGGTGGAAGTGCGTTCGCGCCTGCGCATCAGCGAAGCCTGCCCCTTGATCCTGCCGTTCCATGCCGCGCTGGACGTGGCGCGCGAAGCGGCGCGCGAGCAGGGCGGGACCGAGAAGATCGGCACGACCGGCCGCGGCATCGGGCCCGCGTACGAAGACAAGATTGCCCGCCGGGCGCTGCGCGTGCAGGACCTGAAGTACCCCGAGCGGTTCGCGGCCCGCCTGCGCGACCTGCTGACGCTGCATAACCATGTCCTGACCACCTTCCTGAACTCGCGCAGTTTCAGTTTCCCGGACGCACTCAAGCCCTATCTGCAAAACGGCGAAGTCCAGTTCGATGCGGTGTACGTCGAAGCCATGAAGCACGCCGAACTGCTCAAACCCATGATGGCCGACGTGTCGCGCGAGCTCAATGAGGCGCACCTGCGCGGCGCCAACCTGCTGTTTGAAGGCGCGCAGGGCACGCTGCTGGACGTGGACCACGGCACCTACCCGTACGTGACGTCGAGCAACTGCGTCGCCGGCAATGCCGCCGCGGGCTCCGGCGTCGGCCCGGGCATGCTGCACTACATCCTGGGCATCACCAAGGCCTACTGCACCCGCGTGGGCGGCGGCCCGTTCCCGACTGAACTCGAATGGGAGAAGGAAGGCACGCCGGGCTGGCACATGAGCACCGTGGGCGCTGAAAAAGGCGTGACCACCGGACGCAGCCGCCGTTGCGGATGGTTCGATGCCGCGCTGCTCAAGCGCAGCGCGCAGGTCAACGGTTTGTCTGGCCTGTGCATCACCAAGCTCGACGTCCTCGACGGTCTCAAGGAACTCAAGCTATGCACCGGCTACGAGCTCGACGGTGAGGTCACCGACATCCTGCCGATGGGGGCCGATGACATCGCCCGCTGCACGCCCATCTACGAAACCATGGATGGCTGGAGCGACAGCACGGTCGGCGTCACGCAGTACGACCAGCTGCCGGTCAATGCACGCCTGTACCTGCAGCGCATCGCGCACGTCACGGGCGTGCCGATCCACATCGTCTCCACCAGCCCGGACCGCGACCACACCATCATGATGCGCCACCCCTATCTGGCGGACTGAAAACAGGGATTTTTATATAAAAATGACCTCATCCCAGCGTGGAACGGTCATAGTTTGCTATTCATGCAGGAGTAAATTCACATGTTGACGGAAGACGGCAAGCACCTGTACGTAAGCTACGACGAGTACCACAACCTCATCGAGAAGCTCGCGCTCAAGATCCACCAGTCCGGCTGGCAGTTCGACACCATCCTGTGTCTGGCGCGCGGCGGAATGCGCCCGGGCGACATCCTGTCCCGGGTGTTCAACAAGCCGCTGGCCATCATGTCCACCAGCTCCTACCGGGCCGACGCCGGCACCGTGCAGGGCAATCTGGATATCGCCCGGTTCATCACCACGCCCAAAGGGGAAATCGCCGGCAAGGTGCTGTTGGTCGACGACCTGGCGGACACCGGCCACACCCTCAAGGCGGTGTTCGAACTGCTCAAGCGCAACTACGCTCCCATCACTGAACTGCGCAGCGCCGTGATCTGGACCAAGGGCGTGTCGACTTTTTCGCCGGATTATTCGGTCGAACTCCTGCCTACCAACCCGTGGATTCACCAGCCGTTCGAAAGCTACGACAGCATGACGCCCGAAGTGCTGCTGGAGAAGTGGAAACTCTGAAAGCCGGCGCGCGCCGCGACCCGGGGCGATTTACCGCACCACGGGAGCGCAGGCTCCCGTTTCTGTTTCCAGTGGCGTGATGCCGGCGGTTCGTGCCGCGTGGCGCTACCATTGGCCGCATGAGCACCTCCGAAATCGACCCCGTCACCACCCTCATTCACCACCCCTACGCGCCACCGGCGGGCTTCCTGGCCCCCCAGCCGGGGGTTTTCAAGGCCTCCACCGTCTTCTTTCCCAGCGTGGCTGCCATGCGGGCCCGGAACTGGAAGGAGAAGTCCGGCTACACCTACGGGCTGCACGGCACGCCCACCACCTTCATGCTGGAGGAGCGCATTGCCACGCTGGAGGGCGGGCGCCACTGCGTGCTGCTGCCCAGCGGGCTGGCGGCCATTGCAAATGTCAACCTGGCCCTGCTCGAAGCAGGCGACGAACTGCTCATTCCCGACAACGCCTACGGCCCGAACAAGGCCCTGGCCGAGGGCGAACTGGCCCGGTGGGGCATCACGCACCAGCTTTACGACGCCCTGGATCCGGCCGACCTGCAGGCGCGCATCACGCCGCGCACCCGCCTTGTATGGCTGGAGGCGCCCGGCTCGGTGACGATGGAATTTCCGCCGCTGGCGCACCATGCCCACATCTGCCGCCAGCAAGGCGTCATCACCGCGCTGGACAACACCTGGGGCGCCGGGCTGGCGTTCAATGGATTTGATCTGGGCCGGGGCGCCCGTTTCACGCCTGGCAGCGGCGCCGACATCGTGGTGCAGGCCCTGACCAAGTACCCCAGTGGCGGCGGCGATGTGCTGATGGGCAGCGCCGTGACGCGTGACGAGGCCCTGCACCTGAAGCTCAAGCTCACCCACATGCGCCTGGGCTGGGGCATCGGCGCCAATGACGCCGAGGCCGTGCTGCGCGCCCTGCCCAGCATGGCCCTGCGCTATCGGGCCCAGGACGAGGTCGCCCGGGCGCTGGCGGCCTGGCTGGGGCAACAGCCCCAGGTCGCGCAACTGCTGCACCCGGCTTTCGCGGGCTCGCCGGGCCATGAACACTGGCGCGCGCTGTGCACCGAAGACGGGCAGGGCGGCGGGCCCGGGCTGGCCGCCGGCCTGTTTTCGGTGATCTTCGACGCGCGCTACAGCGCCGCCCAGGTGGACGCCTTCTGCGATGCGCTGCGCCTGTTCAAGCTCGGTTACAGCTGGGGCGGGCCCACCAGCCTGGTCGTGCCCTACGACCTTGCGGCCATGCGCATGGCCTGGCCGGCGCACATTGCCCGCGGAACGCTCGTGCGTTTTTCGGTCGGGCTGGAGGCGGCCGCAGACCTGCGCCAGGACCTGCAGCAGGCCCTTGGAGTGGCGTTTGGGTGATGGTTGATCCAGATCAGTGTTTTCCGCACTGGTCAAGGTTCAGGCTTGCCGGTAGCCTCGGCATACGCCTTTTGACCGTCCCGACACGCCCCCATGACCGAACCCACGCTGCCGCAAGTCCCCTTGTCCCCCGAAGCCGGCCCCTACATTCCACCGCCGCCGGTCGGCCCGCGGGCCCTCATGGTGCCGCTGGGCTGGGGCGCGCCGTTTCGCTGGCTGGCCCTGGGCTGGCAGGACTTGAAGGCCCAGCCGGCCATTGGCCTGTTTTATGGGGTCTGCTTCTGGGCGATGGCGCTGACCCTGGGCATCGTGTTCCGGGCCAGACCCGAATACGCGATGTCGATCGCCTCGGGCTGCCTGCTCGTCGGCCCTTTCCTGGCAATGGGCCTGTACGAAGTCAGCCGGCGCCGCGAGCAGGGCCTGGCGCCCGACCTGGAAAGTTCACTGACCTGCTGGGACTCCCACATCCGCAGCATGGGCATGCTGGTGCTGGTGCTGATCGTGCTGGAGTTGTTGTGGGGCCGCGCCTCGCTGGTGGTGTTCGCGGTGTTCTTCAACACCGGCATGCCATCCACCACCGGTGTGCTGAACGCCGTCTTCAACCCGGAGAACTGGGAGTTCCTGGCGGTGTACCTGGCCGTGGGCAGTGTCTTTGCCGCGCTGGTGTACTCGACGGCCGTGGTTTCCATCCCGATGATCCTCGACCGCGACACCGACGCCATTTCAGCGGCCATCGCCAGCATCCGCGTGGTTTACGAGAACACCGGCGTGATGCTGCTGTGGGGCGCCCTCCTGACGCTGCTGGTGGTGCTGGCGCTGCTGCCTTGGGGCGCTGGGCTGGTGGTGATCGGCCCGGTGCTCGGGCATGCCAGCTGGCACGCCTACCGGGGCTCGGTGGCCTGGCAGGAAGAGGCCGCCGTCGACGCCGCGCCAGCCTGAAGCCGCAATTGCCGGCTGCATCGGCCGGGTGGGGCGCGTTAACTGTTAAAGTGGGTCTTACTCAATGATCAGTGAAAGCAAACTTTGGCTACTCCCAATTACGGATACGAAAAGCGTCAGAAAGAACTGGCCAAGAAGCGCAAGAAGGAAGACAAGCTCAAGGCCAAGTCCGAGCGCCGGCCCGATGTTCCTGATGGGGACGAGGCTAATGCGGATCCGTCCCTGGGGATCGATGCCGGAGTGCCGCCGGACTCACCGGGAACCTCGACCCTGCCTTGAACCAGATGGTCGCAAGCGGCAGGACGGATGACGTTGGCGGCTGCCTGATCCGGCAGGCGCCGGATCACTTCAGGGCCCCGCGGACAGTTCCCGCGCCAGTTCCCGCATCGACTCCATGGAACGATCGCGCGCCATCAGCACGGGCGCCTCGGCAAAGTGGATGAAATTGCGCCGGGTCGATGTGGCGTATCCGGGGTCGTAGTGGCTGAACAGCAGTTCGCGCACCACCGGCTCTACGTTTCCCGCAC
>JAABRA010000409.1 GCA_011391155.1 Burkholderiales bacterium
GAGCGCTTCGGGGATGCGCGAGCCCAGGACAGCCAGCGCACCGAGCGCAAAGGCGATGTCGGTCGCCATCGGAATGCCCCAGCCGTGGGCGCCGGCGCCATCGAAGTTGAACCCGGCATAGATCAGTGCCGGTACCACCATGCCGCCGACTGCGGCCATGATCGGCAGCATCGCCTTGCGTCGTTCGGCCAACTCGCCGACCAAAAACTCGCGCTTGATCTCGAGCCCGACACCGAAAAAGAAGATCGCCATCAGGCCGTCGTTGATCCAGTCGCGAAGGCCCAGTCGCAATACCAGTTGGCCGACTGAAATGCCTAGCGGAAGGTCCAGCATCTGCCGGTAAGCCCATTCCCAGGGTGAGTTGGCCCAGGCGAGCGCCCCGATGGCGCAGCCCAGCAGCACCAGGCCACCGGATGCCTGCCGTCGTGCGAACAGCTGAAACGGCCGCACCATGCGATCCCCGGCGCGCTCGGCCTTCGTCCGGCCCAACAACTCCTCACCACGCGCCAGACCGCGCCGCTTCATGGGCGGCAAGCCTGAGGTGGACGCGGGTGACTGAGGCAAGTGGGTGGGGTGAAGCGCTGGGGAACCATCCGCACCCATTGTCGCGGCCCATGCCTGCTTCACTGTGCGCTGTCGAACAGATGATTTCAGGCGGCCTGCACACACTGCCTGATCGCCACCAGCGTTGTGAGCAGGTTGCTGCCTCGTCCTGGGTGCGTGCGGCATGCCGATTTCGCTGCATGGCGCAGCCGATATGACCGGTGTGCCACCGGTTGAACCAGGGCCCGCCCGCATGAACCGTGAATCCGCAGCCCATCGGTCTGGTGTCGTCGTGGCGGTCCGCGCCAGCGTCGTGGACGTGCGCTTCGGCGGCGCGTTGCCGCCCATCCACGCCCTGCTGCGCGCCGACCACAACGTCGGTGAATGGCTGCAAGACCTTCATGCCCGCGTTCACCGGCTGCGCCAGGGTGGCATCGACGAAGAGCGGTTCGAGGGAATTGCTGGCTTCGATGCGCTCCTCCCCCGCTCGTCAGGCCACCGATGAACCTCGACCCGAACGCGCTATCTGGTGTGGCATCAAGCGGGGCCAACGAAGGTGCATCGAAGCCGACGGATGCCGAATGGGTGCAAGGCACAAGATGCAATTCCGAGGGACACGGCATTCAATGGATCGCGCCGTCGCCTGGCATCGGCTCCGCTGCGCCCGCCGCTGGCTGGGCCGGCAACGGTGCCCACCCACCAGCGCAGCCCTTGCGCCTGCTGACCATCAACATTCACAAGGGCTACAACGCGTTCAACCGCCGTCACGTGTTGCACGAGTTGCGCGAAGCGGTGCGCGCGTTGGGCAGCGACCTGGTGTTCCTGCAAGAGGTCGAAGGCGGCGCCGACGCCGCGCAGTATGAGTTCCTGGCGGACACCCTGTGGCCCGAGCACGCCTATGGCCGCAACGCCGTCGCTGGAGGGCAGGACCATGGCAACGCGGTGCTGTCGCGGCTACCGGTGCTGCGCAGCCGCAACCTCGACGTCTCGCTGCCGGGCGCCGAGCCGCGCGGGCTGCTGCACTGCGTGCTGTTGTGCCGGGGATCCGGGTCCGAACCTTCGACCGAACTGCATGTGATGTGCGTGCACCACGGGCTCAGCGAGGCGCACCGACGCCACCAACTGGCGCGGCTATGCCAGACGGTGCTGAGCGAGGTGCCGGCCGACGCGCCGCTGGTTGTCGCCGGCGACTTCAACGACTGGCGCCAGCGCGCTGATGTGCTGCTCGCGCCGAGCGGGCTGCGCGAGGTCTTCCGCAGCGCCCTGGGCCAGCACGCACGCAGCTTCCCTTCGCGCTGGCCGCTGTTGCGGCTGGACCGCATCTACGTGCGCGGCGTCGTCGCGGCGCGGCCGTTGCTGATGCCGCGCCTGCCTTGGTCCCGCCTGTCCGATCACGCGCCGTTGGCGGCTGAAATCGACCTGCCATGACCGCAATGACCGCGATGAACTCGCATTGGGTGCCCGGCAATCGCATCACCTTGCTCGAAAACGGCGAGGGTTTCTTCCCGCGCGTGTTCGACAGCATCAGCGCGGCCGAACACGAGGTGCTGCTCGAAACCTTCATCCTGTTCGACGACAAGG
Organism: Burkholderiales bacterium; assembly: GCA_011391155.1. GTDB lineage: Bacteria > Pseudomonadota > Gammaproteobacteria > Burkholderiales > Burkholderiaceae_C > JAABQG01. The sequence goes on from JAABRA010000409.1 coordinate 2,125, forward strand.
TAGGGCGTCAACTGCAGCAGGCGCTGCTGCGCGCCGCCAGCCGCGGCGTCAAGGTGGACGTGCTGATCGACGGCTGGGGCTCGCCCGATTTGCCCGCTTCGTTCCTGCGGCCGCTTCAAGAGGCGGGCGTCAAGCTGCGCAGCTTCGAACCGGCACAGTGCCTGTTCGGCGCCCGCATCAATATGCTGCGCCGCATGCACCGCAAGCTGGTGGTGGTGGATGGCCGGCGCGCGTTCGTGGGCGGCATCAACTACTGCGCCGATCACCTCGCCGACTTCGGGCCGCTTGCCAAGCAGGACTACGCGGTCGAGATCGAGGGTCCGCTGGTCGGGCAGATTCAAGCCTTCTGCCACGCCAGCCTGACCGCGCCGCAGCCGGCGCGGTACCTGTGGCTGGAGCGCTGGCGCCAGCGCCGCACCCGCGACGAGGACTTCGGCCTGGGCGACAACGCGGACAGCGCAGCCGCGCAAGGCACGCAAGTCGCGCGGGCCGCCTTCGTGACGCGTGATAACGGCAGCCAACGCAACGACATCGAGCGTCACTACCGTGCCGCCGTACGCACTGCCAGACACCGCGTGCTTATCGCCAACGCGTACTTCTTCCCCGGCTACCGGCTGTTGCGCGACCTGCGCCGCGCGGCCCGACGCGGTGTGCAGGTTGACCTGGTGCTGCAGGGCCGGCCCGACCTGGCCTGGGTGCAGCGTGCCTCCGAGCTGCTGTATGGCTACCTGATGCGTGCCGGCGTGCGCGTCTACCTCTACCGGGAGCGCCCGCTGCACGCCAAGGTGGCGGTGGTCGACGATCGCTGGGCGACGGTCGGCTCAAGCAACCTCGACCCGACGAGCCTGAGCCTCAATCTGGAAGCCAACATCGTGGTGCGCGACGTGGCCTTCGCCACGCAGTTGCGCGAGCAGATCGAACACCTGATGCAGCAGCGCTGCGAGCGCGTGCAGTTGCCCACGCCGGGGCCGCTGCGGTCGGCCTGGATCGCCCTGCGCAGCATGGTCGTGTACCACGCCATGCGCCACTTCGCGGCCTGGGTGGGGCGCGCGTCGAACGCCCCGCCACACGTGGTTGCGCTGCAGGCTGAACCGAGATGAGCGTTGCTGGGACCAGGGTCCGCCCAGCCCGTGCGCAGCCGAAGGCCAGCCACGTTGCCGTTCCTCGTGGGCTCGCGGCACGGGCAGGGCTGCGGGCCTGGGAGTGGTTCAAGCGCGTCGCGCCCTGGGGTTTGGCGTTGCTGGTGCTGGCGCTGGTGGCAGGCGAGGCGCGCACGGTGGACTGGCCGGCCGTCTGGCGGGCGCTGCAGTCGCTGTCGCTCGCTCGCCTGGCGGCGGCGGCGATGCTGGCACTGGCGAGCTACGGCCTTTACGCCGCCTTCGACCTCATAGGACGCCGGCTCACCGGTCACCGCCTCTCCACCGCGCGGACGCTCGGCACGGCCGCCATCAGCTACGCCTTCAATCTCAACTTCGGTGCCTGGGTCGGCGGTCTCGGGCTGCGGCTGCGCCTGTACAGCCGTTGGGGGCTGGCGATGCCGACCGTGCTGCAGGTGATCGCCTACAGCATGGCCACGAACTGGCTCGGCTATCTGTGGGTGGGTGGTGCCGTGCTGCTGTGGGCGCCGCCGCGGCTGCCACCCGACTGGATGGCGTGGACACCGCCCGACGCTGGGCTGCGTGCCGTCGGGCTGGCGATGGTGGTGGCGGCAACGGCCTACCTGGCGCTATGCCGCTTTTCGCGCCAGCGCCAGCTGACATGGCGCAAGCGCACGCTGGCGCTGCCCAGCGGGCGCCTTGCCGCCTTGCAGGCGCTGGCCGGTGGCGCCAACTGGCTGCTGATCGGCGCCATCGCCTGGCTCGTGCTCGGGGGACGCATCGACTACGCCAGTGTGCTTGGCACGATGCTGCTGGCGGCTGTGGCCGGCGTGGTGACGCATGTACCGGCCAATCTGGGGGTGCTGGAAGCTGTGGTCGTGGCGACGCTGGGTGCGCGCCTGCCGACGCACGAACTGCTGGCCTCCATGGTGGCCTTCCGTGCCACCTATTACCTGCTGCCGCTGGCACTGGCGCTCCCGGCCTATGGGCTGAGCGAGGTGGCAGCCCGGCATCGATGATGAACCGGGGTCGAGCTTGTACCTTCGACCGCAGCCAAACGATCGTAATCCAGTCCGGGAGTTGCCGTTTTCGAGCAAATTCCTGGCCTGAAGTTTTTCCCCGGTTGACTGCATTAACGTCGCCGCTTTTGCGGAGTTCCCCCATGAAGACCGCCCATAGCCGGTCCTTTTTCTAATTTTGTTTGTCGTGCCATTCCAGGGCGATGGTCTTGAATGTGTTTGCGACCTTGTCGGTCTTGACCGGCCTGGCCTCACGCTTGCTCGTGCTGCGGTCATCGCCTTCCGCCAGCCGTTCTTGCGTCGCGTCCCGTCCCGAGCCGGCATTCCTTGACACCGCTTGAGGCAACAAAAAACCCGCTACGCCGGGAGAACGTGCGGGCTTGGGGGCTTCTGAAGCTGCCTGAAACTGAAAGGTGGTGGTGATAGGTGGATTTGAACCACCGACATCAGCATTATGAATGCTGCGCTCTAACCGACTGAGCTATATCACCAACGGCCCGAATTATAGCCAAAAAGTCGGGGCTGCCGTCAGCTGTGCGTGAAGCCTGGCGCCCGTTTGTTCAGGAAGGCGTCCATGCCTTCGGTCTGGTCGGCAGTGGCAAACAGGGCGTGGAACAGCCGGCGCTCGAACATGATGCCGTCCGACAGGCCGCCCTCGAAGGCGCGGTTCACGCTCTCCTTGGCCGCGATGGTGGCGAGCTGTCCGTAGCCGCAGATCATCAGCGCGGCGCCCAGCGCCTCGTCCATGAGCTTTTCCAGCGGCACGACACGGCTCACCAGTCCGGCGCGCTCGGCCTCGGCGGCGTCCATCATGCGGCCGGTGAGCACCAGGTCCATCGCCTTGGATTTGCCCACGGCGCGCGGCAGACGTTGCGTGCCGCCCGCGCCGGGGATGATGCCGATCTTGATCTCCGGCTGGCCGAATTTCGCGTTGTCGGCGGCGATGATGAAGTCGCACATCATCGCCAGTTCGCAGCCGCCACCCAGCGCGAAGCCGGCCACGGCTGCGATCACGGGCTTGCGGATCGAGCGGATGGTTTCCCAGTTCCGGGTGATGAAGTCGTTCTTGTAGACGTCGGCGAAGCTGTATTTCGCCATCGCAGAGATATCAGCGCCGGCGGCGAAGGCTTTTTCGCTGCCGGTGATGATCATGCATCCGATGGCGTCGTCGGCGTCGAAGGCCTTGAGCGCGGCGCCGAGTTCGTCCATCAGGGCGCTGTTGAGGGCGTTGAGCGCCTTGGGCCGGTTCAGCGTGATGACGCCGACTTTTTCGCCCTCGGTGCGGACTTCGATCAGTTCATAGGCCATGGGCTTTCTCCGGGATTTCTGTTGAAATGTTTTGACGCAGCCTCAGACTATAACCAAGCGGAATCGTGGCGCCCACCAAGGGAAAACATTAGCCAACCGATCGGTCGGTTAATGGTAAATTCCCACCCTGAAAACTTGCGGGACAGACCAAGGGTTACACGCAGTGAACTTTGCTCTGTCCTCAACCAATTAGGTGCACCATGACCGAACCGACCGTCCTTTTTGAACAGCGTGGCGCCGTGGCCATCGCCACGCTCAACCGCCCCCAGGCCCTCAACAGTTTCACCCGCCAGATGCATCGCGATCTGGGCGCGGCGATGGACCGGGTCGAGGCCAACGCCGCCATCCGCGCACTGGTCATCACCGGTGCCGGACGTGGCTTTTGCGCCGGGGCGGACCTGTCCGAATTCGACTTTGCGCCCGGGCCGGATCAGGTCGAGCGCGCCAACCCCGGCCCGGTGATCGACCAGGCCTTCAACCCCACCGTGCGCCGCCTGCAGGCCTTGCGCGTGCCGACGATCGCAGCCGTCAACGGCGTGGCCGCCGGCGCTGGCGCCTCGCTGGCCATGACCTGCGACATCGCCATTGCCGCGCCTGGGGCCAGTTTCATCCAGGCCTTCAGCAAGATCGGCCTGATTCCGGACGCCGGCGGCAGCTGGTTCCTGGTGGAGCGCCTGGGCCTGGCGCGTGCCATGGCGCTGGCCATGACCGGCGACAAGCTGCCAGCCGCGCGGGCCCTGGAGTGGGGCATGATCTGGGAGGTGGCGGACGACCCGTTGGCGGCCGCGCTGGCCATGGCCGGGAAGCTGGCGGTGATGCCCACCCAGGCGCTGGTTGCCACGCGGCAACTGTTGCGTGAAGCCTCTACCCGCACCCTGCACCAGCAGCTCGACGCCGAGCGCGACACCCAGTCGGCGCTGGGCCGCACACATGACTACATCGAAGGTGTGATGGCGTTCCTGGAAAAGCGCCCGGCGAAGTTCAAGGGCGAATGAAGATGAACACCCATAGCCACGCGCCCACGCCTGAGCAAGCCCGCGACCTGGCCCGCCAGGTCGGACAGACCATGTTTGCCGTCGACACAGCCTCCAAGGACACCATGGGCATGGAGCTCATCAGTTGCGAGCCCGGGCGCGCGGTTATCCGCATGACGGTGCGCGAATTGCACCTGAACGGCCACCAGATCTGCCACGGTGGCTTCATCTTCACGTTGGCAGACTCCACCTTTGCCTTCGCCTGCAACAGTTACAACAAAAACACCGTGGCGGCCGGTTGCAGCATCGAGTTCCTCAAGCCGGGCCATCTGGGCGACGTGCTGACCTGCGAAGGTGTCGAGCAGACGCTTCAGGGCCGCCACGGCATTTACGACATGAAAGTCACCAACCAGCGCGGGCAGGTGATTGCCCTGTTCCGCGGCAAGAGCGCCCAGATCCAGGGCACGGTGATTCCTGAACCCACAGACCCCGGAGGCACCCCATGAAAGTATTTCCCCTGGAGCCGATCGAGAAGGCCAGCATTGACGAGTTGCGCGCGCTGCAACTCAAGCGCCTGAAGTCCACGCTGGCGCACGCTTACGCCAATTCGCCGGTGTACAAGGCCAAGTTTGATGCGGCCGGGGTGCACCCGGGCGACCTCAAGTCTCTGTCAGACCTGGCGAAATTCCCGTTCACCACCAAGAAGGACCTGCGCGACAGCTACCCTTTCGGCATGTTCGCGGTGCCGCGCGAGGGCTGCGCCCGCATCCATGCGTCCAGCGGCACCACCGGCAAGCCGACCGTGGTGGGCTACACCCTGAAGGACATCGACACCTGGGCCGGCGTGGTGGCGCGCAGCATCCGCGCCGCCGGTGCGCGGCCGGGCGACATGGTGCATGTCAGCTACGGCTACGGCCTGTTCACCGGCGGCCTGGGCGCGCACTACGGCGCCGAAAAGCTCGGCCTGACGGTGGTGCCCTTTGGCGGCGGCCAGACCGAGCGGCAGGTGCAGCTGATCCAGGACTTCAAGCCCACGATCATCATGGTCACGCCGAGCTACATGCTGGCGATTGCCGATGAATTCGAGCGCCAGGGCATCAACCCGGCCGATTCGTCCCTGCGCATCGGCATCTTTGGCGCCGAGCCCTGGACCAACGACATGCGCGTGGCCATCGAGGCGCGAGCCGGCATCAGCGCGGTGGACATCTACGGCCTCTCCGAGGTCATGGGCCCCGGTGTGGCCAGCGAATGCCATGAGACCAAGGATGGCCCCACCATCTGGGAAGACCATTTCTACCCCGAGATCATCCACCCCGAGACCGGCGAGCCGGTGGCTGACGGCGAGATGGGCGAACTGGTCTTCACCAGCCTCACCAAGGAAGCGCTGCCGATCATCCGCTACCGCACGCGCGACCTCACGCGCCTGCTGCCCGGCACGGCGCGCACCATGCGCCGCATGGAAAAGATCACCGGCCGCAGCGACGACATGATGATCATCCGCGGCGTGAACGTGTTTCCGACGCAGATCGAGGAGTTGATCCTCAAGCGCCCGGAACTCAGCGCCCATTACCAGTGCGTGCTGACGCGCGAGGGGCCGATGGACAACCTCAAGGTGGCGGTGGAAACCCGCCCCGGCCTGTCGCCGGAGAGCATCGAGGCCCGCGCTGCGGCCAAGATGCTGCAGTACGAGATCAAGGTCTACGTGGGCAGCAGCGTCGAGATCGAATTGCGCGCCGAAGGCGGCGTGGAGCGCAGCCAGGGCAAGGCCAAGCGGGTGGTGGACCAGCGGCGTTGAGGCGCGAAGCCTGGCGGGTCTCCTGCGCGATCTTTCGAAATACTATCTTTTCTATAGCTAACAAAGACCATTCGACGCTGGGAAGGAGCCAATTTTCCTTGAAAACGGAATGAATGACGCTATCAGGCGACGCCGGAGAGCCAGCAGGCGGCCACAGGGGCATCGCGCAGGCTGAGCCGCCAGGTTGTCACACCCTGCGGCAGTTCCAGCGGCAGGCGCAACAGGCGTTTGTCGCGTGACACCAGGGCCGTCAGTTTGCGTTGCGCTCCCGCATACAGTGCCAGGTCGTCGAGCTTGTGCAGCCGCCAGCCTTCGCCCGTGCGCGGATCGGTTTCCACCGCCAGCCATTCGTCGCCGGCGGCAACGCCGGCGCGCTCCGCCGCACCACCGCGCAGCACGACCTTGATCTGGACCCCGGCTGTCTCCGTCACGCGCAGACCCAGGCGCTGTGCCATCTGCGCAGTGTCGTCCTGCACCGTCACCCCCTGCGTTGCCAGCAGTTGCCGGAGCGGCAGTTCCGCGGTGCCATGCACCCAGTCGGTCAGCTCCGCGGTGAAGTCGCGACCCCCCAGCTCGGCCAGCACCGCCAGCAGGTCGGCCTCGCGCATCGGCCCGGCCTTGCAGCGTTGCCACAGTGCGCGCATCACCACGTCCAGCGTGGTGTGGCCTTCGTGGCGCAGCGTCAGGTCCAGGCACAGCGCCACCAGCGCGCCCTTGGTGTAGTAGCTCACTGTGGCGTTGGGTGTGTTTTCGTCCTGCCGGTAGTACTTGACCCAGGCGTCGAAACTGGCCTGCGCCACCGACTGCACCGTGCGCCCCGGCGTCTGCAATACCTGGTTGATCGTCTTGTTCAGCAGCTTGAGGTAGCCGGTGTCGTCCAGCAGGCCGGCGCGGCGCAGCAGCAGGTCGTCGTAGTAGCTGGTGAAGCCCTCGAAGAACCACAGCAGCCGGGTGTAGTTTTCCTGGGCATAGTCATAGCGCGTGAACTCCATGGGGCGCAGGCGCTTGACGTTCCAGGTGTGAAAGTACTCGTGGCTGATCAGCCCCAGCAGCGTGGTGTAGCCCTCGCTGGTCTTGCTCTCGCCCAGGCGCGGCAGGTCACGGCGACTGCAGATCAGCGCCGTGGAGTTGCGGTGCTCCAGCCCGCCATAGCTGTCATCCACCGCATTGAGCAGGAAGACGTAGCGTTTGTGCGGCGGCTTTCTGGTGCCGTGCCAGAAGCGGATGCTGGTCTCGCAGATCGCCCGGACGTCGGCCAGCAGGCGCCCGCCGTCAAAGGATGGCGCGGCGCCCGCCACGATGAAGCGGTGCGGCACGCCGCAGGCCTTGAACGTGCCGCTCCAGAACGCGCCCATTTCCACCGGGCAGTCCACCAGTTCGTCGTAGTCGGCGGCGAGGTAGGTGCCAAAGCCATGGGCATTGACAGCCGTCGCGGTGAGCCCTGTGGCCACCGACCAGCCCGTCGTCCCCCGGGGCGTGCACAGCTCGAGGGCGTGGGGCGCATGGGTCTGGCCATCGACCCGCAGGCACAGGCTGGTGCCATTGAAGAAGCCGCGGGCAGCATCGAGCCAGGCCGTGCGCACCGACGGGTCGTTGGCATACACCGCGTAGTGCAACACCAGTGGACGTCCGGGATGGCAGCGGGCTTCCCAGGTGCATTTGTCGATTTGCGTCAGCGTCGGCGTCTGGCTGCCCTGGCGGGCCCGCAGTCCTTGCAGGTGCTTGGCGAATTCGCGCACCAGGTAGCTGCCTGGAATCCATACCGGCAGTGTCAGGCGCTGCAACGCCGCGGGGCGGTGTACGGTCAGCGTGACCTGAAAAAGGTGGGTGTGGAGCTCGGTGGCGTCCACCCGGTAGTGAATGGCGGGGTCAGGCATGGAATTTTTCGGCATGGTGCCTGCAAGAATAGCCGACCGGCGCAATTGGCTTGCGCCCGTTGTCCGCACCCGGGCACGGGCGGGGCGCTCAGGTGCCGGCGGCGCCCAGCACGCAACTCAGCGTGGCCACCAGCGTCAGGCGAAAGCGCAGCGGCAGCCAGTGCGAGAGTCCGGCATCCGCCCAGGTCTTCCGATCTACCAGGTAGCAGCCGACCATCACCAGACCCAGCAGGGGCAGGCCGGCGAAGGCGGGCATGAGCAGGGCGACCCAGGCCATCAATGACGGCACCACGCCCCAGACCAGGTGAAAGGCGTGGCCCGGAGTCTCGGTGGCGGCGTAGCGCAGGCCGATGCCCCAGTGAATGCCGCCGAGGAACGAGACGATCACCGCCCCATACGCCGCCAGCGACAAGGCCACGAAGGGATGCAGGTCGGCGTTGACCAGCCACAGCAGCAGGGCCAGGCCGACGAAGGGGACCAGCCCGGCGTAGCCGAGCCAGTCGATGAGTTCCCGGGTGGACTTTTGTTGCATGGCGGGGCGGGTCTGGACAAGGCCGGTCAGGGTGTCACCCTGAGGCTGGGTTCAGGGCTTGGCTTCGGC
>JAABRA010000410.1 GCA_011391155.1 Burkholderiales bacterium
TGTTGCCTGTGGTGAAAACTTTGGCAGTTGCAAGCATGGCCAAGCTCCTGAAGTAGATATGAAAACGTACCTACTTTATCACCAGCCAGGTGGTCAGCCCAAGGTCATTGTTGCTTTTCACCGGGGGTGTCAGCCACCGGCAGGCGCTGCCAGAATCATCTCGGCCGTCTCGGCAAACCCGGCACCGCGCGCACTGGGGGTGATGTAGCGCGGCAGGTGCGTCAGTTCATGTTCGAAGCGCCGGATGTTGGCCACGCCGACGCTGTGCGGGAAGTGCTCGAACATGAGCTGGTCGTTGGTCGAGTCGCCCACATAGACCCAGCGGTTGATCTCGGCCGCCAGATCGCGGCCCAGCAGTTCGCGCACGATCCAGCGCGCACCATCCCACTTGTTGTGCGTACCAAACCAGCCGTTGATGTGAATGCTGCTGACGGTTGCGGTCATGCCTTCGCTGCGCAAGATGGCCACCACTTGTGCAATCGCGGTCGGCGGCAGGTGGGTGAATTCGCTGTGGTCGATGGCGATGTCGGTCTCGCGGCCCGGTGAATCCTGCGCCAGCCGCGCACCGGGCACTTCGCGCTGCACGCGCGCAGCCACTTGCTGCATGCGGGCGAACTGGGCGGCCCGCGTCGCCGCGTCTTGCTGGTATATTTTTAATAGCGGACTATGACCATTCGACGCTGGGATGGTGCTGTTTTTGTTCAAAATAAGCGCTGTGGAGCCGTTTTCCGCCACGATGGCGTCTACCGGCCAGGTCCGGGCGAAGGGTGTGCTCCAGCCGACCGGCCGGCCGGTGATCGGGATGACGTGGTGGCCCGCCGCCTTCAAAGCGCCGAGCGCGGCCAGCGCATCGGGCGTGATCGCGCCGTCGGTGGTCAGCGTGTCGTCGATGTCGGTGAAGACGCCGACGATCTGGCGGCGGTCTTCGCGGGGCCACTGGGCGAGGGGTTGCATCGAGGGTGTTCGGGGATGGATCCCGGGTCAAGCCCGGGATGACAGGTCTCAAGCCGGGGATGAGCAGTCTTCAGCCCGCACTGCCCAGCGCCAGCCCCGCATGCTCACGCAGCGGATGAAAATGGATCTTTGGGAACCGCTCCTGTGCCAGCCGCACGTCGTAGGGCGAGGTGCACAGGTAGGCCAGGGTGTTGGCCGCGTCCTGGGCCAGCCGGGTCGGGTAGGCGTGGGTGAACTCGCGCAGCTCGGCCGGGGTGTCCGCGGTGATCCAGCGCGCGCCGGTGTACTGGCAGCCTTCGAGCTTCACATCGCAGTCGTACTCGCCCTTCAGGCGGTGCTGCACCACTTCGAACTGCAGCTGTCCCACGGCGCCGAGCAGCATCGGGCCGCCCATCTCGGGGCGGAAGACCTGGATCGCGCCTTCCTCGCCGAGCTGCTCCAGCCCGGTCTGCAACTGCTTGGTGCGCAGCGGGTTCTTCAGGATCACGGTCATGAACAGCTCGGGCGCGAAGAAGGGCAGGCCGGTGAACTGCAGGCTGGCGCCGTCGGTGATGGTGTCGCCCAGCTGCACGCCGCCGTGCGTGGTGAAGCCGATGATGTCGCCCGCATAGGCTTCTTCAACCGCCTCGCGGCGCTGTGACATGAACGTGACGACGGACGTGGGGCGCAGCTCCTTGGCCGTGCGCTGCACCTTGAGCTTCATGCCTGGCGTGTACTTGCCCGAGGCCACGCGCACGAAGGCGATGCGGTCGCGGTGGTTGGCGTCCATGTTGGCCTGCACCTTGAACACCACGCCGGAAAAGCCTTCATCCTCGGGCTGAATGGTCTTCTCCACGGGCTGCTTGTTGACCACCAGCGAACTCTTGCGCGGCTGAGGCGACGGGGCCAGATCGACCAGAGCATCCAGCACCTCCATCACGCCGAAGTTGTTCACGCCGGAGCCGAAGAACACCGGCGTCTGCTTGCCGGCCAGGAAGGCCTCGCGGTCGAAGGCGGGCGAGGCGCCCGTGGCCAGTTCCATGCTTTCCAGCGCGGTGTCCCAGTCGTGCCCGAAGCGCGCCTGGAGCACGGCGGGGTCGGTCAGCGGCATGGTTTCGAAGTCCTGTGGGCGCCGCTCCTTGCCGCCGTCGAACACCGTCATGGCCTGCGTGCGCAGGTTGACGATGCCGCCGAAGGTCTTGCCCTGGCCCACGGGCCAGGTCATGGGCACGCAGGGCATGCCGAGTTCGCGCTCCACCTCGTCGAGGATGTCGAGCGGGTCGCGCACCTCGCGGTCCATCTTGTTGACGAAGGTGATGATCGGCGTGTCGCGCTGGCGGCAGACCTCGATCAGCCGCCGGGTCTGGGCTTCCACGCCGTTGGCCGCGTCGATCACCATCAGGGCCGAGTCCACGGCGGTCAGCACGCGGTAGGTGTCTTCACTGAAGTCCTTGTGGCCGGGGGTGTCGAGCAGGTTGATGACGTGCTCGCGGTAGAGCATCTGCATGACCGAGGAGGCGACTGAGATGCCGCGCTGCTTCTCGATCTCCATCCAGTCAGAGGTGGCGTGGCGCGTGGCCTTGCGCGCCTTCACCGAGCCGGCGATCTGGATCGCACCGGAGAACAGCAGCAGTTTTTCGGTCAGCGTCGTCTTGCCGGCGTCGGGGTGGGAAATGATGGCAAAGGTCCGGCGGCGCCGGGTTTCGTTGACAAAAGACACGATGGGGTTCCGGTTTCAATGTTGCAGATGTTGCGGGATGTCGGCAGACTGGTGCAGCACGCGAACGATGTCGATGCGTTCAGAATGGGCAAAGTAAAACACCGCATAGGGAAAACGATTCAAAGTCCAGAACCGGAGCGGCGGGTTCACATTGGATACGGTGTAGCGCATGGAGCCAGTGGCTGGATGCCGTTCGATGTGATTGAGCGCCTGAGCTACCGCGTCTCGAAACTGTTCTGCAACCTGCAGGTTTGCAACATCAAAGTAGTGATCAAACGCACGCTCCAGGTCGCTGATCGCCTGGATAAACAAGACGATGCGCTTCACTTGGCTTTTGTGCCGCGTGCAGCTTCAATGCGCCCCGTCCATTCTTCACGTAACCCATCCCAGGAACGAGGGTCTGGCCCGGAGTCCAGTCCTTCTTGAATCAGTGCCTTGAACCGTTCCTCACTGGCGCGTTCCTCATCCCGGCGGACCAGGTCGCGCATGTATTCGCTGGTGGAGCTGTAGCCGCGCGCCTTGATGCGGCTGTCCACAAAGGCCTTCAGGTCATCGGTCAGCGAGATGTTCATGGTGACGGTGCTCATGCCGCGATTTTAGCGGGCTTGGCAAGGATTGCCAAAAGCCCTAAGAGGTAAGGCGATTTTTCGTGCTGCAGGCCTGGAGATGTGAATTCCTTATAATCCAGCTTTCCGAGGAGCGTTGCAGCGTCCCCAGCTCAAGGCGGGGCGTGAGGCTCGGAACCCATTCATGCAACGACGCTCATCCACTGAACAAGTGCGGTGAGCCTTTTTTCTCCCCCTGTCAGTGGTTTTTCCTCAACTTGTCTGGAGCAAACCATGAACGCCCGAGTCAATTCTTCCCTTTTCACTGATCACGCCATTGCCGACCTGTCGCTTGCCGACTGGGGCCGCAAGGAAGTCCGCATCGCGGAGACCGAAATGCCGGGCCTGATGGCCATCCGCGAGGAATTCGCGCCGAAGCAGCCGCTCAAGGGCGCGCGCATCACCGGCAGCATTCACATGACGATCCAGACGGCCGTGCTGATCGAGACGCTGCAGGCGCTCGGCGCCCAGGTTCGCTGGGCGTCGTGCAACATCTACAGCACGCAGGACCACGCCGCCGCCGCGTTGGTGGTCAAGGGCACGCCCATCTTTGCCTACAAGGGCGAGTCGCTGACCGATTACTGGGACTACACGCACCGCATCTTCGAGTTCGGCACCAAGGGCGCTGACGGTGAAGGCCCGAACATGATCCTGGACGACGGCGGTGACGCCACCTTGCTGATGCACCTGGGCAAGCGCGCCGAAAAAGACGCCTCCCTGCTGGACAACCCGACCAGCGAGGAAGAAACCTGCCTGTATGCCGCCATCCGGGCCAAACTGGCGCAGGACCCGACCTGGTACAGCCGCAAGAGTGCCGAGATCATCGGCGTGACCGAAGAAACCACCACCGGCGTGCACCGCCTGAAGGAAATGTCGGCCGCCGGCACGCTGATGTTCCGTGCCATCAACGTCAACGACTCGGTGACCAAGAGCAAGTTCGACAACCTCTATGGCTGCCGCGAGTCGCTGGTGGACAGCATCAAGCGCGCCACCGACGTCATGATCGCCGGCAAGGTGGCTGTGGTCGCCGGCTATGGCGACGTGGGCAAGGGTTCGGCCCAGGCGCTGCGCGCGCTGTCCGCCCAGGTGTGGGTCACGGAGATCGATCCGATCAACGCACTGCAGGCCGCGATGGAAGGCTACAAGGTCGTGACCATGGATTACGCCGCCGACAAGGCCGACATCTTCGTCTCGGCCACCGGCAACAAGCGGGTCATCACGCACGAGCACATGCTGGCGATGAAGGACGAGGCCATCGTCTGCAACATCGGCCACTTCGACAACGAAATCGACATCGCTTCGATCGAGCAGTACGAATGGGACGAGATCAAGCCGCAGGTGGACCACGTCAAGTTCCCCGACGGCAAGAAGATCATCATGCTGGCCAAGGGCCGCCTGGTGAACCTGGGTTGTGCCACCGGGCACCCGAGCTTCGTGATGTCGGCGAGCTTCGCCAACCAGACCATCGCGCAGATCGAACTCTTCACGCACAGTGATTTCTACGAGCAGGGCAAGGTCTATGTGCTGCCCAAGCACCTGGACGAAAAGGTGGCGCGACTGCATTTGAAGAAGGTCGGCGCGATGCTCACCGAGCTCAGCGACGAGCAGGCCAGCTACATCGGCGTGCCCAAGCAGGGCCCGTACAAGCCCGACACCTACCGTTATTGAGCAGGATGCGCATTGACCAGCTCCTGGGCGAACGCGGCCTGGCCACGTCCCGCTCGCAGGCCCAGCGACTGATTGCGTCGGGCGTGTTGTGGCGGCTTGACAGCAACGCGCCGTGGAAGCGCGTCGCCAAGAACGGCGACGACGTGCCCGATTCGGCGGAAGTGGAATTGCTCGACACCTCCGAGGCGCGTTACGTGTCGCGCGGGGGGCTCAAGCTCGAAGGCGCGCTCAAGGCCACCGGGCTGCAGGTGGCCGGATTGAATTGCCTGGACATTGGTCAGTCGACCGGCGGCTTCACCGACTGCTTGCTGCAGCACGGCGCGGCCCGGGTCACTGGCGTCGATGTCGGATCGAACCAGGTGCACCCGAATATCCGCGAAGACGAGCGGGTGACCTGCATTGAAGGGGTCAATGCACGCGAGCTGGCTGCTTCTCATTTAATAGCTGATGAAGACCATTCTACGCTGGGAAGAGGCCAATTTGACGCATATTTTGACTTTGTGACCGGTGACTTGTCGTTCATCTCGCTCACGCTGGTGCTGCCGGCGCTGGTGCCCTTCCTGAAGCCCGACGGCAACCTGCTGATGCTGGTCAAGCCGCAATTCGAATTGCAGCCTGGCCAGGTTGGCAAGGGCGGGATCGTGAAAGACCCGGCGCTGTACGCGGTGGTGGAGCAGCGCATCCGCGACGCGTGCAAAGTGTTGGGGCTGGCGGTGCAAGGCTGGTTCGACAGTCCGATCACCGGCGGCGACGGCAACCGCGAGTTTTTTGTCTGGGCCCGCAAGCCGGGTGCCACGTGAACGTCGAGGAAGCGAAAGACATGGATCTGCCTTTGAGTTTTGAATTTTTTCCGCCCAAGACGGCTGAGGGTGCCGAAAAGCTGCGCGGTGTGCGCCAGCAGCTTTACGCGCTGGCCCCCGAGTTCTGCTCGGTGACCTACGGCGCGGGCGGCTCCACGCAGGAGGGCACTTTCAACGCGGTGCGCGAGATTTTGGCCGAAGGCGTGGCGGCGGCCTCGCATTTCTCCTGCGTGGGCGCGACCCGTGCCACGGTACGCGAGCAGTTGAAGATGCTGAAAGCCATGGGCGTCGAACGCCTGGTGGCGCTGCGCGGTGATTTGCCCAGCGGGTATGGCGTAGGCGGCGAGTTTCAGTACGCCAGCGATCTGGTCGCCTTCATCCGCGCCGAGACCGGTGACGATTTCCGCATCGAGGTGGCCGCGTATCCCGAGATCCATCCCCAGGCCCGGTCGGCGGATGCGGACTTGAAGGCTTTCGTGGCGAAAGTGCGCGCAGGCGCTGACTCGGCCATAACTCAGTATTTCTACAACACCGACGCTTATTTCCGCTTCGTGGACGACGCGCTCAAGCTCGGGGTGACCACGCCGGTGGTGCCCGGCATCATGCCGATCACCAGTTCGACGCAGCTGATGCGCTTCTCGGATGCCTGCGGGGCCGAGATTCCGCGCTGGATTCGTCTGCGGCTGCAGGGCTTCGGGGACGACACCGCGTCGATCAAGGCCTTCGGCCTCGATGTGGTGACCGACCTGTGCGACCAGTTGCGTTGCGCGGGCGCGCCGGGGCTGCACTTCTACACCATGAACCAGAGCGCCGCGACGATGGAAATCGTGCGGCGGCTGGCAGCGGCATGAACGGGGCGGTGCTTTCGCCGCGCCCTGGCCGCCGCCCGGGCCTGGGGTGGGGGATGTTCGTCGTGGCGGCGCTGGTGTGCTTGCCGGCGCAGGCTGAGCTGCTGAGTGCCTGGGTCGCCCCCGGTGCGACGAGCGAAGCCGCTCTCACGCCGGTCATTTCCGATTCCGCGCCGGGCTTTGACCCCCAGGTGCCGGCGGCTGGGGCCGCCAAGGTGTCGCCGCCGGACCCTAAGGATGCGGGAATATCCACCGAAATCGCCCGGGGCAAGGGATCCTGGTACGGCGGGCATTTCCACGGACGGCGTACCGCCAGCGGCGAAAAGTTCGACATGCACGACCTGACCGCGGCGCACAAGACCCTGCCGTTCGGCACCCGTGTGAAGGTGCGGGATCTGGCCAGCGGCAGGGAAGTCGAGGTGCGCATCAATGACCGCGGCCCGCATGTGCGCGGGCGCATCATCGACCTCAGCCGCGCGGCTGCACTGGCCCTGGGCGTGCTGCACGCGGGCGAGGCGGCTGTGGCGCTGCTGCGCCCCTGAAATTCCGACGCGCGCCTGGCCTGAGGCGTTTCAGCGCTCGTCGTAGCTGACGACCAGACGCTCACTGGTCGGACGCGCCTGGCAGGACAGCACGAAGCCCTTGTCGGTTTCCCAGGGTTCCAGCGTGAAGTTCTTGTCCATCTGCACGCTGCCTTCGAGCACCTTGGCGCGGCAGGTGCAGCAGACGCCGCCGCGGCAGGACCAGGGCAGGTCGAGGCCGGCAGCGAGGGCGACGTCGAGCACATGCTGGTCGGGCCCCATGTGAAGCTCGTGCGGCTTGCCGTCCAGCACCACCGTCAGCGCAATCGTCCCGCCCTCCGGCGCCTTGTGGCTCGACAAAGCCGCCTGGCGGTCAGCGGGCGCGAGCGCCTCCAGCGTGGGCGAGGTGAAACGCTCACTGTGGATGCGGTTGACGGGTACGCCGGCGGCACGCAGCGCTTCATCGGTGGCTTCGATCATGGCTTCAGGGCCGCAAATGAAGACTTCGTCCATGCTGCCCACCGGCAACAAGGCGTCGATGATGGCGCGCACCTTGTCGCCGTCGATGCGGCCTTGCAGCAGGTCGGCCTCCTGGGCTTCGCGGGATAACACGTGAATCAGCGTCAGGCGATCGGGATAGCGGTCTTTCAGATCTTGCAGGGCCTCGTTGAACATCACGCTGGCCATGCGGCGATTGCCGTAGACCAGGGTGAATTTCGAGTCGGGCTGCTCCTCCAGCGTGCTGGCCATGATCGACAGGATCGGCGTGATGCCGGACCCGGCGGCGAAGCCGACGCGGTGCAGCGCGCGCGGGCGGCTGGACACGAAGCGGCCGTCCGGCGGCATCACGGCCAGGGTGTCCCCGCCTTTCAATGCCGTCGCGGCCCAATTGGAAAACACGCCGCCCTCCATGGGGCGGATGCCGATGTCCAACTCATGGCGGCGCCCCAGATCGCTGCGTGCGCTGCAGATGGAGTAGCTGCGGCGCACTTCGGCGCCGTTGATGGTCGCGCGCAGCGTCAGGAACTGGCCGGGCTGGAACGCAAAGGTGTCGCGCAGCGTGTCTGGAATGGCGAGCGTGATGGCGACCGAGCCCGCCGCCTCAGGGCTGACGCGCGAGACGGTGAGGTCGTGGAAACGGGGGGTAACAGACATGAGGGGTTCGCTCGCGGCGCGGTTAATAGGGTTTGAAGTAGTCGAACGGTTCCATGCAGTCCAGGCACCGGTACAGGGCCTTGCAGGCGGTGGAGCCGAAGTGCGAGGTCTCGGTGGTGTTCTGTGAGCCGCACTGTGGGCAAGGCACGATTTCGGGCGCGGCCGCACGGGCCGAGAAGCGCACCACGCTGGAGACGTCCCCGGCGCTCCCGTCCCGGCCGCATTGCGGCGGAGCGATGCCGTAGGCACGCAACTTTTCCTTCGCCACCTCGCTCATCCAGTCGGTGGTCCAGGCGGGCGCGAGCTGCGTCACCACCCGGGCGTCGATCCCGAGCGCGGCCAGGGTGTCCCGCACGTCGTCCTCGATCTGACCCATCGCCGGGCAGCCGCTGTACGTGGGGGTGATCACCACTTCCAGGCCACCGGCGCCATCGCGCACTTCGCGCAGGATGCCGAGTTCGCGCAGCGTGACCACCGGGATTTCCGGGTCAGTGAGGGCGTCGAGCGCGGCCCAGACCTGGGAGTGGGTGCTTGTCACGGCCGGGGTTGTCGCAGCGATCATGGGGAAAGGGAGATGCTGGCGGAATTACCAGGTGGCCTGCGGATGCGCGCGCGCCAGGCTCTGCATTTCCGCCAGCACGAAGCCGAGGTGCTCGGAGTGCACGCCGTGTTTGCCCTGGCTGACGTAGCCTTGCCCGGACGGTCGGCTCAGCGTGGCCTCGGTCAGCGCGCTGTCGACCACCGTGTTCCAGTCCGCCCGGAGTTCGGACGCGCACACACCCGCCTCGGTGCCGGTGGCGGAGATCTCTGCGGCGCTGTCGGTCCAGAATTCCTGCGTATACGGCATCAAGTGATCCAGCGCGGCCTGGGCGCGGGCACGGGATTCATCCGTGCCATCGCCGAAGCGCACCAGCCAGTCGCGCGAATGGCGCAGGTGGTAGCGCACTTCCTTGAGCGACTTGGCGGCGATGGCGGCCAGTTGCGGGTCGGTCGAGCCCTGCAGGCGTTCCCACAGCAGCACCATCAGGGCGCTGTAAAGGAAGTTGCGCACGATGGTCGTTGCATAGTCGCGGTCGCCCGAGGCGGTCGCCGCCAGCGGGGAGCTGTGCGGCAATTCCAGCAACGTGAAATTGCGGAAATCCGGCACATCGCGGAAATAAGCCAGCGAGTCTTCGGTGGCGTCGCCGCCCTGGAGCCGGGCGGCATGCTGATACAGCAGACGCGCCTGACCGATCAGGTCGAGGCTGTTGTTGGCCAGGGCCAGGTCTTCTTCCAGGATGGGGCCGTGGCCACACCATTCGGCATTGCGCTGACCGAGGATCAAGGCGTTGTCGGCGAGATGCAGTACGTACTCGATCGGTGCCGAGACCGTCGTGGCTTTCATGTCCATCACATATGCCCCACTTCATCCGGGATGACGTAGAAGGTCGGATGTCGGTAGATCTTGTCGGCGGCGGGCTCGAAAAACTCGCCCTTGTCGCCGGGATCGCTGGCGGCAATGGTGGCCGAGGGCACGACCCAGATGCTCACGCCTTCCTGGCGGCGCGTGTACACGTCGCGCGCCATCTGCAGCGCGTGCTGCGCGTCGCTGGCGTGCAGGCTGCCGCAGTGCTTGTGTTCCAGGCCCTGCTTGCTGCGGACAAAGACTTCCCACAAGGGCCATTCCTTGAGGGCGGGGGCGGTGGGGATCTGATCGGCGCTCATGCGGCCTCCTTGAGGGTGCGTTGCTGTTGCTTGCGGGCATGGGCCATGGCCGCATCGCGCACCCACTGCCCGTCGTTGTGCGCCTTGACCCGGGTGCCCAGGCGCTCCTTGTTGCACGGGCCGTTGCCGTTCACGGTGGCCCAGAACTCGTCCCAGTCGATGGCGCCGTAGTCGTGGTGCTGGCGTTCTTCGTTCCACTTCAGATCCGGGTCGGGCAGGGTCACGCCCAGCACTTTGGCCTGTGGCACGGTGGCGTCGATGAATTTCTGGCGCAGGTCATCGTTGCTGATGCGCTTGATGCCCCAGCGCATGCCCTGGCTGCTGTGCAGGCTGTCGGCGTCGGGCGGGCCGAACATCGCCAGGCATTTCCACCAGAAGCGGTTCACCGCGTCCTGCACCATGGCCTTTTGCTCGGCCGTGCCCTGCATCATGACCAGCAGCGCCTCGTAGCCCTGGCGCTGGTGGAAGGACTCTTCCTTGCAGACGCGGATCATGGCGCGGGCGTAGGGGCCGTAGCTGCAGCGGCACAGCGGAATCTGGTTCATGATGGCCGCGCCATCGACCAGCCAGCCGACCACGCCGACGTCGGCCCAGTTCAGGGTGGGGTAGTTGAAGATGGAGCTGTACTTGGCCCGGCCGCTGTGCAGCGCGTCCAGCATCTGGTCGCGGCTGGTGCCCAGCGTTTCGGCGGCTGAATAGAGGTACAGGCCGTGGCCGCCCTCGTCCTGCACCTTGGCGATCAGGATGGCCTTGCGCTTGAGGCTGGGCGCGCGGCTGATCCAGTTGCCCTCGGGCA
>JAABRA010000411.1 GCA_011391155.1 Burkholderiales bacterium
AGCGGCTGGCATCTGCACCAGTCGCTGGTGCAGCACGATGGAGACCGCAACGGCCAGTGGCCTCGCAACAACACCGGATTCGTCATTGCGAGCGAAGCGCGGCAATCCACGTCTGCCGAACGCGCGGACCCCCGCAACGCCTTCATGCGCGACGCGCCCGCGCCCGGCACCACGCCGGCCGACGCGCTGCACACGCTGACGGACACCGGCGCCGCCTGGCTCGGCGGGTTGCTGGCCCACGCCCAAGGCATGGCGTCCTTGTGCACGCCCACGGTCAACGGCTTCGGGCGCTTTCGGCCCAACGCGCTGGCGCCCCAGGCGGTGCTGTGGGGCCGCGACAACCGCGGCGCGATGCTGCGGGTGGTGGGCGGCGCGGGTGATGCAGCGACGCGCATCGAAAACCGCATCGGCGAGCCGGCGGCCAACCCCTACCTGTACATGGCGGCGCAAATCCACGCCGGGCTGGACGGGCTGGCGCGCAGCTTGACGCCCCCACGCGCCACCGAATCGCCTTACGCCAGCGACGCGGAGATGATCCCCACCAACCTGCCCGACGCGCTGACGGCATTGCAGGCCGATGTTGCGCTCGTCGCCGGCTTTGGCGCCGACTTCGTGCGCTACTACAGCCGCGTGAAACAATCCGAGGCCCAACGCCATGCGCTGGCCGAGGACACCACCGACTTCGAGCGACGTGAGTATTTCAGCCGGTTCTGACCGGCCCTCTGACCTACCCCATGATCACTATTCACTTCATAGCAAACAATGACCCAAAGGCGTTGGGTTCTGCCACTATTTCTTCAAAAATTGGCCGCAGCCTGATGCAGGCGGCCCAATCGGGCGGCGTCGATGGCATTGCGGCCGACTGCGGCGGCAGCCTGACCTGCGCGACCTGCCATGTCATGGTGCGCGAGCCCTGGGCCAGCCAGTTGCCGCCCCCTGGCGCGGACGAGCTGGCCATGCTGGAGTTCACCGCCGCGCTGCGCCAGCCCAACAGCCGCCTGTCGTGCCAGATCCAGCTCACCGACGCGCTCGACGGGCTGACGGTAGACTTGCCGGCTTCCCAATATTGAAATCTGACAACGACTCCGGTCAGTGCGATTCAAACGGCTGTGCCAGCCCAAAGACCCTCACCCCAACCCTCTCCCCAAGGGGCGAGGGAGTTACAGCCCATACCGGTACGGCGCAGTGAATTTGCTCTGCCCCCAACCATTCAGGCAACTTGTGGGACAGTCGAAGAGTGATACGCAGTGACCTTTGCTCTGTCCCCAACGACCCAAAGACCTTGCGGGACAGTCCAAGAGTGATACGTAGTGAACTTTGCTCTGTCCCCAACCATTTAAGGATCCCATGATTCTCGAAATCGCCGACATCCGCATCCAGCCCGGCCAGCAGGCCGCTTTTGAAGAAGCCGTCCAGCGCGGCCTCGACACCGTGGCCAGCAAGGCCAAAGGCTTCGAGGGCGCCAAGGTCAACCGGGGCATCGAGTCGCCCGAGCGTTATGTGTTGCAGATTTTCTGGACCACGCTGGAAGACCACACCGTGGGCTTTCGCCAGTCGCCGCTGTTTGCCGAGTGGCGCGCCATCGTCGGGCCGTTCTTTGCCGGCCCGCCCGTGGTGGAGCATTTCGAGCTGGTCACCAAGTCGGCCTGAACCCGCCGCCCGTCACAACGCAAAAGAGGGCCGGAGCCCTCTTTCTGTTGAATCGCCGGGGTGTCAGCCCTGGGCGCGCTCGGCCAGGTAAATCTCGATGCGGCGGTTTTTCGCGCGACCGGCGTCGGTGGTGTTGTCGGCGATAGGCTCGCGCGAACCGCGCCCGTCGATCTGGATGCGCCGCGCTTCCACGCCACGCGAGACCAGGTAATCCCGGGCGCTGGCGGCGCGGTTGACCGACAGCGGGTTGTTGATGGCATCACTGCCCGTGCTGTCGGTGTGGCCGACGATCCGGATTTCAGTGTTGGGCTGGTTGTTCAGGCCCTGCGCAAACTGGTTCAGGATCGGCTGCAGGTTGGGCTTGATGTCGGCGCGGCCCGTGTCGAAGGAAATGTCGCTGGGAATGCTGAGCTGGAGCTGGTTGTCAGCCGTCTGCGTCACCGCCACGCCCGTGCCGGCGGTGGCCTGTTCCATGTCGGTCTTTTTCTTCTGCATCTGCGTGGACCAGACGTAGCCGCCGAGTGCGCCCACGCCAGCGCCAATCGCAGCGCCCTTGCCCTGGCCGATCGCCGCGCCGGCCAGCGCGCCGACGCCCGCCCCGATGGCCGTGCTCTTTTGCGTCTCCGACATGTTGGCGCACCCGCTGGCCAGTGCCGCCAGAACGGTGACGGACAGGGCGAAAGTACGGGTGTTGCGCGTCATAAAGTTCATGATTCCTCCTTGAGATGGACTGAAAAAATTCAATTTAGCACCGGATCGCCCGCGGGTCCGTGCGAAAACGCACGCGGTTGAAAAATAGCCGTGCTGTGCGCGGAGGCCTCGCCCAACGAACGAGGCACGTCAGCCGGCAGCCGGGTCCGGCGAACGGGCTTCATGCCCTGCCACCAGCCGGGTCAGCAGTCCGACCAGCTGCGCCTGATCCGCCGGCTCCAGTGGCGCCACGATGCGCGCCTGCACCCGGCTCACGATGCGTTTCATGTGGTCGGCGGCTGCCTCGCCGGCCGGCGTGACCCACAGCAGCTTGCGGCGCTTGTCCAGCGGGTCCACCTCGCGGCGGACCCATCCGCGCAACTCCAGGCGGCCGATCACCGACCCGGAAGTGGCGGCATCAAACGCCACGCGCCCGGCCAGCGTCACCTGGTCTTCACCCGGCGTGTCCATCAGGGCATTGAGAATGGCGAATTGCACCGGAGTAACCTCGAAATCGGCCATCTCGTCCATGAAGATGGCCACCGCCAGCTGGTGCGCCCGGCGAATCAGGTGGCCTGGGGCGTGTTCAAAGTCGTATGGGATTGCCATGCCGTCGAGTGTAGCCACAGATTTCATGAAATATAGTGCTTGTTTTGACGATTTGTATGTATACTTATGATAATCGACCGGTGGCGCTGAAATTTCATCGGGCGGTGCGCCCGTGGCACACTGCCCGGTGCAAAACGGCGCCCTGGTCCCGTTGAACCTGGGCGTCCATACCGCAGAAAGGCTGTCATGCGCTACATCGTCAATCCCCCCGCCCCGGTTTCCGTCCCGGTCCTGGGCACGGCCGACCGCTTTCCGGTCCACCGCATCTATTGTGTGGGCCGCAACTACGAAGAGCATGCCAAGGAGATGGGCTTCACCGGCCGCGAGCCGCCCTTCTTTTTCTTGAAGCCGGCCGATGCGGTGGTGGTGGTGAATGCGGGCGAGACCGGCAGCATGCCCTACCCCAGCCTGACCCAGAACCTGCACCACGAGATCGAACTCGTCGTGGCGATTGGCACTGGCGGCAAGAACATTGCCGCGGCCGACGCGCACCAGCACATCTATGGCTACGCCGTGGGCCTGGACATGACCCGCCGCGACCTGCAGAACGACATGAAGAAGCAGGGCCGGCCCTGGTGCATCGGCAAGGCGTTCGACCAGTCCGCGCCGATCGGCCCGATCACGCCCGCAGCGTTGGCCGGTGACGTCAACAACGCTGAAATCTACGTGCAGGTCAACGGCGCGGACCGCCAGCGCAGCCATGTTTCCAAGCTGATCTGGAACGTCGCCGAGACCATCGAACATCTGTCGGCCGCCTGGGAACTGTTGCCCGGCGACCTGATATATACCGGCACGCCCGAAGGCGTGGCCGCGGTGGTGCGCGGCGACACCCTGGTGGGCGGTGTGACGGGACTGGGCGAACTACACCTCCGGATAGCTTGAAGTGCGATAACAGCTGTGGAGCTATTGCGCTAGCGCATGGAACTCAGGCTGGCATGATCCCGGCCGTGGCGTGATGGCGCAGGGAAGTGGAGCAGACGGACTTGCCCTCTTACAATTACGCATTAGTAAACGAATTTCGTTTAGATAAACAGGAGACCAGCTTGCGCATCCTTGAAAAACTGGCCAAGGCCAGCGCCATCCTGGCCGGCATTCTGCTGACCGCCATCACCTTCATGACCTGCGCCAGCCTGATCGGCCGCAACACCGTGGGCACGACGCTGGTCGGCGACTTCGAGTTGACCGGCGTTGTCGCGGGCGCGGCCATCGCCCTGTTCCTGCCATGGTGCCAGTTCCGGCGCGGCAACATCCTGGTGGACTTCTTTACCGCACGCGCCAGCCTGGCGACCCAGCGCGGGCTGGACCGCTTTGGCGCCCTGCTGCTGGGCCTGTCGATTGCGCTGCTGACCTGGCGCACGGGGGTGGGCGGCCTGGACGCCTGGGAGAGCAAGTCCGGCACCATGATGCTGGGCTTCCCCGAGTGGATTGTCTACGCAGTGATGACGCCGGCGCTGGCGCTGACGGCGGTCATTGCACTCTGGCAGGCCGTGCAGGGCTTTCAAACCCATGCGGAGCATCCGGCATGAGCCGCCGGGCCGCTCCCCCATCGAATGGCACCGCAGTGCGTAGTACGGAGGTTACCCAGTGAGCGCGATCCAGTTGACCCTGCTGATTTTTGGCCTGATGCTGGGCCTGATGGCCCTGCGCGTGCCCATCGCCATCAGCATGTTCGTGGCCGGCGGGGTGGGCTACGTGTTCCAGGCGGGCTGGCTGCCACTGGCAAGCTTCCTCAACGGGCATGTTTTTGCCCGCTTTGCGAGTTTCGAGCTTTCGGTGATTCCGCTGTTCATCCTGATGGGCAACTTCGCCACGCAGGGCGGCATTTCCCGGGCCCTGTTCCAGTTCGCGGCCTCGCTGATGGGGCGCTTTCGCGGAGGCCTGTCGATGGCCTCGGTGCTGGCCAGTGCCCTGTTCGGCGCCATCTGCGGCTCCTCGGTGGCCACGGCCGCCACCGTCACCTCGGTGGCGCTGCCCGAAATGCGCCGCCATGGCTATGGCGACCGCCTGTCCACCGGTGCACTGGCGGCCGGCGGCACGCTGGGCATCCTGATTCCCCCGTCGGTGCCGCTGGTGGTCTATGCCATCCTGACCGAACAGAACATCGCCAAGCTATTCGCCGCCGCCATGCTGCCGGGCATCCTGGCCATGCTCGGCTATATCGCAGCCATCGCCATCTACGTGCGCGTGGTTCCGGGCCAGGCCCCGGCGCAGGAAGACGAAGTGCCCAAGGTGACGCTGCAGTCCCTGCTGGGCGTGGTGCCGATCGCCGTGGTGTTCATCGTGGTGTTCGGCGGCATCTATGGCGGCCTGTTCTCGCCCACGGAAGGGGCCGCCGTTGGCGCCGCGACCACCTTTGCCGCCGCACTGCTCAAGCGTGAGCTCACGCTGGCCAAGCTCAAGCAGTGCTTCTACGCCACGGCGGAGAGCTCGGCGATGATCTTCATGATCTTCATCGGCGCGGACCTGATGAACTCGGCGCTGGCGCTCACGCAGGTGCCGACGCAGTTGTCGCAGCTGGTCCAGCAGTCGGGCCTGTCGCCCTACACGGTGATCGCCGCGGTGCTTTTTCTCTACATCCTGCTGGGCTTCATCATGGACGAGCTGTCGGTGCTGCTGCTGACGCTGCCAATCTTCTTCCCGATGATCATGGGGCTGGACTTCGGCATGCCCGCGGAATCCGTGGCCATCTGGTTCGGCATCCTGGTGTTGATGACGGTGGGTTTTGGCCTGTTGTCGCCGCCTGTCGGGCTGAATGTCTATGTGGTCAACGGCATGGCCAAGAACGTGCCGATCGCCGAGACGTTCCGGGGCGTGGTGCCGTTTCTGATCAGTGACCTTTTCCGGCTGGCGCTGGTCTTCTTCGTTCCGGCCGTGGCCCTGTGGCTGGTCACATTCATTCGCTAGCCGAGGGTTAGCCCGGAAGTCGAAACGCCCGGTCCCGCGTTAAGTTATCACCCTTCAACTGTCATGGAGACACATCAATGATCCAGCGTCGCACGCTCCTCAAATCCTCGGCGGCCGCCGCCGCCCTGGGCGCCACGTCCATTTCCGCGATGGCCCAGCAAACGGTCACGCTCAAGTTCCACACCTTCATGGCGCCCATGTCCAATGTGTGGCTCAACATGCACAAGGCGTGGATGGACAAGGTCACCAAGGACTCGGGTGGGCGCATCAAGTTCGAGGCCTATCCCGCGATGCAGCTCGGCGGCACGCCGGTCCAGCTGTTCGACCAGGCCAAGGACGGCGTGGTGGACATTGTCTGGACGCTGCCCGGCAACACGGCCGGCCGCTTCCCGCGCATCGAGGTGTTCGAGCTGCCGTTCATGATGAACAACGCCGAGGCCACCTCCAAGGCCTATTGGGAATACGTGCAGACGCTGGCGCCGGACGAATTCAAGGACGTCCAGGTGCTTGCGTTGCAGGTGCACGGCCCCGGCGTGATCCACACCAAGGCCAAGCAGGTCAAGACGGCCGACGACCTCAAGGGCATGAAGGTGCGCGGCCCGACCCGCCAGATCACCAAGATGCTGGGTTACCTGGGCGCCACGCCGGTGGGCATGCCCCTGCCGAGCATTCCCGACGCCCTGTCCAAGGGCACCATCGATGGCGCCGTGATTCCCTGGGAAGTGGTGCCTGCGGTCAAGGTGCATGAACTCACCAAGTTCCACAGCGAATTCGACCCGGCCGGCGGCGCGCTCTACACCACCACTTTCGTGATGGCGATGAACAAGGCCAAGTACAACTCGCTGCCGCCCGATCTCAAGAAGGTGATCGACGACAACTCCGGCATGGCCACCTCGGCCTGGCTGGGCAAGGTGCAGCAGCAAGGCGACGTGCCGGGGCGCAAGTCCGCGGTTGACCGCAACAACACCATCTACACCATCCCCGCGGGCGACGCGCAGGAGTTCAAGCGCAAGGCGCGCCTGGTCGAGGTGGAGTGGGTGGAAGACATGAACAAGCGCGGCTTTGACGGCAAGAAGTTGCTGGAGGGTGCTAAGGCGCTGATTGAAAAACACGGCAAGACCGCTGCGGCGCCCGCCGCCGCACCTGCCAAGGCGCCGGCCAAGAAGGGCTGACCGAAACCTGCCGTGGCCCGCGCGGCCGCACAGTCGCCTGGCGCCGTGCCAGGCCAAAGGGCTCCGCAAGGAGCCCTTTTTGATTTTTGAACTTAAACTTGGCCGCATGCACCGCAGCCCCATCAAGCACTGCCGCAACTGCGGCACCCCCGTCATCTACCGCGTGCCCGACGACGGCGACACGAAAGAGCGGGCCATCTGCACCGCCTGCCAGACGATTCACTACGAAAACCCGCTGAACGTGGTGGGCACGGTGCCCCATCTGGGCGACCGCATCCTGCTGTGCAAACGCAATATCGAGCCGCGCAAGGGCAAGTGGACCCTGCCCGCCGGCTTCATGGAACTCGGCGAAACCACGCTGCAGGGCGCCGCCCGCGAGACCGACGAGGAGGCCGGCGCGCAGTTCGAGATGGAAGCCCTGTTCAGTGTGCTCAGCGTGCCGCGCGTCGGCCAGGTGCACCTGTTCTACCGCGCCCGGCTGCTGAGCGAGCAGTTCAATCCCGGCCACGAAACCATGGAAGCCCAGCTGTTCACGGAAGCACAGATTCCGTGGGACGAGATCGCCTTCAGAACCGTGCGCGAGACCCTGCAACGTTATTTTTCCGACCGGCGCCTCGGGCATTTCCAGGTGCATACCGTCGATATCGACTGAGCGCAGAGATCCGCCTCCGACCTTGATCCGTGTCATTTTCAGGCGCCCAACGCCGGCCCGGCAGCCGATTGCCGGCTTACCCCCCGTAGTAACCCCCATGCCCGCGGTCGCCAAGGCGACGGGAAACCGGGGCGACGCCTCTAAAACCGGGGCTTTCACCGTCGGCAAGCGGGCAAAGCTGCTACCGTAAGCGCTAGCTTCACACCCGGAAGGCAGCGCAACCGTGACCCCCTCCAACGCCCTCGGGGCAAACCCCTCCGCACCGGAAAATCCCCACCAGCACGAAGGCCCCCCGCCCAGCCCCTGGCTGCTGGCCCTGGAATTTCGTGCGGCCTGGGAATTGGGCGCGCTGCTGCCGGCCTGGCCGCTGCTGCTGCGCGCGCCCCTGGGCGACGGCCATCCGGTCATCGTGTTCCCCGGGCTCTCCGCCAGCGATGGTTCGACGCTGCCGCTGCGTAACTATCTGGCCACGCGCAACTACGACGTGACCGGCTGGAACCAGGGCCACAACTTCGGCCCGCGCGCCGGCGTGCTCGAAGCCGCCTCCCATCAGGTGCGGGAAATCTTCATCGCGGCCGGCAAGCGCAAGGTCAGCCTGATCGGCTGGAGCCTGGGCGGCATCTACGCCCGCGAAATGGCCAAGCTCCACCCCGAACTGGTGCGCGGCGTGATAACGCTGGGTACGCCGTTTTCGGGCGCCCCCGAAAGTACCAACGCCTGGCGGCTGTTCCGCCTGACCAGCGGGCGCGACATCAAGAGCGAAACCGGGCGCTTCGACCTGCCGAATGCCCCTCCGGTGCCGACCACCAGCATCTTCTCGCGCAGCGATGGCATCGTGGCGTGGCAGGGCAGCCTCCAGGCCCCCTCACGGCTCAACCCCAACACTGAGAACATCGAGGTCATTGCCAGCCATCTGGGCATCGGCATGAACCCCAGCGCGATGTGGGCCGTGGCCGACCGGCTGGCCCAGCCCGAAGACGCCTGGCAGCCCTTCGGGCGCAAGGGCGGCCTGCACGGGCTGCTGTACCCGGACCCCAACCGCTGAGCCGGGGCGCGGCCCTGCGCCCCACGAACAAAGCGCCTGCCGGACCGAGCCCTGCATGCGTTTTATTTTCGATAGCTATGAATGACCGTATGACGCTGGGAAAGCGCCATTTTTTTCAAAAATCAGCCGTGATCGCGCTGGTAGTTGGCGATGCCGTCGAGGATTTCCTGATGCGCCGACTCCGGCCCTTCCCAGCCCAGAATCTTGACCCACTTGCCCTCTTCGAGATCCTTGTAGTGCTCGAAAAAGTGGGCGATGGTCTTCAACCGGATCGGGCTCAGGTCTTCGGGCTTCTGCCAGCGGGTGTAGAGCGACAGGATCTTGTCGATCGGCACCGCCAGCACCTTGCCGTCCACGCCGGCTTCGTCTTCCATCTTCAGGATGCCGATGGCGCGGCATTTCACCACCACGCCGGGAATCAGCGGCACCGGGGTCACCACCAGCACGTCCACCGGATCGCCATCACCGCTGATGGTCTGCGGCACATAGCCGTAGTTGGTGGGGTAATGCATGGCCGTGCTCATGAAACGATCCACAAAAATGGCATGGGTTTCGTGGTCGACTTCATATTTCACCGGGTCGGCGTTCATCGGGATTTCGATGATCACGTTGAATTCGTGCGGGGCCTTGGGGCCCGGTGTGACGTTGTCGAGGGACATGGGAGGGTCTCCAGTGTTTGCGTTGAATCAGAAAAAGCAGTTCTGCCCTAGGATTAACCCTGATTTTACTTTCACCGGGCTTGCGCGAGGCCGGGAAGCGGGGGCTTTTCAAGTTACATTGCGTCGGTTGGCCAATTGACTCCCCGCGTCGGGAGCGAGGAAGCAACGCAGCGGGGGTTCCTCCTAGGCGTTGAACCCCTTCCACGCGAGACACGATTCGAGGAGTAAAAACATGGCAGGCAACTCGGCGCTCATTCTGGCGCTTGTCTGCGGGCTCATTGCCGTCATTTACGGCTTCTGGGCACGCGGATGGATTCTTTCCCAGGACGCGGGCAACGCCCGCATGCAGGAGATCGCGGCAGCCATCCAGGCTGGCGCGGCAGCGTACCTGGCCCGGCAATACAAGACGATCGCGATCGTCGGCGTGGTGCTGACCGTGCTGATCGGTGTGTTTCTGGACCGCACCACGGCGGTTGGCTTCATCATCGGCGCGGTGTTGTCGGGCGCTTGCGGCTTCATCGGCATGAACGTCTCGGTGCGCGCCAACGTGCGCACGGCGCAGGCCGCGACCAAGGGCATCGGCCCGGCGCTCGACGTGGCCTTCCGCGGCGGCGCCATCACCGGCATGCTGGTAGTGGGCCTGGGCCTGCTGGGCGTCACCGGTTTTTTCTGGTTCCTGGTGGGCAACGGCAACCTGACCCCGGACAAGAAGCTCGCCGACCTGCTGAACCCGCTGATCGGCTTTGCCTTCGGCTCCTCGCTGATCTCGATCTTCGCGCGACTGGGCGGCGGCATCTTCACCAAGGGCGCTGACGTCGGCGCCGACCTGGTGGGCAAGGTCGAAGCCGGCATCCCCGAGGATGACCCGCGCAACCCGGCCGTGATCGCCGACAACGTCGGTGACAACGTCGGCGACTGCGCCGGCATGGCCGCCGACCTGTTCGAGACCTACGCCGTGACGCTGATCGCCACCATGGTGCTGGGCGCCCTGCTGGTGGCCACGGCCCCGATGAACGCCGTGCTGTATCCGCTGGCCCTGGGCGCTGTGTCCATCGTCGCCTCCATCATCGGCTGTTTCTTCGTCAA
>JAABRA010000412.1 GCA_011391155.1 Burkholderiales bacterium
AACCTCGGCACGCCCGACGCGCCCACGGCCCCGGCCCTGCGCCGCTACCTGGCGGAGTTCCTGGGCGACCACCGCGTGGTGGAAATCCCCCGGCCCGTCTGGTGGCTGATCCTGCACGGCATCATCCTGCGCACCCGGCCCGCGAAGTCAGCGAAGAAATACGCCTCGATCTGGACGCCCGAGGGCTCACCACTCAAGGTCTGGACCGAAAAGCAGGCCACGCTGCTGCGCGGCCACCTGGGCGAACGTGGCCATCACGTCACCGTGCGCTACGCGATGCGCTATGGCAACCCGTCGATGGCCTCCGAGCTGGACCGCCTCAAGGCCGAAGGCCACACCCGCATCCTGATCCTGCCGGCCTACCCCCAATACAGCGGCACCACCACCGCCAGCGTGTTCGACGCCGTCTATACCTGGGCCGCCAACGTGCGCCTGATTCCCGAACTGCGCTTTGTGAACCGCTACCACGACGACCCGGGTTACATCGCGGCGCTGGCCCGGCGCGTCACGACGTATTGGCAAGACCACGGCCGGCCCGACAAGCTGGTCATGAGCTTCCACGGCGTGCCCGAGCGCACGCTGCACCTCGGCGACCCCTACCACTGCGAATGCCACAAGACGGCGCGGTTGCTGGCCGAGAAGCTGGGGCTGCCCCGGAACAAATGGCAGCTGACCTTCCAGTCGCGCTTTGGCAAGGCGAAATGGCTGCAGCCCTACACCGAGCCCACCCTGGTGGCGCTGGCGCAGGGCGGGTCCAAGCGCGTGGACGTGGTCTGCCCCGGCTTCACCGGTGATTGCCTGGAGACGCTGGAGGAAATCGCCATGGAAGCGCGCGAGGCCTTCCTGCACGCGGGTGGCGCCGAGTTCAACTACATCCCCTGCCTCAACGACAGCCTGGAGTGGATCGCCGCGCTGACCAGCCTGGCCGAGCGCCACCTGGCGGGCTGGCCCACGCAGGCCCGGCCCGACGACGCCGCGCTGGCCGCATCGCGCGCGGCCGCGCTGGCGCTGGGCGCGAAGGCGTAGCGCAAGCCCCCGGCGGCCCGGCCCGTCCGCCGGGCGACCCGCCCGAGGGCGACCAGGGCAGGCCACGCCAGGCTACCCTCGTGAAAAATTTGCTTTTTTTCATAGCAGATCAAGTCCATTCCACGCTGGGATGGTGCCAAAAACACTTTGATTTCCCTCCCAGGCAGGCCGGCGACTGACGTGCGCGCCGCGCGGTCGTCCCCGGGACCTCTCCTCAGTTTCCTGCGTTCGCCACCGCACAGACGCCGCGGCGGCCAGGCGCGATCCTCAGCGCCACATCCCTGAAAGCGGATGGGACCCTCAGGTCCTGCGCCCACCCTGGCGGTTGGCCCGGCCGGAGACTTTTTCATTCGATCAACGAGGAGCAGTACATGAACCGATCCACTCGCTATGGCCGCATCCGGCCCTGGCTCGCAGCCTTGCTGCTGGGCGCCGTGGCCGCAGGCTGCGGCGGAGACGGCGGGCGCGACCCCATCCTGGGGTTCGGCGACGTCGATGCCTTGCCGCCCACCGTGACCGCCGTCACCCCCGTCAACCTGGCCACGGGCGTGACCCTCAACAGCCCCCTGATCACCGCGGCCTTCAGCCAGCCGATGGCCCCGATCACCGGCAGCGCGACGTTCACGTTAACCTGCGCGGCGCCCTGCACCAGCCCCGCCGCCAGCGTGGCCCTGGACGCCGACCAGCGTCTGGCCACCCTGACGCTGGCCGGCGGCCTGCCGCTGGCGCCGCTCACGCTCTATACCGCCACCATCACCGGAGCGAGTGCCCTGGCCACCG
Organism: Burkholderiales bacterium; assembly: GCA_011391155.1. Lineage (GTDB taxonomy): Bacteria > Pseudomonadota > Gammaproteobacteria > Burkholderiales > Burkholderiaceae_C > JAABQG01. The sequence continues at coordinate 1,807 of JAABRA010000412.1, forward strand.
GCCGGGCCATGGCGGCTCCCTACAGCTGGCAGTTCACCACCGTGGCGGCTGTGCCCCCGGTGCTGCCCCAGCTGCCGCCCACCGTGACCAGCGTCGTGCCGGTGAACAACGCCACCGGCGTGGCGCGCCAGAACCCCGTCATCGCCGCCGTGTTCAGCGAGCCGATGGCGCCCATCACGGGTGCCGCCAGCTTCACACTGAGCTGCGCGGCGCCCTGCGTCAGCCCCACTGGCACGGTGGTGTCGCTCGACAGCGCCAACCGGGTCGCCACGCTGGCCCTGGCCGCCAGCACCACGCTGGCGCCCTTGACGACCTACACCGCCACCATCAGCGGCGCCACCAGCCTGGCCACCGGCCTGGCGCTGGCCAGCCCCGCGGTCTGGCGCTTCACCACGGGTGAAGGCGCTGCGCCAGTGATCCCGCCGGTCCCGCCCACCGTGACCGCCGTGACCCCCGCGCCAAACGCCACCGGCGTGGCCCTCAACAACGCGCTGATCAGCGCCGCCTTCAGCGAATCGATGGCCGCCATCGCCGGCAGCGCCAGCTTCACCGTAAGTTGCGCCGCGCCCTGCACCAGCCCGGCTGGAACCGTCTCGCTGGACCCGACGAACCGCATCGCGACCTTTGCCATGGCCAGCGGCACCAGCCTGTCGCCCTCCACCACCTACACCGCCACCGTTACCGGCGCGCGCAGCCTGGCCACCGGCCTGGCGCTGGCCAGCCCCTACGTCTGGCGGTTCCGCACCGGCGTGCTGGCCGACACCACACGCCCCCGCGTGTTGCTGACGGTGCCTGCCACCACCTATCCCGGCCCGACGCCCGGCGCACCCACCAACGCCGCGGTCACCGCGCTGTTCTCCGAAGACATGGCGCCCGCCAGCCTGGCCGCAGCCACCTTCCGCCTGAGCTGCGCGGCGCCCTGCGTGGCCCCGGCCGGCGCCGTGAACTATGTCGTCGGCAACCGCACCGCCGTGCTGACCCCGGCCGCCACCCTGGCCGCCGGGACCACCTACACCGTGACCATCACCACCGGCGCCACCGACCTGGCCGGCAACGCGCTGGCCGGCAACCAGGCGGCCCTGCCCGCGGCCAGCGCCTACGTGTGGACCTTTGTCACGGCAGCAGCGGCCGTGCCGCCGGCCAATGTGTCGGTGTCGTCCACCAACCCGGCGTCCAGCGCCGGCGGGGTCTGCACCAACGCCAGCATCAACGCGACCTTCCAGGTGCCGTCCGGCCTGCGCATGGACCCGTCCACCATCAACTCGGGCGTGTTCACCGTCACCGGCCCCGCGCCGGGCCTGACCCCGGTCACTGCTGCCACCGTGGTGCTGGACGCCGCCACCGGACGCATCGCCAGCTTCACGCCCCTGGGCACACTGACCGCCGGCATCACCTACACCGCCCGCATCCAGGGTGGCAACAGCGGCGTGAAAGACCTGGCCCTGCCCGCCAACACGATGCCCAATGACCACAGCTGGACCTTCAGCACGGTGAACTGCGCCGTGCCGCCGACCCCGGTGCTGGTGCCGCTGGGCGACGCCGCGCCGTTTGGCACCTTCGGCGGCTCCGCCGGCATGACCAGCCAGGGCCTGTACACCGTGATCAACGGCGACATCGGCACTACCGCCATCTCGACCGCGGTGACCGGCTTCCATGACGCCGGACCCGGCTGCACCTACACCGAAACCCCGCTGAACGTCGGCACCGTCAATGGCAAGATCTACACCGCCGCGCCGCCGCCCACCGTGGCCTGTCCGTCGGAAGGCACCGCCGAGACCTTCGCGATTGCCTTGGCCGCCCGCGCCGACGCATTGACGGCCTATAACGCCCTGGTGGCGATGCCCGGCGGCCCCAACCCGGGCGCCGGCAACCTGGCCAACCTGACGCTGGCCCCCGGCGTGTACACCGCGGCCTCGGGCTCCTTCCTGATCCAGGGCGGTGACCTCACGCTGGACGCCCAGGGCGACGCGAATGCGGTCTGGGTCTTCCAGATGGCCTCCACCCTGACGGTGGGCGGCCCCGGCGCCGCAGCGCCGCGCAGCATCATCCTGGCCAACGGCGCCCTGGCGAAGAACGTGTTCTGGCAGGTCGGCACCTTCGCCACCATCAACGCCGGCGGCGGCGGAACCATGGTCGGCACGATCATCTCGCAGGCTGGCGCCTCGTTCTCCACGGCGGGCAACGCCGCGATCACGACGCTCAACGGGCGTGCGCTGTCCCTGGGCGCCTCGGTGACCCTGGTGAACACCGTCATCAACGTGCCGGCGCAGTAAAGCTCCGGACGCCCCACCCATCCCATTTCACAAGGAACACATCGTGAACTTCCAAAAAGCATCCGGCACCTTGGGCCTGCTCGCCCTGGCGGTGATCGCCAGTGCGCCGGCCCTGGCCCAGGACGGCGGCTGGTACGCCGGCGGCGCCATCGGCCGCGCGGCCGCGACCATCGACGACGCGCGCATCACCAGCGGCCTGGCCGGCGCGGGCATCGCGACGACCTCCATCGTCGATGAAGACCGCGACACCGGCTACAAGGTCTATGGCGGCTACCAGTTCAACCCGTACCTGGGCATCGAGGGCGGCTACTACGACCTGGGCCACTACGGCTTCACGGCCACCACCACGCCGGCCGGCTCCCTGAAGGGCGACATCACGCTGCGCGGCCTGAACCTGGACCTGGTGGGCACCCTGCCCCTGGGCGCCGGCTTCTCGGTGTTCGGCCGCGTGGGCGCCGCCTACACCCAGGCCCGCGACCACTTCAGCGGCACCGGCATCGTGGTCGTCACCAACCCGAACCCGAGCGTGCGAGCCACCAACCTCAAGCTCGGCGTCGGCCTGCAGTACGACTTCACGCCGGCACTGGGCATGCGCCTGGAGGCCGAGCGCTACCGTGTGAACGACGCCGTGGGCAACATCGGCAACGTGGACATGGTCTCGCTGGGCCTGATCTACCGCTTCGGCGGCAAGGCCCAGGTGCCGACCCCGCGCGCGGCAACGCCGGCGCCCGTGGTCTATGTGGCGCCGCCCGCGCCGCAAGTCCTGCCGCCGCCAGTGGTGCAAGCGCCGCCGCCGGTGTTCGTGGCGCCCCCTCCGCCCCCGGTGTATGTGGCGCCGGTCCGGCCGCTCAAGCAGGACCGCAACTGACGCGTCGCAACAGGATCTCCACAACCCGCGCGCCATGTCGTGGCGCGCGGCAGTACGCGCCGCGGAGTCGCTGCAGGATGACTCGCAAGGCGTCTTCCTGTCTCGTCCGACAAATCGGGACGAAGCAGGCCCGCGCACCCATCACGGCCCGCCGGCCCGAAGATTCGGACCGGCGGGCCTTTTCACGTCGCCGGTGGTGTGCGGACGCGACCCGGGTGGCCCCCCGGCGGCCCGGCGGATGGGTCGCTGGCCCCTGGGTTCACACCTTTTCAGTCACAATTCGATAGCTTACAATGACCATCCGACGCTGGGATGGTGGCAATAAAGCTTGAAAATATTGAAAACAGGCCTGCCAATCGGGCGCCAGACCGCTCCCGGCAGCATCGTGCCGGGTCAAACCGCCGGTGAGCGGCTTGAAGCCGCCAGGAAATCGCTCACCAGCGCCAGGTGCTCCGGCACGTTGAGCGCTGGCGCATGACCACAGCCCGGCACTTCCACCACCTGCAGCGTGCCGCGCTGGCCCGGGCCGCGCTGGCGCATGGCCGCCACGGCTTGCGGAAGCACCAGGTCGGAATCCGCCCCGCGCAGGCACAGCACCGGGATCTGCAAGGTGTCGTAGTGATGCCAGATCCGGTAGTCGTCCGGGTGGTGCAGGAACTGCTGCACCATGGCCGGGTCGTAGTGCGGCGTGACGCGGCCGTCGGGCAGGCGGCGGGTCGACGTTTCGGTCAGCCGGCGCCACTGGGCGTCGCTGAGCCAGCCGTAGGGCTTGTAGACCTGCCGGAAAAAGGCCTCCAGCTCCAGCACTGTCGCAAAGGCCGGCGGGTTGCCCGCGTAGGCCTTGATGCGCTCGATGGCGGCGGGCGCCAGTTCGGGGGCGTTGTCGTTGAGCACCAGGCTCTGGAATCGGCCCTTCAGCGTGGGCTCGAAGTAACCAGACGCGCAAACCATGCCGATGGCCCCGCCCATCGAGGTGCCGACCCAGTGCAGGCGCTGGATGTCGAGCTGATCCAGCAGTTCGCGCGCCATGCGGGCGTAGAACGCCAGGCAGTATTCGTGCCGCGGGTCCGGGCTCCACTGCGAAAGGCCCCGCCCGAGCGTGTCGGGGCAGATCACCCGGTACCCCTGCCGGCTCAGATGCCCGGCCAGTTCGTCCATGTCCCGCCCGGTGCGCGCGAGTCCGTGCCAGGCGATGACGGCCGGCGCCTGGCGCGAACCCCACTCGGTGAAGTGAATCTCGCGCCCCGCGCAGGTCAGGTAGTGGGATGTGAATGCCATTTTTTTGCCTTGCCTTTTCCAGTGCTCGCCCTGCGCCGGGGAAGCGCTACTTCAACAACTTTCCCGCCCCGCCAATCACGGTCACCTCGACAAAGCGTGATCCGATGCGGTTGACGGCCGAGTAGTCGATCTGCGTGCCCCCCAGGTCGTAGCGCTCCATCGACTCCAGCGCCTTGACCACCTTGGCGCGGGTCGGGCTGGGGCCGGCGCGGCGCAGGGCTTCCACCAGCACCTTGGCGCCCAGGAATTCCTCGAAGCTGGTGTAGTTGATCAACTCCCCGGGCGCGTACTTCTTGAGCAGGGCCTGGTATTCCCGCACCACCGCGGTGTTGGGCGCATAGGGATACGGCACCACCTGGCTGATGCCCAGGCCATGCAGGTTCTTCAGGCCGCCCAGCTTGACCAGTTCTGCCGGATCCACCACGGAGATGTTGTACAGCTGGGCGCCGCCACCGGTCTCGCGGTAGCGCTTGGCAAAGGCCGCGGTGGAGCGGTTCACCGAAATCATGATGACCGCCTGGGCATCGGACGCGCTCACCAGCTTGACCGCCGCCTCGACGTTGTCAGTGTTGCGCTCGTAGGGCGCCATCGCAGCCAGCTTGAGGCTGCGCGAGGCCAGCGCGGCCTCCACGCCAGCCAGGCCGGCCTTGCCAAAGGCGTCGTCCTGGTACATCACGGCCACCCGCTGCATGCCCAGCGTGGTGACCTGCTTGACCATGTGCTCGGCTTCGTCGGCATAGCCCGCGCGAACGTGGAAGATCCACGGGTTGAAGGGCTTGCGCAGCACTTCCCCGCCGGTGTAGGGCGCCACCAGCGCGGCGCCGCCAGCCTCCAGCACGCCCTCGCTGAGCAACTTGCCGACGTTGGCGGTTCCGGCAAAGCCGAACAGGGCCACGACATCGCTGCGCGCCAGCACCTCGCGCGTCAGCCGCACGGTTTCATCGACCTTGTAGCTGTCATCCACCACCAGGTGCTTGATCCGGGCCCCGTGCACGCCGCCAGTGGCATTGATGTGATCGAAGTAAATCTGACCGCCCAGCACCATCTGCTTGCCGGTGCTGGCGAGCACGCCGGAAAGCGGCGCGACCTGCGCCACCACCAGTTCGGCCGCCCGCAGGGGCAGCGACGCCCCGCCCACGAGGCACAGCAATGCCGTCAGCCCTGCGCTGATCCATTTCCGGGAAATTGTGTTCATTGGAAGTCTCCTGATTTGAAACATGTCCCTGACCCTACGATGGGGTGAAACGCCCGGTCTGGCCCTGCGTCCGTTCGGCCCACGGATCGCACTGCCACCCGGCACCATCACGCTGGCCGGCCACCCGTCCCCTGACGGGTGCGCGGAACGGCCGGCCGCGATCCGGACTCAGTTCGGCACGTTGAACGCGGTGCCCGCAAACCCGATCAGGTCTGCAGCCACCGGTGTGGCGCTGATTCGGGTCCGGCGCAAACGGGTTACTCCGCGCGGATCGACTTGGCGGCCAGACTCGCGTCGAACACCATCGTGCGCGGCCATGCGGCCCAGGAGGCGCCCAGCGCCGCGTTGTTCGGATCGCCGTTGCGCGCGAAGTTCGCCACCGTCTGCATCATCGCGTTGGAGAGTTCAAGTCGGCCGGGGCGATTCGCGGTGCTGAACCAGACATTGCCGAACAGCGACGGCCCGAAGTTGCCGAAGATGAAGGGCAAGTCGACCACGTGCACCGCGCCGTAGATGTCGTTCCACGGGGCTGGCTGCTTGTCCCAATCGAAGCGGTAGTACCACACGTTCTCCTGCCTGGTCTTCAACGCGTTCAGCACGTTGTCCCGGCTGTTCAGGAAGAAGATGCGGTTGAGCGACTCCGCGCGGGCCGTGAAGCCCGTGGTCGGCGCGCTCACCGGCAGGTAGGTCGGCGCGATCCACTGCTCCACCGTGGTCTGGGCGGCGGCGTCCGGGTTGTAGCTGAAGTGGTTGGTGAACAGCTGCGCGTCCGTCACCAGGCGCGCATTGCCCGTGCCACCCACCAGCGGCAGGAACGAGGGGAACAGCTTGCCTTCGTCCCGGGTGTTGCCCGCCAGCACCGGCACCTTCACATAGTTGCCCGCATTGATCGCGCCGATCGGGTCGCTCGCCACCACCGCGCCATCGGGAATCGGGCCCGATCCGGCAAGGCCCAGCGCCGCCAGGCGGGTGAGCAGCGTGGTGAACAGCTGCGAGGCCGACTTGCCGCGCACGTACTCGGCGATCTGCGCGCTGGTCCGGCTGGCGATGTAGGTGTTGGCCGAGGCGGTATCGGTCGCCAGGCCGTCACCGATCACCAGGTTTTGCAGCAGCGCGTTGCCCTGGGCCAGGTACACCGAGGCCGGGTTCAAGGTGGGCAGGCTGCCGGCCGGCAGGTTGGTCGCCAGCGAAATGCCGCCCGAGATGGGCATCACGCGGTGGAACAGCTTCGGGTTGGCGGCCGTCATCAACGGCGACGTTTGCAGTGCCCAGACGTTGATCGCGCCGGCGGACTGGCCCACGACCGTGACGTTGTCCGGATTGCCGCCGAAGGAGGCGGAATTGGTGCGCACGAACTGCAGCGCCTTGATGCTGTCGAGCATCGTGAAGTTGCCGGAGTCCGTGGACGCGTCGCCCGTCTTGAGCTGCGGCAGGTTCATGAACCCCAGAATGCCCAGCCGGAAGTTGGGCGTGACCACGATCGCGTTGGCGGTCCTGGCCAGCGCCGCGCCGTCATACACGGGGTCGGCCGTGTAGCCCGAGACGTTGCTGCCGCCGTGCAGGAAGACGATGACGGGCAGGTTTGCCGCGTCGGTGGCGGGACGCCAGACGTTGAGGTACAGGCAGTCTTCGCTGCCGACGGCCTGGTTCAGCGTCGTTGCGATGGTTTCGTCGTGCTTGTTGTTGCTGCCGGGGCCGTAGACTCGGCCGTACTGGGCGCAGGCATTGGCGAAAGCCGTCGTGGTGCGGGGCGTGGCCCATGCCTGGGGTTCCTGCGGCGCCTGCCAGCGCAGCGCACCCACAGGCGCTTTCGCATAGGGGATGCCCTTCCAGGAGTAGGTGGACGAGGCCGTGTCGCTGGACCCGCGAATTTCTCCCAGATGCGTCCTTCGCAGCAGCGGGTCGCTGGCGCCGTCGCCGTCGCCGCAAGCTGAGAGCAGCAGGGCGGCACCGATCGCGCCCGTCCAGGCTGCTGCACGGGTCCGCAGGCCTGTGCGCCCCTCGTATGGGCGCGTCGTTCTTGGTTCAGTGGTCATCGCTGGTGTCTCCTCTTGGGTGGGTTGAAAATCAAGCAGTGGGCGCGCGCAAGGCGCGCAGCCGGCCCACTACGCCGGTGGGAAAGTAATAGACCGACAGCACGAACAGCAGCCCCAGCCAGAGCAGCCAGCGGTCGGGCGACAGCAGTGCGGACAGCACCGGCACGGCAGTGGTGGCCTCGCTGGCCAGGCGCAGCAGGTCCTGCAGGTAGCTTTGCGCAATCAGGAACAGCACCGCGCCGATGGCCGCGCCATACATCGTGCCCATGCCGCCGATGACCACGATGAGCAGCACGTCGATCATGATCTCGAAGCTCAGCGAGGTATCCGGCCCGTTGTAGCGCAGCCACAGGGCCAGCATGGCGCCGGCCAGCGTGGCAAACAGCGCCGACAGCACGCTCGACGTGGTGCGGTAGACCACCACCCGGTAGCCAATGGCCTCGGCGCGGAATTCGTTTTCGCGGATCGCCTGCAGCACCCGTCCGAAGGGTGAATTCACGATGCGCAACAACGCCAGCAACAGCACCAGGGCGGTGAAGAACAGCAGGTAGTAGGTCAGCAGGCGGCCGTCCACCGAGACGCCCAGGAACGGCGCGTCGAGGAATTCGTGGCTGGGCATCAGCAGCTCGGGCAGCTTGAAGCTCAGCCCGTCCTCGCCGCCGGTGAAGTCCGACATCTGCGAGGCGAAGGTCTGGAACGCCGAGGCCACCGCCAGCGTGATCATGGCGAAGAAGATGGCGCGCACGCGCAGCGAAAACAGCCCCACGGCCAGCGACAGCACCAGCGAGACCACCAGTGACGCGCCCAGCCCGGCGCCCAGTGCCGCCCAGGTCGGCCCCAGGCGGGTGCTGGCCATGGCCATGCCGTAGGCGCCGATGCCGAAGAACATGGTGTGGGCGAAGCTGACGATGCCGGTGTAGCCCAGCAGCAGGTCGAAGCTGGCCACCAGCACGATGAACACCAGCACCTTG
>JAABRA010000413.1 GCA_011391155.1 Burkholderiales bacterium
GATCATTGCCGGCGAGCCCTTCCCGGCTCCACAGCGTGACGGCCAGCACCGGCACGTCGTCGATGCCCTTGGGCTTGACGATCGGGGTCAGTGTGCCGAGGTCGCGCGGCGCCCAGTCCTGGTTGGCGTTGAGCACGTCATACAGGCGAACCAGCGCATCGGTGCGCGGCACGCCGACCTTGAACTGCACCGTCATGACGGCCAGTCCGGGACGGGCCACGGAGTAGGTGTGTTCGATGCCGGCGATCTGCGACAGCAGCTGCTCGGCCGGCCGGGCCACCATGTTCTGCACGTCCTCGCTGCTGGCCCCAGGGAACGGGATCAGCACGTTGGCCATGGTCACGTTGATCTGGGGCTCTTCCTCGCGCGGCGTGACCAGCACGGCAAACAGGCCGAGCAGCAGGGCCACCAGCGCCAGCAACGGCGTGATGGCGTTGGACTGAAACGCCGCAGCGATGCGGCCTGAGGCGCCGAGACGCGGCGCAGGGGAATTGTTGGGGTCGCTCATGGCTGGCCTTCAGCGTGTCGCGCTGGCTGGGGTCACCGTTGCGGGTACCGTGGCACCGGCGTCGCCTGCGCGCGCACCCGCCAACCCGGCGCGCACCGGGTCGAGCGCCACGCGATCGTCCGGCCGCAGGCCGGCCAGCACTTCAACGCCGGCACTGCCATGGTCGGGGCCCAGGCGCACCGCTTTCAGGGCGAACCCGGTGGGCGTGGCGACATACACGGCGGTCAGTTCGCCGCGACGCAAGATTGCGGCGGCTGGCACGACCACCCGCTGCGCCTGGCCGCCCACGAATCGCACACGCACCTGCTGGCCGGGCACCAAGCCACGAACCGCAGCGGAGGGCAGCTCCAGCCGCCATTCAATGGTCTGCGACACCGGGTCGGCAGCCGGCATGACCGAGCGGCTGCTCGGGCTCACCCACTGGCCCGCGCCGTCAGCGCCGGGCAGCTGCACCTCGATCCGGCTGGCGGCACGGGCGGCTTCACCGCGCGAAGCGGGGACCTGGACGACGGCGCGCAAGGGCAATGGGGCATACAGGGTCATCAGCGGCTTGCCCGGCACCGCCAGATCGCCGGCTTCGCTGAAGGTCTGCAGGACCCAGCCGTCATACGGCGCGGTCACCCGCGTGAAGCCCTGCGACAGGGACGACTGGCGCGCGCCAGCGCTGGCCACGTCGCGTCCGGCCTGAGCGCCCTTCAACTGGAGTTCGGCCGTGTCCAGCGCAGCCTTGCTGACAAAGCCCTTGGCCTGCAATTCGCGCGTGCGCGCGGCATGGGCCTGGGCGTTGCGCAGCTCGGCATCGGCCTGCGCGACCTGGGCCTGGCTGCGTTGCACGCCGGTCTGGGTTTCGCGGTCGTCGATGGTCGCCAGCAGCTGCCCGGCGCGCACCGGGTCTCCGGCCTTGACCGTGATCGTGGCGACGCGGCCCGAGGCCTGTGACGAAATCGTGCTCTGCTTGACGGGCTCGACCACGCCGTCAAATTCGAAACCCGTGGGCACCGCCTGGGGGCGCGCCTGAACCACGGACACCACGACCGGCGCGGCGGCCTGGGCGGCACCCAAGCCCAGCGCCAGCCCAAGGGCAGCAACCAGAAACGGGCGACCGACAGGCGGAACAGCAAAATGCATGGAGACTCCTTGGATACTTGCCCTAGTATATATACCCCCCCATGTATTTGTCAAGGCCCAAAAAAAACCTCCATGACCGGGGTGATGGAGGTTCTCTTGGTGGCCATGAGTTGGGGCCAGGCGCGCGTTAGAAAGGAATATCGTCGTCCATGTCGTCAAATCCGCTGGAGGCCCTGGGTGCCGGTGCGGGAGGACGCTGAGCCGGCGCGGGTGCGGCCGATGCGGGCACTGCGCGCGAAGGCGGCGGAGCCCGGCGCGGCGCGCTGTCGTAGCCGCCACCGCCCCCACCTTCGTCGTCCGCCGGCTGGCCCATGCCCTGGCGGCTGCCCAGCATCTGCATCTGGTCGGCGCGGATTTCGGTGCTGTACTTTTCCACCCCGCTCTGGTCGGTCCATTTGCGGGTGCGCAGGCTGCCCTCCACGTACACCTGCGAGCCCTTGCGCAGGTACTGCTCCACAATTTCCGCCAGCCGGCCGTTGAACACCACGCGGTGCCACTCGGTCGCCTCGCGCATTTCACCAGTCTGCTTGTCCTTCCACTTGTCCGTGGTCGCGATCGTGACGTTAGCGACCCGGTCGCCACTGGGAAAAGAACGCACCTCGGGATCGCGGCCGAGGTTGCCAACGATGATGACCTTATTGACCGATGCCATGGAAACTCCTCAGAAAATCCCCTGATTATGGGGCCACGGAAACCGCCGGGCCGGTGGTTTTGCCCGGCGCCCGCATCGGCCAGGCGATCACCAGCCACAGCAGGATGGCCACCGTGCAGACGGCAAACAGACCCTGCACACCGTAGCCCTTGACCAGCAAGCCGCCCGCCAGGCCGCCGGCAAACAGGCCCAGCGACTGCAACGTGTTGTAGACCCCCAGTGCCGCCCCGCGCGAGCGCGGTGGTGCCATGCGCGAAGCCATGCTGGGCTGGCTGGCCTCCAGGACGTTGAACCCGCAAAAGAAGACAAACATCAGCAGCCCCAGCGAGGTGACCGACGGAGCGCCCGAAGCCACCATCAGCAGACCCAGCTGCACCAGGGCGATCAGGCCGATGGCGGCCAGAAACACTGCGCGCAGGTAGCCGCGGCGTTCCAGCGGGAACAGCGTGCCCCCCATGACGAAGAACGACGCCAGCACCGCGGGCAGATAGACATACCAGTGATGGTCTTTCGCCAGCCCGGCCTGTTCCAGCAAGGCCGGCACGGCCATCCACATCGCCAGCTGCACCGAGTGCAGCACGAAAACGCCAAAATTCAGCCGCAACAAGCCGGCATGGCGCATCACCTCGGACAAGCTGCCACGCGGCTGGTGCTTGTGCAACACCGGCTCGGGCGGCACGCCCCAGACCACCACGGCCACGCCGCCCAGCGCCAGTGCGGCGGTCAGCACGAACAGCCCCGACAGCCCGACAGCCGCCACCAGCAAGGGTGCCAGCACCAGTGACAGCGCAAACATCAGCCCGATGCTGCCGCCCACCAGCGCCATGGCCTTGGTACGCACTTCATCACGCGTCAGGTCGGCCAGCAGCGCGGTCACGGCCGCGGACACCGCGCCTGCCCCCTGCAGGCTGCGCCCGAGGATCAGCCCGTTCAGACTGGTGGCCGCAGCCGCCAGCAGGCTGCCCGCCGCGAAGAGCAGCAGCCCGAAAACGATCACGCGCTTTCGCCCCAGCCGGTCTGACGCGAGGCCGAAGGGCAGTTGAAAAGCGGCCTGCGTCAGGCCATAAATACCCATCGCCAGGCCAATCCGGGCCGGGTCGTCACCGCCGGGATATTTGCCCGCTTCCAGCGCAAACACCGGCAGCACGACGAACAGCCCCAGCATGCGCAGGGCAAAGATGGACGCCAGCGAAAAACTGGCGCGCCGCTCCACCGGCGTCATGGCGGTTGACGCGGATGTCGCGGCAGAAGGGGAAACAGAAGACTCGGACACGCTGGAGACCAATCCGCAGGGCAGGTAGAAAACCTCACATTCTCCCTGATCGGCCTGTGGGTGACGGATAGCCGCCAGAACAGGGGCTGACCCGACCCCGGACGGAAAACCCGCCAGCCCGGATAATGGAAGGTTTTCCCGGACGCCCGAACCTTGACTCTGAAATCCTCCACCGACAGCCTCCACCCCCCAGCCCCGGCCACCCCGCTGGCTGCGGCTGGCCCGGAAGAACGGTATCTCGCCGCCGTGCTGCGCCAGCAGCGCATCAGCGTGCGCGGGGCGCGCACCCACAACCTGAAGAACATCGACCTGGACATCCCGCGCAACCAGCTGGTGGTGATCACCGGCCTGTCGGGCTCGGGCAAGTCCAGCCTGGCGTTCGACACGCTGTATGCCGAGGGCCAGCGCCGCTATGTCGAAAGCCTTTCCGCCTACGCGCGGCAGTTCCTGCAACTGATGGACAAGCCGGACGTGGACCTGATCGAGGGCCTGAGCCCGGCGATTTCCATCGAACAGAAGGCGACTTCCCACAACCCGCGCTCCACCGTGGGCACGGTGACCGAGATCCACGACTACCTGCGCCTGCTGTTCGCGCGCGCCGGCACGCCCTACTGCCCCGACCACAACCTCCCGCTGCAGGCCCAGACCGTGAGCCAGATGGTCGACGCCGTTCTGGCTCTGCCGGAAGGCACGAAGCTGATGATCCTGGCGCCGGTGGCGCGCGAGAAAAAGGGCGAATTCCTGGAGCTGTTCGCCGACCTGCAGGCGCAGGGCTATGTGCGTTTCCGCGTCGGCGGCACGGCCTATGAGTTCGACAACCTGCCCAAGCTCAAGAAGAACGAAAAACACGACATCGATGTGGTGATCGACCGGGTCAAGACCCGCGCCCGCCCCGCCGACGCCCTGGCGGTCGAAGAACCCGGCGATGCGAGCCAGGCGGCGGCCCTGGCCACCCGCACCGCCTTCGACCAGATCCGCCAGCGCCTGGCCGAGAGCTTCGAGGCCGCGCTGCGCCTGGCCGAGGGCCGGGCCATCGCGCTGGAGATGGACGGCGCGGAACCGGCAGGCGCCGGGGCCCCTCCCCCGGCACGGGAGCACCTGTTCAACGCCAAGTTCGCCTGCCCGGTCTGCAGCTATTCCATCAGCGAGCTGGAGCCGCGCCTGTTCTCGTTCAACTCGCCGGTGGGCGCCTGCCCCACGTGTGACGGCCTGGGCACCATGGACTTCTTCGACCCGGCGCGCGTGGTGGCCTTTCCGACGCTAAGCCTGGCCAGCGGCGCCATCAAGGGCTGGGACCGGCGCAACGGCTACTACTTCGCGCTGCTGGAAAGCCTGGCCAAACACTACGACTTTGACATCGACGCGCCCTTCGATTCGCTGCCGGCCCCGGTGCAGCAGGCCATTCTGCTGGGCTCGGGCGAAGACGACATCAAGTTCAGCTACGTGATGGACTCGGGAGCCTCCCAAGGCAAGCGGGTGACGAAGAAGCACCCCTTCGAAGGCATCATCCCGAACATGGCGCGGCGCTTCCGCGAAACCGATTCGGTCGTGGTGCGCGAAGAACTTTCGCGCTACCGCAGCACGCAGCCCTGCACCGATTGCGGCGGAACGCGTCTCAAGCGCGAAGCGCGCCACGTGAAAGTGGGTGAAGGCGAGCAGGCCCGCGCCATCTACCAGATAAGCCACGCCACGCTGCGCGAGGCGTATGACTACTTCACCACCCTGAAGATGTTCGGCGCCAAGGCCGAGATCGCCGACAAGGTGGTGCGCGAGATCGGTAACCGCCTGAAGTTTCTCAACGACGTCGGCCTGAACTACCTGAGCCTGGACCGCAGCGCGGAAAGTTTGAGCGGCGGCGAGGCGCAGCGCATCCGCCTCGCCAGCCAGATCGGCAGCGGCCTCACCGGTGTGATGTACGTGCTCGACGAGCCCAGCATCGGCCTGCACCAGCGCGACAACGACCGGCTGATCGGCACCCTGAAGCACCTGCGCGACATCGGCAACAGCGTGCTGGTGGTCGAACACGACGAAGACATGATCCGTGCCGCAGACCATGTCATCGACATGGGCCCCGGCGCTGGCGTGCACGGCGGACGCGTGATGGCGCAGGGCACGGCCGCCGAGGTCGAGGCCACGCCGGGCTCGGTCACCGGGCAATACATGTCCGGCGCCAAAAGCATCGCCGTGCCGGCAAAGCGCCATGCGCTCAAGGATCAGAAGGAGCCCCAAGTGCTGCGCGTCGTCAACGCCACCGGCAACAACCTGAAAAGCGTGAGCGCCGATTTTCCGGTCGGGCTGCTGACCTGCGTGACAGGCGTTTCCGGCTCGGGCAAGTCCACGCTGGTCAACGACACGCTGTACACCGCGGCGGCGCACAAGATCCATCGCGCCCACGACGAACCTGCGGCCCACGAGGAGATCCAGGGCCTGGAGCACTTCGACAAGGTCATCAACGTCGACCAGTCGCCCATCGGCCGCACGCCGCGCAGCAACCCGGCTACCTACACCGGGCTGTTCACGCCGATCCGCGAACTGATGGCCGAAGTGCCCACCGCGCGCGAACGCGGTTACGGCGCGGGCCGCTTCAGCTTCAACGTCGCCGGCGGGCGCTGCGAGGCCTGCCAGGGCGACGGCATGGTGAAGGTGGAAATGCACTTCCTGCCCGACGTCTATGTGCCCTGCGACACCTGCCGCGGCCTGCGCTATAACCGCGAAACGCTGGAAGTGCTGTGGAAGGGCCGCAACATCGCGCAGATCCTGGACATGACCGTGGAGGCCGCGCACGCTTTCTTCAAGGACGTGCCGACCATTGCGCGCAAGCTGCACACCCTGCTGGACGTGGGCCTGAGCTACATCCGCCTGGGCCAGGCCGCCACCACGCTGTCGGGCGGCGAGGCGCAGCGCGTGAAGCTGGCGCTGGAACTCTCCAAGCGCGACACCGGCCGCACGCTCTACATCCTGGACGAGCCGACCACCGGCCTGCACTTCGCCGACATCGACCTGCTGCTGAAAGTCTTGCACCAGTTGCGCGACGCCGGCAACACCATCGTCATCATCGAGCACAACCTGGACGTCATCAAGACCGCCGACTGGCTCATCGACATGGGCCCCGAAGGCGGCGCGGGCGGCGGCACCGTGGTGGGGGTGGGCACACCGGAGGAGCTGGCGGCCAACCCGGCGAGCTTCACCGGAAGGTATCTGAAGCGGCTGCTGCCCTGTTCCTGAGTCCGCGAATAGTCTTTTTTGATAGCAACTTCTGACCATTCTATGCTGGGTTGATGCCATTTTCGCTTGAAAATTGCAGTTTGCCCCTTGTCCGGCTATCCCGGAGTACGCCCGGACGACGGATGCCCACTCGCAGCACTTGACGCAGCAGGCTCCGTGGTCTGGGACGCGAACGCGCGACGGTAGCGCCAAACGCCGCGTACTGTCAGACTGTCGACCTCACCCTGCCCTGCACACCGGCCATGGCCTTTGAAACCGAACTGAAACTGGCGCTTTCACCCAGCGATGTGCCGCTGCTGCTGGCGCACCCGTTGCTGGCAGCCGTGCCGTCGCAGCGGCAGAAGCTGTTCAACACCTACTTCGACACGCCCCAGCTGGCCTTGCTGGCGCGGCGCATGGCCGTGCGCGAACGCCGCATCGCACGCCAGACCCTGCTGACGGTCAAGACGGCCGGCACCGTGATCGGCGGCCTGGCGCGGCGCGGCGAATGGGAAGCGCCCACGACACCCGGCCGCTTCGACTTTGCGGCGCTGGTCGACGACGCCGTGCTGGCGGGTGGGTTGTTGGCGAAGGCGAAAGATCTGGTGCCGGTCTTCACCACCGACTTCACACGCCGCAGCTGGCTGATCACCCATCGCAAGGCGCAGATCGAGGTCGCGCTGGACCGCGGGCGCATCACCTCGGTCACGGCCGACGGCCCGCGCCGCCAGCCGCTGCTGGAGCTGGAGCTCGAACTGAAGGACGGCCCGGCCGACGCCCTGTTCAGCCTGGCGCGCAAGCTGGGCCAGGCTGCGCGCCTGCATCCGGTAACCGCCAGCAAGGCCGAGCGCGGCTACGCGGTGTTCCAGGGCCGCCGGGCCAAACCAGTGAAGGCCGCGCCGCTCGTGCTGCAGCCGGAGCAGCACCCGGTGGACGCCTTTCGCACCGTGGCACTGGCCGGCCTGGCACACCTGCAGGCGAACGAGGCCGGCGTGCTGACCGGCGACGACATCGAGTTCCTGCACCAGGCCCGGGTGGCAATTCGCCGCCTGCGGGCCGCGTTGCGGGTGTTCGCGCCGGTGCTGCCGGGCAAATTCGTGGCGCGGTGGAGCCTTGACTGGAAGGCGCTGGCGCAAAGCCTGGGCGCGGCGCGCGACCACGACGTGTTCCGCACCACGCTGCTGCCCGGCCTGGCCGCGCTGCTGGGCCCGCGCGACGCCGCCCGGCTGCAGGCCTGGGCGCGCAAGGAAGGCGCAGCCGCCACCGCCGCCGCGCGGGACAGCCTTTCCAGCCGCGACTACAGCGAGCACCTGCTGGCCTTCACGCGGGCCGTGCTGCGGCTCAAGGGCGATACCTCCGCGGCGCCGAAGCAAGCGCTCCCGCGCTGGGCGCGCCAGCGCCTGCGCCAGCGCCACCGCACGTTGCTGCAACAGATCCGCAAAGCGAACCTGTTCGATCCGATCGAACGCCACCAGGTGCGCATCGAGGCCAAGAAACTGCGCTACGCGCTGGATTTCCTCGCTGGACTGTGGCCGCCTGAACAACTGACGGCCTGCGCCAGCGCGTTGGCACAGGCACAGGACCTGCTGGGCGCGATGAACGACATCGTCACTGCGCAAAGCCTGCTGGCCACGGCCCCCAAGGGTGGCGCCGACCGCCTGCAGGCCACGCTCGGTGAACATCTGGCCGAGTCTGCGGCGCATCTGCCGGCGGTGCTGAAATCGCTGAAGCAGGCGCCGGTGCCGTGGCAGTAAGCGCCGCTGTTCCGTGAAACACTGGCGGACAAGAGAGGCGATTGAATATGAAAGAAAAATGCTCTTTCCCTGCTTAGAATCGTCAGTGTTAGCTATTTATAGTGAAGCATGGCGAACAACAACCGATAGCGGTGTGATTGCGCTGTGACGGGGATGTGCCCCCACCACCCTGAATTCCGGAAATCCCGATCGCCTGGAGTTTTTCTGTGCGAAGGCGATACATCCTCCATCATCAGGATGCTCTTGAGCGAACGACATGACAATCGACCTTTACAAACTACCTTTTCCCGATCGATTCATCGCATACGTGCTGCACGGAGGAAATGGCATCGTCAAAGGCTGGATCGAACCCGGTGCACTGGCATTAACCACATTGCTTTCCCAGACCCAGGTCGAGCACGGTGTGGCCGGATCTTTCGCTGAAATCGGCGTCCACCACGGACGCTTTTTTATTGCCCTCTGCCTCCTGCGCAACATCGGTGAGCATGCTATCGCCATCGATATTTTTGAGGATCAGCATCTCAATATGGACTTTTCCGGCTTGGGCAGCCGCAAGAAACTGATCAACAACATCAAGCGTCACGTGGGATCACTGGATGGCATATCGCTGCTGAAGGCAGATAGTCTGACGGTACAACCCGGGACCATTCTGGAACAGCTCGGTGGTCCGGCAAGGCTCTTCAGCGTCGACGGCTGCCACACGCGGGAGCACACGGAAAGCGACATCCGCCTGGCATCGCGCGTTCTTGCGCCGGGTGGCATCGTCGTTGTCGACGACATCTTCAATCCCACCTGGCCTGGCGTCATGGCGGGGGTCGAAGCATTCCTCCAGTCAGACAACACCCATTCACTGGTTCCACTCGTCGCGACCGACAACAAGCTGATTCTTTGCCAGCAGGATTGGCGTGAGAAATATTGGGCGGCAATCCGCGAGCACCTGCTGCATGTGCAGGGCGGCACAAGCTCCATCCCGTTGTTCAGAACCGTAGTCATCAATCAGCCGTTCCCCTCGCTTGACCTTCTCCTGGACTCCGGAAGCCACGCCCGCGCCTTCGGCCAGCAAATGCTCCAGGCGATACGCTTCTCATCGCTATCCCACCCCTCTTATCACTTCGGTCCAGGCTGGTCGAGTCCCGAGTTGTGGGGAACATGGACGGATGGCGCGGATGCTCGGCTGACGATGATGACACCGGCCTCGAAGGGAATGGAGGTGGCCCTTCAATTTGTTGCCCACGCGTTCGTCCATCGCGCCCACCCCCGTCTTGCGGTGGATGTCAAGGTCAACGGATTTGATGCAGGGTGCTGGTGGTTCCGTGCCTCGAATCAACCCCAGGTGATGAATCTCACGGTCCCTGCAGAATGGAATCCCGGTTCGGATATCGTGCTGGATTTCCACATCCGCGATCCGCGTTCACCCAGGGAGTTCGGCCTTTCGGAAGATGATCGCAAATTGGGCATCGGACTGCGCACCCTGAAGGTTTTGCAGGGGGTTCCGTTCGACATGCCCGCAAAACGGCGTCACACCTTCGGGCGACTTGTGAAAATCATGCGGAATCTCATCACTGTATAGATTTTTCTGGTTCTGGATCGGCTTTGCCGGAAGCCGTCCAGAGGATCCTTGGCCAGACTCGCAGAAACTGGAATCTCACCCTCATTGACTGTCAGCACCCCGGTGCCCGGACGCGAGTCCGATCGTAACTACTTCGCGGAAAGCGCCTTTTCGACATCTTTCAGCAAGGCCCGGTCTTGAGGGTCGACATTGCTGCTGTAGATGC